>NZ_KV811597.1:96696-302407 GCF_001813145.1 Rothia sp. HMSC066G02 | reverse complement strand
CTCGCTTCGCTTCGGGCACCCTGATGTCGCTTCAGGAAGGTACACGCACCTCCTGCCCTTGACCATAGACAGCACAAAGGGACGGTATTATCCTCGCTCGGATAATACCGTCCCTTTTTGTATGCGTTTAGCTCTGCTGCGCCAGGTAGTTCAACAGGGTCGCGGTCAGCTCCGGGTCATGCGCCAGTGCCGTGCCGTTCAGATGAGTTACCGGCGCAATCAGACGCACCGACGACGCCAACCACACGCCGTCCGACTCGAACAAATCCTGCGGGTAGAGCGGTCCGAAGCCCAGCTCCCAGCCGGCCTGGCGTGCCGCCTCGAACACCGCGCCCTGCGTGGTGCCGGGGAGGATTCCGTGGCTCGGCTCAGGCGTGTATAGCACCTTCTTGCCGTCCTCAATCTTGGCAACCAGCACCGAGGAGGTGGCACCCTCCAGCACGCGACGCTCGTCAGTGATGAAGATAGCGTCATCCGCGCCGCGCTCCTGCACGTATCGCAGGACCGCCATGTTCACCGCGTAGGAGAGGGTCTTCGCACCCGCCAGCAGCCACGGGTAGGCGCTGTTGTCCATCGGCTCGTGGCCGCGCGGCAGCAGCATCGCCTTCACGCCTTCGGTGCGGCGCTTCACGATGGAGGAGGGCACCGGCGACGCCATAATCAGCGTGTACGGGCCCGGCTGCATGGAAGTCACCGCCTGGGTGGGGCCACGCGAAATAATGATCTTCACGATGTGCTCTTCACCCAGCGCAGTCTCGGCACCGGCGGTCGCCTCACGCATGAGGCGCTCCACCGCCGAACGCAGAATCTCGGGTTCCGGGTCGGGCAAATCCAGCATACGCGCCGACGACTCGAGGCGGGACAGGTGCATGCCGAGCTTACGCACGCGGCGGTTGACGGACAGCATGGTCTCGAAGACGCCGTCGCCGCGGGTGAAACCCTGATCATCAACGCTGATGAGGGGCACGGACGGGTCAACGAAGATGCCCTGCGGGTTCTGCTCGTTCAGAAGAATTACGGTACTAGACATAGTTTTATTGTACGTTCGCATGCCTGGCCGGAGGGGGAAGACAGTGCTCGCCCTCGTTCCTACAGGGGCAGATACGCGAGGCACGCAGAAGGGGCGGTGCTATCCACGCTCCTACAGGGGCACCCGTCCTCGCTTCGCTTCGGGCACCCTGATGTCGCTTACGGATATCACCGCCCCTCCTGGGCATACGCACAGATATGTACTTATGAACGGCTAGTGACCCGCCGCCGGAGCACCCTGACCTTCACCAGCACCGTGGCTCAAACCGTCAGCCGAGTAGTCCGAATCCTTACGCGGCGTAGTCCACAGCACCAGCGCCGTCAGGACCGCGAAACCCAGAATGGAGAAGCCCATCGGCAGGTACTCATGCTCACCGGCAAACGACACCAGCGGCGCCGCCAACGCACCCAGCATCGCCTGAACCGTACCCATCACCGCCGAAGCACTACCCGCCATGTGGCGCGCCTCGTTCAACGCCAACGCCGAAGCATTACCAAAAATCAGGCCGCACGAGCTGGTCAGCAGGAACAGCAGAACCAGCGTCGGCACCAGCGAAATACCGACAAGGAAGCTAACCACCAGCAGCGAAGACACCACCAGCAGGCTAACCACGCCGACATTCACAATGCGGCGCTGCGCCACACGACCCACCAGCTTCGTTGCAATCGCACTGAACAGCACAATACCAATCGAGTTCACACCGAACACGATCGTGAACTGGGTTTCGGACAGGCCCAGAATCTTCTGTAGCACAAACGTCGAACCGGAAATGTACGAGAACAGCGCACCAAACGCGAAGCACATCGTCAGCATGAAACCCAGGTAGCGGCGAATCTTGAAGACCTTCGGTAGCTCCGAGTACACGCTCAAGGCGGTGCCCTGGTAGCGTTCCTCCACCGGCAGGGTCTCCTTAATCACGAAGATCACGCCGAGCATCATGATCGCGGTAATCACGCCCAGCACATGGAAAATATCGCGCCAGCTACCCCACGACAGTACCCAGCCACCAAACAGCGGCGCAAGCACCGGCGCGAAGCCGTTAATCATCATCATGACGCCCATGAGCTTAGCGGTCGCCAGACCCTCAGTCGTGTCAGCCACGATAGAACGCGCCAGCACCGCACCAATCGAACCGGTGAAGCCCATCATGAAACGCGCAAAAATCAGCAGCTCAATATTCGGCGCGAAACCACACGCCACCGTCGCAATAAAACAGATGACCGCACCGATCAGCAGCGGCTTGCGGCGGCCCGTCTTATCCGACAGCGGACCCACGACCAGCTGGCCGAGCGCCATACCCACCATGAACGCGCTCAACGTCAGCGATGCGTTCGTGCTGGTGGTGTTCAGGTTCTCAGCGACTGAAGGCAGCGCCGCCAGGTACATGTCCGTGGCAAGCGGCGCGATAGCGGTCAGTAGCGCCAGAACAACAATGAAAAGGGGCGATAGCCCGAAGGAGGTCTTAATCGACTTCGAAGACATTAGTCTTAGTTTTTCTTTCTGTGTGATGCGCGTGCAACGGCGCCTGCGGCTCTACAAGACGTGGATGCGGTGGTACCGCCCCGGGGGATGAGCTTGCGCAGGCTGGAAGCACAACTTGTTCACGGTAGCAGAATCGGGGGTGGCTTCGTAAGTTAAACGTTTGATATTTTTTTGAGCTGGGTTGGGAGGGCTTGGGGGAAGGTGCGTAGAAGGAGGCGGTGTTCTCCACGCTCCTACAGGGGCACCCGTCCTCGCTTCGCTTCGGACACCCTGATGTCGCTTACGGATAACACCGCCCCTTGAGCCGTTTGCTTTAGTTTGCTAATCAGCAACCCCAAGCCCATGCAGAAATATTTGAGAAATATCCTTGAGAAGCATTGCTAGGCCCAACCGCATAACTTACGTTGGTCATACCACGCGATACGACCGGAGGGACAACCTCAGATGCGCAACCACTATTACAAATATTTGCTATGTATCCTGCTGCTCATAGCTTGCGTCTTGCTCGTAATCCTCGCTGTGCTTTCTAACAACCACCCGGGTAACGAAAAAGACGGCACCGCCTCCACGCACGCGCCGAGCAATACCTCAACCTACTGGGATAAAGACCGCATGGAATCCGCTAGCCCGGCTCCCATGCCCGAGTAAAACAGCGCCTGAACAAAACTGCCTCTGAATAGCCGTAGGGCCCAATACTTCGAGATACACAAAGCATTGGGCCCTACTGTCTTGTAGGCGGCTACTACTGCGCCGCGCTGTCGTAGATGAAGTCCACGGTCGCGTAGTCCTCCGGGATCTCGGCGAGCAACGCCTCCTCCTGCGCCGCCCAGCGTTCCCAATGCGGGCGGAACGTGTCACCGTCACGAGCCATGGCGCGTTCGTGGCGCACTTCGTCCGGGGCGGTGGCGAGAATACGCACCTCGCAGGCGCCAGCAATCGCGCCGACACCCTCACAGATGATGACCTGCGTAGCCGCCGGGTCGACGGTGCGCACCTCACCGGGGGTGCCCGCCTCCCAATCCCACGGGGTGTAGGTTCCGGCAATACCTTCGGTCAGCTGCACGGATAGCGCGTCCCACGCCTCCACGCCATCGAAGAGGCCGTCCCAGCCGGGGTAGAAGTCGTCCAGGTGCAGCACGTGCACGCTGTGGCCGGCGGCGGTGAGCTCCTGCTCAAGCTGCGCGGCGAGGCTGGTTTTGCCGGTGCCGCTGCGGCCGTCAATGCCGATAATCAGCGGGATTTGTGCGAAGTCCGCGAGGAACTGCTCACGGAATTCGGCGAATTCGGCGGTGTCCATGTCAAAGTCGTTGCCGATGCCGTGCTCCAGGCGCAGCATGTCTTTGCAGAGCTCCAGGATTTCGGCGGTGCCGGTGACGCGGCGGTTCTGGTTCAGGGGGATACGCTGGCTCACTGGGCGTCGCCTTCCTGCTTGAGGTGGTTGATGAGGCCGCGTGCGGCGGCGTCAATGAGGCCGGTGGTGTACACGAAGTCGCGTTCGCTACCGTACCAGGGGTCGTAGATGCCGAGCTGGTCCAGATGGGTGGTGGTGACCTTCGGGTCGAAGCTGCGCATCATACGGATTTTGGCTTTGTCGTCCTCGTTGCGGGCGAGGGACTTGAGGCGCAGGTAGTGGGGTGCGTCCATGGCGAGGATGAGGTCGTTGCGGTCGAAGTCCTCGACGGTGAAGACGCTGGCGTGGTGCGCGGACGGGTCGATACCGCGGGTGGCGAGCTGCGCGGCGGCGCGCGGGTCGATGCGGTTGCCTTCTTCTTCGTTGCTGATGCCGCTGGAGGTGACGGTGACGGGCACGCCGGCTTCTTGGGCGTGCTGGCGGATGAGGTATTCGCCGACGGGGGAGCGGCAGATGTTGCCGGTGCAGACAGTCATGATTCGGTACATGGTTCTAGTGTATCGGTGGGGTGGCGGGCATGGCACAGCCCCGCTGGATCAGAGGACATGGGCGGGGCTGTGCTGGTGAGCTACCCAGGACGCGATTTCCCGGCGACAGAGGTAATAGAGAGTTTTACTTCGCAGGGTCGCTTATGCGGATGTATTTCTTGCTTTCTTCATTCCATGAATCTGGGCTGAAAACTACTGTCCCGAGAGGGATTCTGAAGGTTTTACCGTCGAGCGTTGCATCACCAGGGTTAATAGGCTGACTTCTGGAATGAACAGAGAAGTTGCTGTCTGCCCAATTGATTCGGTTAGAGAATCGGGCAGCGCTGGAGTCATCTGCAAATATGGGTGCATACTTTGCGAAATATGAGTCCTTGAAGTCTGCGTCTCCACTGAACTCTGCGCCCCAGAAGTTTGCCCTTTCGGAGAACTCCGCGCCCCCGAAGTCTACGTTTCCGGTGAAGGTTGCCTTGACGAAGTGCGCGATGTCGCGGAAAAGCGTCTCGCCGAAGCGCGATTCGTGATTGAAGGTCGTTTCGCCGAAGTATGCTCCCTTGTTGAAGATTGCCTTGCTGAAGTGTGCTTCGTTGTTGAAAACCGTCTCGCCGAAGCCAGCCAATTTGTTGAAGGTCGCTTCGCCGAAGTGTGCTTCGTTGTTGAAGGTTGCCTTGTCGAAGAGCATGATTTTGTTGAATTTCGCCCAGCTGAAGTTTGCGTTTTGGGCGAAGGTCGCCCAGCTGAAGTTTGCGTTTTGGGTGAAGGTCGCCCCGCTGAAGCTCGCGTCTTGGGTGAATTTCGCCCAGCTGAAGTTTGCGTTTTGGGTGAAGGTCGCCTTGCTGAAATCCGCGTTTTGGGTGAAGGTCGCCCCGCTGAAGTCTGCTTTGCTGTAGAACTTGGCAGAAGAAAAATTACCTTTCTCAATCGTGAGGCTACTGAGAGAATAGAAAATGGGAGCTCGGCTGAAATCGAAATCAAAGTCACTCCAGATTCCTGGAACGGTTTCGATTATTTCACCCTTATCATTCTTGGTGAAGGTACTACTGCGCTTGCTCATCTCAACGAAGATAGTGCGGCGTACGTCCTGTTCTTCGTGGAACTTTGCATAGTCTGTGGTGATGTCTTTAGGTTTTTCGTATTCATCAGAATCTTCAAAACGCTTAATCAGAATCTGGAGCCGTAAAGACTCTTCTTCGCTGAGCTTCCCGGATTCTGATTTCTGGAGCTTTTCTAGTTCCTTGTGGGCTTCGTATTCTTCAATTTTTGCCGCCAGTGGGAAGGGGGAACGAATATAGGAACAGAGGTTATTGATAATAACCTGTCCTTCTTCGTTCTGTTTATCTTTAGTGAGGCTATCGTCCGCAAGCCATTCATCGGCCAAGCCCACAAGTGTATAGATACCGCCCAAACGGACAGCTGCTTTCTCGTTTGCTAGTTGCTCTACAGCCTTGGTGTAGCGGCTTCGGCGTTCCGCATACACCTGACGGGTATGATCGTTTTCGTTTTTCTCTTTTTCCTGGTTATTCTTTCGGTGAGTTTCACCAAGAGTAATGACACCTAGAAGACCACCGGTGGTGTAGAGGATGAGCTGCCGAAGAACTGGACCGTCATCGTCCTTTCCGAAACCGGAATTGAGCGCGATGGGCAAGAGAAAAGCTAATGCTCCGCCGAAGATGGCGATTGCCCCAATCCAGCTGTAGAACCGGGGTATTTTTGTCTTTAGCTGTGTGAAATGTGCAACGAGTAAGAAGATGACAACTAAAACTGCGCATATGCCAAGTAGCCACCAGGCCCCCGTCGAATCTAAATGCATGTGTCTAGTTCTCCTATCTACTTTGAGAGGAACGGTCACCATTCAGCATAGTGCAAAGTGGCCTGCAACGAGTCATCCTTGAACAGACGTGAAGACCCCGCCGACGTGGTTCGGCGGGGTCTAAAAAATACAAAGATGACTCTGCAAATATTTATATGGGGTTACTTATGTGTGCACTTCCCTGTTTCCCAGTCGTAATTATGTTTAGAATCGTCATATTGCTCAATTATGTAATTTTCTTTTAAGTTTATATAGCTTTCTAATGGAGTGTTGGGGAAAATTTTCCCATCTTCTCCAACATGTACGTAGCTTTTATTTTTAGAATTGTATTCGGGGGAGAAGATATGTATGGATGAATCTTTTGAATCTGCAACAATCCCAAATGCTATAGACTCTTTATTTAGATCCTTCTGGGAAAAAATGCATGAATATGCGCGCATTGGATTCATGGCATTGGGGCCTGTTGCGACAATGGATTCACCCATTTGTATGGCCAATGTGGGTAATAAAAATTTTAGGGACAAGATGGACAATAGAAAGACTAGTGTAGATATTAGCCCTTTACCTGTTAAGTTGAATGTTGTGACTCTCTTTAGCAGCTCATATTTGCTTGGTGGTGTTGGGGCGAGAATTCTTGTCTGTGCAAATAAAAATGTGGTTGTCGTAAATAAATGTATATTTGTTGCGTAGCTATCGGGTAGCATGAAACGAAATGTTAGTGAAGCTGGAATTCCCGTGAGGAGAATGATGCATGCAGTATTCAGCGTTGCGGAAGTGCACGTATTTAGATCCTCGCTCCAGCGGCTTGCCGTCTTGAGGAAAGAGGGGTGCTGCCATGGATGAGAAATTTTTAATGCAAGCAGGGGAACTAGTGATAAATATAGGATAAATAGAATCATGAGAGTAGCAGATATCATTCGGTATTTATCTTGAGAGAAACGAATCGAAGTTATCCCAAAAGCTTGGCTGATGTTGTTTTCGAGAGCCCAAATATAATAACTTAGTGTAAGGATAAAAGATATTGATATCGCGATAGGCATCATTGTTAATATGGTTTTTACATAATTTGTTACTGATGGGCTATTATTTGTGGAATTGTTCTTTTCTGGGATTCCTTTGTTGGCTTGAGGGAATTTACCTTTGTGGCTAGCGTGATTCTTGGTGGCGTAGTGGAGCCCTTTTGCAAGTGTTGCGAATGGTAGTATTGTGGAAATTGCAATTAGTGTTATAAATGTTGCAAGATTAATTTTATTGAATTCTGGGAATATTAATATAAGGCATACTGCAAGTGGGGATAAAATGGAAGCTGCTAAAAATTTTAATTCAGATAAAATGGCATTCTTTGTGTTTATTGCACTTATTTGGTCGGCAGTCTTTTGTGTATTGTGGGGAGGGGGTGGAGTAGAGTTACTATCTTGCAATGCAATCTCCTGCTTAATTTGAAAGGAATGGTCACCTTTTAGCATAGTGTAAAACTTTCTGACCTGTGCTTCTATCGGTCACAAACAAAGACCCCACCACATATTCACGTGGCGGGGCCTCTAGATATTACTGCACAGGCTCACTGACGCGGGTGTACTCCTGCTGCTCTTCGTCCCAGGAGTCCGGGTCGTACAGCACCACACCGACAGGGAGAACGAACGTTCTATTAAGAAGTTTCGCCGTGCCGCAACTGAAACCGTGCGGGCTCTCGGGACGTGCCTCGAACAGGTAATCCTGCGGATCCGCCTGTGCCGAGAACCGTGCCCTCTGCAGCCGCCTATCCAAAGCCTCAAAGGACGGCTTAACATACATGAAGCTAGTCTGCCTGAAATCCGCGCCATGACCGAACGTCGCATCCGCGAAGTAGGCGCCCTCAAAGCTCGCCCCGTTGAAGCTCACCTCCCGCGCGAACGTCGCCTTGTAGAAGCCGACATGCGCCGTGAACGTCGCCTTACTAAAGTCGGCATCCTGCGCGAAGGTCGCGTTACCGAAGTTCGCTCGCTGCGGGAAATCCATCTCATAGCGCGTCCTCGGAAGCGCAATAAAAGACGCCCGGCTGAACGTGGCGTCGCCGTCGAACCGCGCCCCACCAAAATCCTCGTACTGTGTGAAGGACGCCCCGCTAAAGTCCGCCGCGCTCGCAAAGCGTACGTTGCTGAACATTGCGGACTGCTTGGTGGCTATACCGGCAAAGCGCGCGACCCCGCCGAACAGCGACTTGGAGAACACCGCCGGACGGTTGAAGACGGACGCGGCGAAGTGCGCTTCATCGTGGAACGTGGAGGCGGTGAATACTGCCTTTCCGTCGAAGGTGACCGCCGCGAAGCTGGCTATGCCCGCGGTGTTCAAACGTGAGAAGTCGGCATCGGACTCGAAGGAGGCTACCGCGAAGTCAGCCGCAGCCGAGAAGACCGCGTCTGAGAAGTCGGCCTCGCCGGTGAAGGTTACGGTTGCGAAGCTTGCCGCGTCCGCAAAATGTGCCCCGCTGAACTCTGCCGCGCCCGCGAAGTGTGCGGCGCTGAACCCCACCCAGTCGGTGAAGTTCGCGCCGTGGAAGGATGCGTCAGTGGTGAACTGTGCTGCCGAGAAGCTGGTGTCACCGTGGAAGGTTGCGCCGGAAAAATCCGCCGGGCCGTAGAAGGTTGCGGAGGCGAAATCGGCGTTCTGAAAGTATAGCTGCCGTAGCGGGTAGAAGATGGGCGCACCACCAAAGTCGAAGCGTAGGTCAGCCCACATGGGCGATATTGGCGGCACCGTTTGCTGGTTCTCTCCGTTGTCTTTCTCGGGGCTTTCGGCAACGGCGGCGAGGCGGCGGCTGAACTCCATGAAGACCGCGCGGCGCACCAGCTGCTCTTCGCGTAGTGCCTCCTGATCGCGCGTAAAGTCGCCTTCGTACCCTTCGGGGGCCTCGTCTGATTCTAGGACCTGCCGTTTCTGCGCGAGGGGGTAGGGTGCGCGGATGCACCCGGTTAGCGCGTCGATAATGGTTTGGGCTTCTTCGCGGCGTACCTGCTCGGGGAGGGAAGCGTCGGTGAGCCATTCGTCTACGAGGTTCGCGAGCGTGTACACCCCGCCGAGGCGTACGGCGGGCTGCCCGTCGAGGAATTGTTCGAGAGCGTGCGTGTAGCGTTCGCGCCGCCCGGCCTGCTGGTTGCGTGCTGGGGTGCTTTTGCGTTGCCGCAGCGCAGTTAAGAGTTTGTTGAGGTTCATGGGGGTGTGCCCTTCCTGCTCCGGTGCTGGCTTATATCCAGCATAGGGGAGAGCCCCGACCTTTGCGCTCGCGGTGGCATAGAAGAATTCCCCACCATGTTGTAGCGCTCATGACGGGGAATTCTGCCTATTATTTATGGTTGTTGAGAATCCGCGTAAATTTCAGGTGTTTCTGGGTTAATAAAATCAAAAAGTATGCAATACCTTGGTATTGTGAATTCTTGGTTGTTTAAAATAATTTTTACAGATTCGATAGGGAAGCTTCCTTCCCTCACATCAAAATCAGATTTACGACGAGCAACTTTGGTTGAGAATCTTGCCTTACGTAATGCAAAGTCATTAGTAGGGTCAAAAGGAGATTCTTGGGTCAGAAATTGTGACTTGGTGAAAATTGCTGATTCATTAAAGGTTGTTCCCGCTAAATTTGTGCTTCCAGTAAATGTAGCATTGGAGAAATCTGCATTTTTAATAAAAGTAGACCCCCCAAATTCTGTTCTGTCAGGAAACGAAGGGGTTTTAATGATACTTAAATCTTGAAAGAAATTGGAATCTTGAAAACGAGCTGGTCCGTGAAATGTTGTTCCAACAAAGTGGGTTATACCCCGGAATGTTGCGCGTTCAAAATTTGCATTCACCAGAAATTCTGCAGATATAAAACTTGTGGTTCCTGTAAATATTGAGTCATTAAAGCCCCCAAATGGGAATTGATTTTTAATTTTCGAATAATTGAATTTCGCATCAATAAACTCTGTTTTATAGAAGCTGCACTCGGTGAATTTTGCACCTTCAAGATTTGCATCCATAAGCTTTGCATCTTCGAAGCTTATAATAATTTTCTCTTCGGGGGTGAACTTTGAATTTTTTAGATTGGCATTATTGATTTTTGCCTTGATAAAGGATGAGTCAGAGAATTCTGCTCCCTCGAAATTTCCGTCCGTAAATTCCGTGTTCTCAAAGTCTGCAAATTTCTTAAATGAAGAACCTTCGAATATGGCCTTTCCTGCAAATAGGGAGTTTTTGAAAATCGATTTCTTGTGGATAGTATTTGAAAAATCTGCGAGTGATTTAAAATGTGCGTTAGAAAGGTTCAGAGTATAGAAAAAAATTGCTCCGTGAAAATCGAATTCATACTTTGACCAAGGACCTTCAAGGGGCTTTTTATTAATGTCTAAGCCATTGCTGAGCCTGTCTTTTATGGATTTAATAATTGCTTCACGGACTTCACGTTCCTCTTCTAATATTCGATAATTTTCACTGTAATTATTTTTTGTTTGAATAGAATTTATCGCGTCACTAGAATTTTCTGTGATGTGCGCTAAAGGAAAAGGGGAACGTATGTATGTACAAAGTATTTCAATAATATTCTGGCAATTTTTGTCCTTTTTCTCAACGGCGACATTCTCGTCTTCGAGCCATTCATCAGCTAAATTAACTAGAATTTTTACAGCCGCTGCTCGAGAAGCAACCCCTCCGGTATCAAGTTCACGGGAAGCCTTTGCAGCTAAATTTTCACGTGCAATATATTTATCGTTGACGTTTTTATCTTCTTGGATATTTATTTGCTGTTGAATTAGCGATGCTTCATGATTATTTTTTTGGGATATAAAGAAAGGGGAAAACAATGCGGCTAGCGCAACTAAAACGTTAAAAACTTCCCCGAGGTTTCCAATGAGCTCTGTCTTATATAATATACTTGATGTAAGTGCCGCAAGGGCTGTATAAATGGCTAGTATTTTTAGCGGATTTTGATTTTTTATTATTTTCGAGAGTGTATATGTGGAATATAATATAAATGTTGAGCATATTACTCCTACAATGAGGGCTAGGTCTTTTAAGTTTTTAAGATTGGAAGCTTTTGTTGCATTATTTGCTGCATTGTTAACTTCATTGAAGTGTAGGTAGGCAACAAATAGAAAAATAACTATTCCCAATGATGTTAAAATGCTAGATAGTATAAGATGAAACGTCAATTTCTTTGAATGTTTATTCTTGTTGGGATGGGGGAGGGGGTCTGGTCCGGACAACGGGTTCTCCTGTCTACTTTGAGAGGATATGGTCGTATCCAGCATACGGCAGGCTGGTAGCCTCAAGCCACAGGTGAGGGTTGAAGAATTGCGGGTCGGACAAGCAGAGATACCTCTATAGAGCGAGCGATGGAGCTTGCACACAGGTCTCTATATAAGAGGAACGAATCTCTGAGATCTCAGGGCAGGTGCCCGTAGTTGGGATGTCTGCGCGAAGCGCACCCCTAGCAACGCCGCTAGAGGCCTAGCCTCCAGGCCTAAAAATCGCGCCTAAAAATCACCCCGCACACCCTATATAAGGGTGCGCCCAGACCATCTTCCGACACCTCTCGCACCCCAATTTTTCGGGTTTTCACCCCTTTTTTTAAAGATTTTTAAAAATTTTTTTGCCCAACTAGCCCGCCCATGTCCGCCGTGGGCTGAATCGCCGCGCCGAGCCCTCGCGTCACTCAAAAACCCCGAAATTTCGCGGTAAAACCGCCCATCCGCGCCCCAAAATCGCCCCCAAAACACCCCTCCAGAACCCTGAAAAACCCACCCCTCACGCCACTCCACACAAAAAAGTTGAGTAAAGTTCGCTCAACTCTATTGACACCCCAGCCAGGGGAGTGCATACTTGAGTACATGAGGCTCAAGGAGTCGCGCAGACCACCCCACACGGGGCGGCACGCGCAGCACCGACCGCCTCCAAAACTTTCAAACTAACCCGCCTCGCATTAGAAGAAGCGGGGCACTAACACCTAAGGAGTGAATAAACATATGGCACGTGCAGTAGGTATTGACCTCGGTACCACCAACTCGGTCGTAGCAGCACTGGAAGGTGGCGACCCGGTCGTCATCGCTAACGCAGAGGGCACCCGCACCACCCCCTCCGTCGTCGCATTCTCCAAGGACGGCGAGGTTCTGGTCGGTAGCGTCGCAAAGCGTCAGGCAGTGACCAACGTCGACCGCACCATCTCCTCCGTCAAGCGCCACATGGGCACCGACTGGACCACCGAGATCGACGGCAAGAAGTACACCCCGCAGGAAATCTCCGCTCGTATCCTCATGAAGCTGAAGGGCGACGCAGAGGCATTCCTGAACGACACCGTCACCGACGCTGTCATCACCGTCCCGGCATACTTCAACGACGCTGAGCGTCAGGCAACCAAGGAAGCCGGCGAGATCGCAGGCCTGAACGTCCTGCGTATCGTCAACGAGCCCACCGCCGCAGCACTGGCATACGGCCTGGACAAGGGTAAGGAAGACGAGCTCATCCTGGTCTTCGACCTCGGTGGCGGTACCTTCGACGTCTCCCTGCTGGAAGTCGGCAAGGACGACGACGGCTTCTCCACCATTCAGGTTCGCGCAACCAGCGGTGACAACCGCCTCGGTGGTGACGACTGGGACCAGCGCATCGTCGAGTGGCTGCTCGCACAGGTGAAGGCAAAGACCGGCGCAGACCTGTCCAAGGACAAAATCGCTCTGCAGCGTCTGCAGGAGGCAGCTGAGCAGGCTAAGAAGGAACTGTCCAGCGCAACCAGCACCAACATCTCCCTGCAGTACCTGTCCGTGACCCCCGAGGGCCCCATCCACCTGGACGAGAAGCTGACCCGCGCAAAGTTCGAGGAACTGACCCACGACCTGCTCGAGCGCACCAAGAAGCCCGTGCTCGACGTCATCAAGGAGGCCGGTGTGTCCATCTCCGAGATTTCTGAGGTCATCCTGGTCGGTGGCTCCACCCGTATGCCCGCCGTCGCTGAGCTCGTCAAGGAGCTCACCGGCCGCGAGCCCAACAAGGGCGTGAACCCCGACGAGGTCGTGGCAATGGGTGCAGCACTGCAGGCAGGCGTTCTGAAGGGCGACCGTAAGGACGTTCTGCTGATTGACGTCACCCCTCTCTCCCTCGGTATCGAGACCAAGGGCGGCGTGATGACCAAGCTGATCGAGCGCAACACCGCAATCCCGACCAAGCGTTCCGAGACCTTCACCACCGCAGAGGACAACCAGCCCTCCGTGACCATTCAGGTCTTCCAGGGTGAGCGTGAGTTCACTCGCGACAACAAGAACCTGGGTACCTTCGAGCTGACCGGCATCGCCCCCGCACCCCGTGGCGTGCCCCAGATTGAGGTCACCTTCGACATTGACGCAAACGGCATCGTGCACGTCTCCGCAAAGGACAAGGGCACCGGCGCTGAGCAGTCCATGACCATCACCGGCGGTACCTCCCTCTCCAAGGACGACATCGACCGCATGGTCAAGGACGCAGAGGCACACGCTGAGCAGGATAAGGCACGCCGCGAGGCTGCTGACACCCGCAACGCAGCTGAGTCCGTCGCATACTCCGTCGAGAAGCTCCTGAAGGAGAACGGCGACAAGCTGCCCGAGGACGTCAAGACCTCCGTTCAGGGCGATGTCGACGAGCTGAAGAAGGCACTCGAGGGCGACGACGACGCAGCAGTGAAGTCCGCATTCGAGAAGCTGCAGGCATCCCAGTCCAAGCTGGGCGAGGCACTCTACGCAGCAGCTCAGGCTGAGGCATCCGAGTCCAAGCCCGCCGCTGATGAGGACGTTGTCGACGCCGAGGTTATCGACGAAGACGAGAAGAAGTAATCATGGCTGAGCAGGAAAACACCACCCCCGACCCGCTGGAGGAGGCATTCAACGCCCCCGCAGCGGAAGGCCACCCCGAAGCTGAATCGGTCGAAAGCCCCGAGGAAGCTGCGGAAGCCGTCGAGGCTGAGCTCCAGGACGCCGTAGAAGCAGAATCTGCTGATGCGGCACTCGCCGCGGAGCGTCTGGACTCCCTGCTTCGCCTGCAGGCCGAGTTCACTAACTTCAAGAACCGCACCGCCCGCGAAAAGGAGCAGCTGCGAAACTTCGTAATCGGTGACCTGGTCGGCGCACTGCTGCCGGTGCTCGACGATATCGACGCCGCACGTAAGCACGGCGACCTGCAGGAAGGCCCCTTCGCCTCCATCGCTACCAAGCTCGAAGAGCTGCTCGGCAAGCAGGGCGTGGAGCGTTTCGGTGAAGTAGGCGACGCCTTCGACCCGAATATCCACGAAGCTGTTCTGCAGCAGCCCACCGACGAGGTGGCTGAGGATCATGTCTCCATGGTTCTGCGTTACGGCTACCGCGTGAACGACCGTGTGGTTCGTACCGCGCAGGTGGCTGTGGCTGTCGCACCGTAAGGTGGTCGGCTCAGCATTGGCTGAATAACTAACGACGGGCGGGTGCTCTCCCTGGTGGGGGAGTGCCCGCCCTGTTGTTTGCCTGGGCTGCTGGCTTGGACTGTTCGCCCGGTGCGCCTGTTCTGCCGGGGTTGTTATACCCGGTGTGTTGGCGCGGGTTTCGGCGAGCTGTGGTGGCGGTTAAAGGCTTGTAGGGGCGCTATTTTTTTTGGCTCAGCCCTTTCAAAATTGAGTCAAGTAGACTAAACTTTTATATAGAGCATTAAGACAAGCACGCGGTGCCCCTGCAAGCCGTCCCGTAACCGAGGAGGGCGGCGCATCACCGCAGAAGGAGAAACACAACATGGCAAGTGAAAACTGGCTAACCGACGACTTTTATAAGGCACTGGGTGTCAGCGAAGACGCAAGCGAAAGCGACATCAAGAAGGCGTACCGTAAGCTCTCCCGCAAGTACCACCCGGACCTGAACCCCGGCGACGCCGCAGCAGAGAAGAAGTTCAAGGAAATCTCGGAAGCATACGACGTGCTCTCCGATAAGAAGCAGCGCGAAGAGTACGACCAGATTCGCCGCTACGGCGCATCTGGCATGGGCGGATTCGGAGGCGGCGGCTTCGGCGGTGGCAGCTACACCGGCTACCCCGGCGCGGACGCATTCGGCGGCTTCAGCAACGGCGGCGCAGGCATCAACATTGACGACCTGCTCGGCGGCCTCTTCGGCGGTAGCGCAGGCGGCTCCCGACGCTCCGCAGGCTTCACCAGCGCCGACTTCGGCGGCATGGGCGGTGGCGGTTTCGGCGGCGCACAGCACGCAGCCCCCGAAGAGAGTACCACCAGCACCCGCATCAGCCTCGCCCAGGCATACACCGGCGCGACCGTGACCGTGTTCCTGCCGGACGGCTCCCACACCGAGGCACGCATCCCTGCAGGCATTAAGGACGGCCAGAAGGTCCGCCTGCGCGGCAAGGGCCTGCGCGGCGGCGACCTGAAGGTCACCGTGCGCGTCTCCGATGACTCCGTGTACTCTCGCGAGGGAAACAACCTGATTATGCGCGCACCCGTCACCCTCGCCGAGGCTGTTGACGGCGCAGTGATCGAGGTGCCCCTGCCCGACGCATCCACCGTGAAGCTGCGCCTGGCACCCGGCCAGGTCGGCCGCCGACTGCGCGCCAAGGGCCGCGGCTTCAAGGCTAAGGGCGGCGACGGCGATCTGCTGGTCATCCCGGAGATTGTACTGCCCACCGAGCTGAGCGCAGAGGCGCAGGAGGCATTCGATAAGTTCGTAAAACTGGCACCGCAGGAGAACCCGCGTAAGGATCTGTTGAAGAAGGCGAAGTAAACCATGGCATCTCGAGAATCATCATCTAAGTCCCGTAGCGGCAAGCCGTTGCACAGTGTGGACCTGCCGGTTTTCGTGATTTCTGTGGCGGCTGAGCTGGCGGGCATGCACCCGCAGACCCTGCGCCAGTACGACCGCATCGGCTTGGTCCAGCCTTCGCGTGCGCCCGGTAAGGCGCGCCGCTATTCGCAGCGTGACGTGAACCGTCTGCAGCAGATTCAGCAGCTCTCGCAGGAGGGCGTCTCCCTGGAGGGTATTCGCCGCATTATTGAGCTGGAGTCCCTCGTGGAGGAGCAGCAGGAGCAGATTGCGGCGCTGCAGCGTCAGGTTGAGGATGCGAAGGTGAAGCTGGGCTTGGCGGAGCGCGTGTTCGCAGCCGGTACCAGTGGCGATGTGGTGCATATTGCTCGCGGTACCCGCCCGGCGCCTCGTCAGCGTTCTTCGGCTGTGGTGTTGTATCGTCAGCATCGCCAGCCGGCTACTGCGGATGATACGAAGCCGCAGCGCTAAACCGGTTAAACCCGCTACACTTGGATAAACGGTTCGGCTGTTCTAGCTCGCTTCTAGTTCATTTGAGCTGGTCAGCCGCCCGCATAGACTTGTGCGTCTTCGTGTATACGCCGCGAGGGAGGGTAGACCCCCGCCCCGCATGCACTTGGACCCACACACAAGGAGGTGAGGCTCCCCGAATGACCGGGGAGCCTCACCTGCTTTTATGGTTAGTTCCTGGTCCTAGGAAAGAGCGCGCTGAGGAGCACAGGGTAGAGTAATAAGCGAATAGCGCATAGGTGGCCCAAAGTTCAGATACAGATGCCATATCCAAGCTAAACTAACGCTAGAAACCGCCCGTAAGAAAGAGGAACAAGCATGTCATATGAGGACAAGAAATCTCAAGAAAATCCCCCTGTCAAGGAGGACTCATTGGGGCTGAACCGGGAAGAACGCTGGCAACTTATCCAGTATTTTAATGATCTGATTAAACACGGCGATTCCAAAATTCAGATGTTGCTGACCGTCCAAGGTGTTATTGTTGCTGCATATGGAGGCTTTATTTCAACGTTCCTCAGCAAACCGAATATTTGGAATCCTGTAACTATATTTTTAAGCGCATTATTTGCTGTATCTGTCGTTGCATCTTTGCTGGTCGGCATAGTTGCCCTGCAACCGTACGTCAAGGAGCACAATGGAGAACCTGCTACGCGTGAAGGACAGGGAAAAGAGAATATCTACTACTACGGGTCATATTCAGACAGTAGGATTCTAGATGGGCTAGACTACGCTACTGCAGAGGAAAAAATGAATTATTTGGGAGCGCAGATTTCAGTCTTAGGCGGTATCGCAACTAGAAAATTTAGAAAAGTATTTTTTCTTGAGTGGCTCGTGTTTTCTAACGTTATTATTCTCATCGCGTCCTTTATCTTTTTCGCTTCTGCCGGGCAGTGAAGCTAAGAGATGTACGTAAGCGCTGAACAGAGTTTACGGTAGATAGACTTGTTGAAACGTTTATCAATCATCCCGTCTAGACATGCATAAGCAGGTGAGGCTCCCCGAATGATCGGGGAGCCTCACCTGCTTTAACGTATAAGTCGCGTACTAACGCTACTCCGCTTACTTGCGGCGGTAGGTCAGATCATGCGCGCGGCGGCCCGCCTCCTGAGCCTTACGCTCAAAGCTGGTGAGAGTACGGCCCTCCCAACGCGGAGCCCAACCACCCAGCGGATCCTCCTCGGTCGCACCGGCGCCCGGGTTCACGTTCTCAAAGTCGGGGTGCGCCTCCAGAACCTCACGCATGACCAGGGCGTACTCCTCCCAGTCAGTCGCCAGACGCCAAATGCCGCCGGGCTTAAGCACGCGCGCAACCTTATCAGCGAACGCCGGGGACACCAGGCGGCGCTTGTGGTGGCGGGACTTGTGCCAGGGGTCCGGGAAGAACACCCACAGCTCATCCACGGAGTTCTCCTCGAGCATGTTGTCGAGCAGCTCGGGCGCGTTCGCCTGAGCCACACGCACGTTCTCCACGCCGGCGTTGCCCATCTTCAGCAGCAGGTCCGCAATGCCGGGGGTGTACACCTCAACGGCGAGGAAGTTCGCCTCGGGAACCTCAGCTGCGCGGTGCACAATCGCCTCGCCCAGACCGGAACCGATCTCGACGACCTGGTATGCCTCGCGGCCGTAAATCTTGACCGGGTCGAAGGTTGCCTCGGGTGCGACGGAGGTGTCGGTGCGCAGGCGCGGGATGTCCAGCACGTGGGTGGGGGAGTAGGTGTCCCACGCCTTCTGGCGGCGCGCGGTGAGGCGGTCGCCGCGGCGGACGAAGGAGTAGGGCTGGCGGAAGAATTCCTCGGGAACCGGCTTCTTGGCCTTTTCTTCGGTGGATTCGGGTGCCTGGCTAGGCTGCGTGTTCTCAGTAGACATACCTAAAAGAATAGCGTAGCGCCGCTACACCGTGCGGTTTCGCGGCGTGTGGGGCTGGCATGACGCTGAACTAGCCGGGCGTGAAACTGAACCAGTCGGGAGTATGCCGGGCTGAGAAACACAGAAATTCAGTACGCAGACAAAAGTGCGGCGGCTCAGGGGTGGTGCGGGGCGTGTTTCGGGTGGAGGCTGAGAGATGTCACAGGCTCGCCCTGTCTCAATCGTCCCGTCTCAAAAATCTGGTGATGTTGTATTCCTTGTACTTGTGTGGGTATGAGGGGGTAAAATTTGAAATTATGCATTCTCTGCATAACCCTATATTGGTGATGCAAGAAATCGGAAGCCCCGCGAAATCGGAGCCCACAAGCCCAAGCGCACCGCGCCGGCTCGGGAAACGCGGGAACCGCCTCCTGGCGCGCCGTTCAGGATTATGCACGAATACCAACCACCCGGACTCGCCCCCGAGTGAAATTTAGGGCGAATCGACGCAGGAAAGAGAAATACGTGACACAGCAGCCAATGCAGCACAACTCCGTCACCGGCCTAGACTCCGAAGCTGAGCACTCCAAGCTCCAGCGCGGACTCAGCTACCGACACATCCAGCTGATCGCAATTGGCGGTGCCATCGGTACCGGCCTCTTCCTCGGCTCGGCGAAGACCATTGCCCTGACCGGCCCCTCCATCGTCTTCGTCTACGCAATTATCGGTAGCGTCATCTACTTCGTGCTACGCGCCATGGGTGAGATTCTGCTTTCGAACCCCAAGTACAAGTCCTTCACCGACTTCATTACCGACATTCTTGGTCTTCGCGCCGGGTTCTTCGTCGGCTGGTCGTACTGGTTCTTCTGGGTGGTCACCGGTATTGCGGACGTCATCGCAATCACCGGCTACGTGCAATACTGGCTACCC
Source organism: Rothia sp. HMSC066G02 (assembly GCF_001813145.1). Classification (NCBI taxonomy): domain Bacteria; kingdom Bacillati; phylum Actinomycetota; class Actinomycetes; order Micrococcales; family Micrococcaceae; genus Rothia; species Rothia sp. HMSC066G02. The sequence goes on along the minus strand of NZ_KV811597.1, from coordinate 283,140 downwards.
GACGTGCCCAAGTTTATTCCTGCGCTCACTGTCATCGTGGCGCTACTGCTGCTGAACCTGCCCTCGGTGAAGAACTTCGGCGAAATCGAGTTCTGGTTCGCCGTCATTAAAATCGTCGCCATTGTGCTGCTCATTGTGGTGGGTGCGCTTATGGTCGCCTTCAGCTTCACCTCGCCCGACGGTACTGTCGCCTCCGTAACGAACCTCTGGGATCACCCCGGCCCCTCCGGTAGCGGCATCTTCACTCAGGGTCTGACCGGCTTCCTGGGCGCCTTCCAGATTGCGCTTTTCGCTTTCGTGGGCGCTGAGCTGGTCGGTGCCGCCGTTGCGGAAACCGAGCACCCCGAACGCACCCTGCCCAAGGCAATTAACGCGGTGCCCTTCCGCATTGGCCTCTTCTACGCTATGCCGCTGCTGACCATCCTCGCCGTCACCCCCTGGGACAAGCTGGATAAGTCCATGAGCCCCTTCGTGGGCATGTTCTCCCTGGCTGGCATTGGTATTGCCGCCTCCCTGGTGAACTTTGTGGTGCTGACCTCCGCGGCGTCCTCGGCGAACTCCGGTATTTTCTCGACCTCCCGCATGGTGTACGGCCTGGCGCACGACGGTGCCGCACCCTCCGCACTGGGCAAGCTCACCAAGAACGGTGTGCCCGCCAACGCCCTGTACCTGACCACCGTGATGCTGCTGTTTAGTCTGGTCATGTTGTATGCCGGTAGCGGCATCATGGAGGCGTTCACCGTGGTGACCTCCGTGGCGTCGATGATGGGTATCTTCACCTGGAGCATGATCCTGATTGCGTACCTGGTGTACCGCAAGAAGTTCCCGGAGCGCCACGAGGCGTCCGCGTACAAGATGCCCTGGGGTATTGGCATGAGCTGGTTTGGTCTGGTCTTCTTCGCCGTCATGGTCTACGCCCTGAGCCTGTACCCGGACACCGCAATCGGTCTGGCGCTGACCCCCATCTGGTTCATTGCTCTGGCTATTGGCTACGAGATTCTGACCCGCCGCCACGCGGCGAAGCGTGCTCGTGCGCTGGCTGTTGAAAACGCTGCTGACAAGGCTGGTCAGAAGTAGTTTCTGTTCTTTCTGTGGCGCTCCGGTAGTGCTGTGTGTAAGCCCCGTTTCTGCATTCTTTGAGATGCGGAGGCGGGGCTTTCGCGTGCCCTCGTGCTTGCCTGTTTACGTTCGAGGCGGCATTTTTTACACCGCTTGATATGACGTGAATAATAGAAACAGGTCACATTTTTGCCGTAAATCCTGTTTTCTTGCACTTAACACCTGTAGAATAACTATCCAAGTAGCTGTGAGAGCTCTCAGAAAAACTCCGCGTCAATCGATAGCGTGACACTTCCGAATGCCGCGCGGTATTTGATAGAGACCCAGCCTCGCCCCGAAATCCGGGGACGCCCCGCAAGCTAATGGCCGCATATTCATACAGTGACCGTGCCTGCTGCGATCTAGCGATTCTTATTCCAGTAACGGCACATGCGGTACGGGGTACAACCGCTGAAAAGAGGACGTCGTGACTGAACAGAACAACGTCAGCCTGAATCCTAAAGCTCCCGAGCAGGGAGAGCGACTACACCGCGGTCTAAGCAACCGCCACATCCAGCTCATCGCCATCGGCGGTGCCATCGGCACCGGCCTGTTCATGGGCTCCGGTCGCGCCATCTCCCTGGCGGGCCCCTCCGTGATTTTCGTGTATATGCTCATCGGCGCCGTCATCTTCCTGGTGCTGCGAGCTATGGGCGAGATTCTGCTCTCCAACCTGAGGTACAAGTCCTTCTCCGACTTCACCACCGACCTCGTCGGCCCCATGGCCGGGTTCTTCCTCGGCTGGTCCTACTGGTTCATGTGGGTGGTCACCGCCGTCGCGGACATCATCGCAATTGTTGGCTACCTGCGTCTGTGGTGGCCCGACCTGCAAGCCTGGATCCCGGCGCTCGTCGTCATCGGCGTTCTGCTGACCCTGAACCTGGTGTCCGTGAAGAACTTCGGCGAAATCGAATTCTGGTTCTCCATGATTAAGATTGTCGCCATCGTCGCCCTGATTATCGTTGGTGGCGGCATGGTCGCTATCGGCTTCACCTCACCCAGTGGCGCGCAGGCGTCCGTCGCCAACCTCTGGAACGACGGCGGTATGTTCCCCAACCACCTGATTGGCTTCCTCGGCGCGTTCCAGATTGCCGTCTTCGCGTTCATGGGCTCCGAGCTTGTCGGTACCACCGCCGCAGAAACCCAGGACCCCGAAAAGACCCTGCCCAGGGCAATCAACGCCGTGCCGGTACGTATTATGGTCTTCTACGTGGGCGCGCTCGTCACCATCCTGATGGTTACCCCCTGGCGCCTCGTCAGCCCCGATAAGAGCCCCTTCGTCGCCATGTTCACCCTGGCGGGCCTGGGCATCGCCGCGCACATCATCAACTTTGTGGTGATTACCAGCGCAACCTCCTCGGCGAACTCCGGTATCTTCTCCACCTCGCGCATGGCATTCGGCCTGGCGCGCGAGCGCAGCGCCCCGCAGTTCCTGGGCAAGATCTCTAAGAACGGTGTGCCGCGTAACGCGCTGTTCCTCTCCGCCGTGATGCTGCTGTCCTCCATCGTGCTGCTCTACGCGGGTGACTCAATCTCTAGCGCGTTCAACCTGGTCACCACCGTGGCTGCGGTACTCGTGATTTTTGCGTGGGCGATGATTATGGTCAGCTACCTGATGTACCGCAAGAAGTTCCCGTCACGTCACGAGAAGTCGAAGTTCCGTCTGCCCGGCGGCCGTTTCTCCGCGTGGCTGTCGCTGGTGTTCTTCGCCTTCACCATCGGTGTGCTGGCCATGGATGAAGAAACCCTCAGGGGTCTGCTCGCGATGCCCGTCTGGTTCGCGATTCTGGGTATTGGTTGGTTCTTCAAGCGCCGTGCGGATGCACGCCGCCACGAAGCAATCTCTACCCGCACCGCGCAGATTGCGATTGTGGAGGCATCCGAGATTTTCTCGGCACGCTAAACACCCACGCTAAACACCCACGCTAAGCAACCCACGCTAAGCCACATCGGCTATCGGTACCGGCTACTAGTACACCGGCTACCGGTGCATGCGTAAAGCCCGCGTCACCTGCTCCTCTCAGGGAGCGGGGGACGCGGGCTTTCGCTGTCTCCAGGGATGAACCCGACGAGAGGCTCGCGGGAGTGCGCTTAGAGAGGCGCCACCTCAGCCTCTTCGGCCAGCGGGTCGTCGTCATCATCGGTGCGGTAGAAATCCCAGCGTTCACAACCGCAACCCGAACGCATCGCCTCAATGACGGCGGCAGCAGCCTCCAGCGGGTCGAGCGCGTGCAGGTTCCACAGCGCATGCACCGGTACCGGGTGCCTCCAGCCGTGCTCCTGCAGGAACTCCGGGTCGAAGGCGGGCAGCGCCTCGACGGTGGGTTCAAGCTCGCAGAGGAAACCGGTGGGGGAGCGGAAAACCGTCACCACGGGGGTCGGGTCGGCATCTTCCAGGCAGGCTCCGTCGAAGAAGTAGTAGGTGCTCAGACGGCGGTTCCAGGCAAGCTGCGCGAGGCGTTCGCCGAAGACTTCCACCGTCTGCTCCCACTGGGTGCGGTGGTACGCCGCCAGGTTGGTGTGGGCGGTCTGCACCACGCCGATGCCCTGCTCGGTGAGTTCGCGGGCGCTCAGACGCGCGGGCTCTGCCGGTTCCGCCGGTTCTGCGGGAGCGCCCGCAGGGGATGCGTCCGGGGTATCCAGCTCTGCTAGTTCTGCTTCGGGGAGCTCAGCGTTAGCCAGCTCAGTGTTAGTCAGCTCAGCATCGAGGAGCTCAAGCTCCTCCGCCGCGCTCACCTCGGCCTCGTTCGACTCAGTGGCGCTCGCCTCCACGGCAGCTGCGTTGGCTTCGTTCTTCGTCCACAGGCGCAGCTCGCGGGCAATCTGCGTGCGTCCGCGATGCAGAGTCGTCTGCCAGGAACCGAACTTGGCGCGTACCGCACCCAGCGGCGGCACCTGCTCAATGAGCGTGGGAATGGTAGACCAGTAGCCGTAGTTCAGCGCCGTCGGCTCGCGGTCGTAGCGGGCGCAATAGCTCAAAAAGAGGCTCAGAGTCTTCGGTGCAAAATCCTCGGGTACCGCCGCGGCGTCGATATACCACTCGTTCTCGAGCGCCTCCGCCGGGTAAATGCCGGTGCGGAGCATGCCCAGGGACCAGTCGCCGTCGCCGAGGTAATCGTTGACCGTCTGTGCGGGGGCAGGCCACGCGGATTCGCCCTCCATGCTGGAGGCGAGCAGGGTGTACAGGCTACCGCCCTCGGTGCCGATTTCTTTCACGCCTCGCTGCCGGATGTCCTCGAGGGTCTGCGCGTAGGCTTCTTCCTCCAGCTGGGAGTAGGGGTGTGCGGCAAGGTACTTGAGCGTTGCGCCAATCTTCGCCAGAACGTGTGCAATGTCTTCATTGTTGAAGTGGCGTGCCTCCAGCGCGGGCGGCAGGTCGTGAATAATATCGCAATCAAGAATCAGCGCCGCGTACTCGGGCTCCGGAGGCAGATCGTAGGCTTCCGCGAAAACGTACCAGAGGCCGCAGGCGAGTACCGTGTAGCTCGGGGCGTCTGCCGTGACCGGGCCAAACTGCCAGATGCCGGAGTCCAGCGCATAGTTCAGGTACTTCTTGTTGATGTGCGGGTACAGAAAGTTGAGGCGGCGGAGAACCTGGGTAGGGGTGAACCCCAGCGCGGCGAGTTCGGCGATGAGTTCCGCGTACTCGTCGTGAAAATCTAAGTAGCCCTCCGGCGCGTTTGATAGCGCGGCTTGTTCGCGCATGGGTCCCTCTTTCATCTGCGGGATGTGGCGGCACCATGTCGTACCGTGCCGCCGAAACCCTGAACGTGTGCACGCAGATAAGGGTGTTTGCGTGGTGTGAGTCCAGCTCTTATCTGCACGAATAAGAGATATTTTTTCAAAAAAATATGCTCTTTTATCTAAATTTATCGCTGAAACTAAGCACTATTCAAATACGTGAACCCCTAACACGGTTTCTTACGGAAAGATGACAATATTTAGCGCACCCACAGGGCAAAATGTGCGTAAAGACTCGTAATCTGCACTAGAAGATGCGATAGAAAAATACGCTTGCCCGCACCCGCACAGGCGAGCAAAATACGCCCCGCGCTGACTCTTTTCTCAGCATTACCGGCCAACCCATGAGCCGCGGCGAAATATGCGAAACTGGAAGGATGAGCGAACACCCCCTCCCGAGCAGCATCCGCCCGCGCGCGGATCGAGCTGCAGACCCCGCGCCCAGCAACGCCGCCGGCAACGAACCCAGCAGCGCCGCACACCGCGAAAAACACGAAACCGGCGGCAAGACTGAGCAGCCCGCCGAGCACCTCATCAACGCGCTCGCCGTAGAAACCGGCATCGCGCCGCACCGCATCCGCGCAGCCGTGGCGCTGCTCGACGCCGACAACTCCGTACCCTTCATCGCCCGCTACCGCAAAGAAGCAACGGGCGCGCTCACCGACACCCAGCTGCGCACCATCCAGTCGCGCCTGGGCCAACTCCGCGCCCTTGAAGAGCGCCGCAACCGCGTGCTCGAAGCGCTCACCGAACGCGCCGACGAAGGCCTCATCGACCCGCTCACCCTGCTGCAGCTGCGTTCCTCGCTCATGAACGCCGCCGCTATCGCAGACGTGAACGCCATCTACGCCCCGTACCGCAGCGAGCGCGTGACCCGTGCCCAGATGGCGCGTGCCGCCGGGCTTGATTCCCTCGTCGAAGACCTGCTGGAGGTGCCCCTCGCCGAGGCACACGCCATTGCCGCCGCGTACATTACCGACGGCACCGAAGATGACGAAGACGAGAGCATTGAGGTTGCAGAGACGGACGAAGCCCTGCAGATTCACAGTGCCGAAGAGGCCCTCGACGGTGCCCGCGCGATTCTGGTTGACCGCGCCCTCACCGACCCGGTGCTGAGCGAAAAGCTCCTTAAGCGTCTGCGTGAAGGCGGCGTGATTGAGTCTCGCGTGATTGCCGGTCAGGAAAGCATCGGCGCGAAGTTCTCCGACTATTTCGCCTTCTCGGACCGTATTCGTTCCATTCCGCCGCACCGCGTGCTGGCGCTGCACCGCGCCAAGGACGCTGGCGTGGTGCGCCTCAAGGTGGATGTGGCACCCGCCCCCGTGGCGCTCAGCCGCCTGCGTGGTGCCGCCCGTGCCGAAGCTGAGGCCGCCGCAGAAAATTACGAGAACGTCCGTTCTGCATATGAGCGTGAGGTCGCCGCCGCGCTACGCATCCCCGTGCAGGTGCTCAACACCGTCGACGACGAAGACCGCGTACTCGGCTGGCTCGCCGCCACCGTGCGCACCGCATGGCGCAGCCACCTGCGCCCGCGCCTTGCCGAACGCATCCGCCACCAGCTACTCGACGCCGCCGCACAGCACGCGACAGAGGTGTTCGCCTCCAACCTGCGCGATATTCTGCTCGCCGCGCCCGCCGGGCACAAGACCACCCTCGGCCTGGATCCTGGCCTGCGCCACGGCGTGAAATACGCCGTGGTTGACGGCACCGGTGAGCCGTTGCGCGTGGGCACCGTCTACCCGCACGCCCCGCGCAACCAGTGGGCAGAAGCACTGCGCGAGCTCGCCGCCGCCTGCCGCGAGCACAGCGTGGAACTCATCGCCATCGGCAACGGCACCGCAAGCCGCGAAACCGACAAGCTCGCCAGCGAACTGATTCGCACCCTGCGTGAGGAAGACGCAGAAGCACCCCAGAAGGTGACCGTCTCCGAGGCGGGTGCCTCCGTCTACTCCGCCTCCGCGCTCGCAGCCGCCGAGCTGCCCGACTACGACGTGACCGTACGAGGCGCCGTCTCGATTGCACGCCGCCTGCAGGACCCGCTCGCCGAGCTCGTCAAAATCGACCCGCAGTCCATCGGCGTGGGCCAGTACCAGCACGACGTGCCGCCCGCCGCCCTGCGCCGCGCCCTCAACGACACCGTCGAAGACTGCGTGAACGCCGTGGGCGTGAACCTCAACAGCGCCTCCGTGCAGCTGCTCGCGCACGTGGCGGGAGTGGGCACCGCAACCGCCGAACGCATCGTCGCCTACCGCACCGAACACGGCGCCTTCGCGAACCGTCAGCAGTTGCTGAACGTGCCGCGACTGGGCGCGAAAACCTTCCGCCAGGCGGCAGGATTTATTCGCATCCGCGGCGGTGAGGAGCCGCTGGACGCCTCCGCCGTGCACCCTGAAGCGTACCCGCTCGCGCGCCGCATTATTGCCGACGCGCAGGCACGCAACGGCGCCCACTGGGTTGCCGGCGCCCTGGCTACCTCGGATGGGACCGACCCGCTCGCCGGGCTGAACCCCGCCGACTACGTGCAGGATAGCGATACTCAGGCGAGCGCAGACGAAGGCACCGCCGGCGTGTACACGGTCGAGGACATCTTCGCCGAGCTGCGCCGCCCCGGCCTGGACCCGCGCGGTAGCTTCCGCACCGCCCGCTTCTCCGAGTCCGTCTCGCACTTCGAGGACGTGCGCCCCGGCATGGTGCTCGAGGGCACCGTCTCGAACGTGGCGGCATTCGGTGCGTTCGTGGATATTGGCGTGCACCAGGACGGCCTCGTGCACATCTCGCAGATGAGCCGCGGCTATGTGGCGAACCCGCACGATATTGTGCGCAGCGGCGACATCGTGCAGGTGCGCGTCGTGGAGGTCGACCCGGCTCGCCGCCGCATCTCCCTCTCCCTGCTGGTGGAGGACGAGAACTAGCGGGGGAGAGCGCAAGCGTTCGCTGACCTGTTGAGCAATCCGCGAATGAGCATTCTCTAAAACCTTAGCTCCCGCAAGAGCGCACAAAAGCCCCGACAAACACTATCTGTGCCTGTCGGGGCTTTATGTAGGTTCGATTCGAGCTCTACGCCCGAGCTACACCTTAGAAGTCGATGTTCGCCGGGTCAGCGCCAATACGACCCTCGGGGGTGGAAAGCGCATCCACAGCCGCGATGTCCTCGGCGGTCAGCTTCACGTTCACCGACGCCAGGTTCTCCTCAATGCGGGAGGGGGTCACAGACTTCGGGATAGCCACGGTGCCCTTAGCCAGGTGCCACGCCAGCACAACCTGCGCGGGGGTTGCGCCGTGACGCTCCGCAATCTCAGTCAGCACGGGGTTCTGCAGCAGGTCGCTACCGTTGCCCAGCGGGCTCCACGCCTGAGTCGCGATGCCGTACTCGGCGTGAACGGCGCGCAGCGCCTCCTGCGAGAAATAGGGGTGCAGCTCAATCTGGTGGATGACCGGAACCACGCCGGTCTCCTCGATAATCTCGCGCAACTGCTCCTCGGGGAAGTTCGAAACACCAATCGAACGGACCTTACCCTGCTTCTGCAGCTCAATCAGCGCACGCCAGGAATCCAGGTACAGGCCCTGCTGCGGCTTAGCCCAGTGAATCAGGTACAGGTCAACGTAGTCGGTGCCCAGCTTCTTCAGGGAAGCCTCGAACGCCTCGAACGCGCTCTCGTAGCCCTGGTCGGAGTTCCACAGCTTGGTGGTGAGGAAGATGTCCTCGCGAGCCACGTTGGAGTTAGCGATAGCGCGGCCTACGCCCGCCTCGTTGCCGTAAATAGCGGCGGTGTCGATGTGGCGGTAGCCGGTCTCCAGGGCGGTGGCCACGACCTTCTCGGCGACCTCGTCCTCAACCTGCCACACGCCGTAGACCAGCTGCGGAATGGATCGGCCGTCGTTGAACTTTACGTTCGGTACGTTGTAGCTCATGATGCTCCTTAGAGTGGGGGAGGCGGCGCCTCCCGAAGAGTTGCTTTGGATAGTTCTACAAGGCTACGCCCCAGAGCCCCCGTTGAGAAGAGCCGGGCCAGAATCGGGCGTGAATCTAGCCTGAGGCGTAACCAGATGACAAAAAATGACGGGTGCTAGAAATACCGCTCAGTCTGGAAGGTGGCTACCGCTCAGATTGGAGGGCGGCTACCGCTCGACAGCCGGCGCAAAGAGCTCGCGCACATCCTCAGCCGTCACCGCCGCGGAGGCGAACTCGCCCTCACCGACCACCGCATCGAAGAGCGCGGCCTTCGACTCCTTGAGCTGCATGACCTTCTCCTCAATCGTGCCCTCGGCGACCAGACGGTAGACGTGCACCTCCTTGTCCTGGCCGATGCGGTGAATACGGTCCACCGCCTGCTGCTCGGCGGCGGGGTTCCACCACGGATCCATGATGAACACGTGATCCGCCTCGGTCAGGTTCAGACCGAAACCGCCAGCCTTGAGCGAAATGAGGAATACCGGCTCCTGACCGCTCGTGAACGCCTCGATGACCTCGGCGCGGTTGCGGGTCGAACCATCCAGGTACAGGTGGCCGATGCCTTCCTCCGCCAGGCGCGCCGAAATGCTCTTGAGGTAGCCGGTGAACTGGCTGAACACCAGCACGCGGTGGCCCTTCTCGAGCAGGTCGGGTAGCTGCTGAACCAGGTAGTCGCGCTTGACCGACGACACCCCGGCGTAGGCTTCCGGATCAATCAGCGCGGCATCAAGCGCCAGACGGCGCAGCAGGGTCAGCGACTGGAAGATCGTGAACCGGTTCTTATCCATATCCTCCAGTAGACCCAGCACCTTCTGGCGTTCACGCTGCAGATGCGTGTCATAGATGCGGCGGTGACCGGGAGCCAGCGGCAGGTTCACGCGCGTATCGTTCTTCGCCGGAAGCTCCACCGCCACCAGCTCCTTGGTGCGACGCAGCATGAGCGGGCGGATGCGCCGGCGCAGACGAGCAGCCGTCGCCGCGGCGTGCGCCGGGTCCTCGCCGGACTCCGCCGGGCGAGCGTACAGGTCACGGAACGCACGGGCTGAGGGGAACAGGCCGTCCGCCACAATCGCCAGCAGCGCCCACAGCTCCATGAGGTTGTTCTCAATGGGCGTGCCGGTCATCGCGATCTTGGTGCGGGCGGGCATCGCGCGGGCGATAGACCAGGCGCGGGTGCCGGTATTTTTGACGAATTGCGCCTCGTCCAGCAGGAGCGCACCCCAGCCTTCGGGGGCGGACTGCTCGCCCGCGAATTCGTCAACGGTACGGCCTAGCGTGCGGGCGTAACCGGTGTATGCGTCCTCGTCCATGCGCAGCAGCGTGTAGCTGGTCAGCACCAGGTGCGCCCCGGCAACCCGCTCGGCAAGTGGGGTCTTACCGGCGGTGGTTTCGGTGATGGTCACGACCTTCGCCTCGGGCAGGAAGCGTTCCGCCTCCGCCGCCCAGTTGGTGATGACGGAGGTCGGGGCAACCACGAGGAAAGGTGCGAACGGCTCGATGCTCTCACCGCGCTCGGTGGTACGTTCGGAGGCGGCACGGTGCTCCTCAATCGCGTGGGCGAGCAGTGCGAGAGCCTGCACGGTCTTACCCAGACCCATATCGTCGGCGAGAATACCGCCCAGACGCTGCTCGTACAGGAACGACAGCCACTGGAAACCCTCCACCTGGTAGGGGCGCAGGGTCGCCTGCAGGCCGGTGGGTACCGGACGCTGAGCGATAACCCGACCGGAAGCCTGCTGGGGTGCGGGGGAATCCTGAGTTCCCTTGTCAGAGGTCTTTTCAGAGTCCTTTTCGGTGCTCTCTTCGGCATCCTCCAGGCCCTCAACCAGCTCCAGTAGCGAACGCACCTGAGCATCCCACCGCGCGGTCGTATGCACGCTCGCCGCCAACGACTCCAGCTCAGAGAACAGCCCCGCCTGGTGCCGGTTAATGCGCAGATCGCCGCCCGCGTCGTCGAGCTCGCGAGCCTCCGCAATGAGGGTGCGCAGGGTCTTAAACTCGGGCCGACGCAGCGAAAAATAGGTACCGTTACCGAGCAGAATACGGTCCGCCCCGCGATCGAGCGCCTCAAAAATCTGTGCAAACGGTACAGTCCAGTTATTGACCTTCACCGCAATGCCCAGGCCGAACCAGTCGCGAGAATTGCCCTCGTTCACGGTGATTTCAATGAGCGCGTCGGTTGCCTCCACGAACTGTGGCGGGGTGCCGTTAAAACGCACCTGAACAGCGGAAACATGGCGAAGCTTCGGCAGAATCGCGCTGAGCAACTCACGGGTCTCCCAGCCTTCGATGCGACGCTCCTCCAACCCGGAAAGCGCCGGGTGGGCGGCAAGAATTGCGCGCACCGAACGCAGTACGCGCGCCTCAAAACGCTCATCGCGCACCTCGCCGCCCTCTTCGCCGGGGTAGCCGAAAACGGGCAGGGAGTACACATCGGAGGCACCCGCAGGATTCTGCGCGCTCGCCTCCTCTGCGCTGTCCTCCGCGAAGGGGTTCAGCGGGTACTCCCAACGCCAGCTCAGCTGCGCGTCGTGGCGTACCTGCTCGTCAAAGCTGATTTCAAGCACCAGATGCGGCGGCTTCACGCGCGGCAGCGCCAGCGCCGGGTCGGGGGTCAACGAAGGAATGGAACGGCTGAGCGCGGGCAGGTATTCCTTCTGGAACGTGGCGCGTTCCGCGGCGGGAATGTGCACGGTTCCGGCGCTAATGAGTGATTCGGAGGCGGCATCGAGCGGCTCGACCAGGGGGATGAGCGCCAGCTCCACGCCCTCGGGCAGTTCGGGTACGGCGGGGGAGTAGCGCACCCGTTCACCCTGCGCCGGGTTGATGGTCGGGGCAGAGGGTTCAGTAGGCGCCTCCTGCGCGTCCTTTTGGGCAGCCTTTTGAACGAAAGATTCGCGGCCCACTTCATCCAGTGCGCCGGGGCGCGCGGTCTTCCAGTGCACCGCCTTTGCCGCCTGTTCGTACTCCTGCTGGGCGAGCCCGCCCAGGGCAAAGAAGCCGGTGCGCGGGGTGCCGATGGGGTGGCAATGCGCGGCGGGCAGCCAGAGCTGGCGCAGTAGTTCGCCTTCGCGTCCTTCCCAGCTGAGCGCGGCTTGAAGTTGCAGGCCGGCGCCTTCTGCGTGCTTCTCAGCGCTGGCGTGCAGGCGCACCTGTGCCGGGCTCAGCACGGCGTAGTTCACCTCGCGACCGTTGATCAGCAGGGGCAGGCCAATATCCTCCGCGCGGGCGAGTACATCCCAGAGCAGAGTGGAGGCAGATGCGCTAATCGAAATCCAGTCGCGGTGCGAGGAATACATGTTCTGCCAGGGGCGGGCAATCGAGTAGAGCTCGGCGAAGAATCGTTCGTGTTCGGGGTAGATTTCGTGCCGTCCGACGGGTCCGCCCACGCTGGAGGCGAAGGTTTCCCAGCTGAGGCCGCCCTTAATCCAGCGCCCGGTTTTGGACGCCATGAGCGGGCGGGCGAGCAGATTAATGCTGGGGGTTGCGCCGGGCATATTGCGGCCGCGCGCGTAGGAGCCGGAGACGCTCAGCGAGAAATCCAGGGCACCGCTCACGCGCATCGAATCAATGCCCGCAAGGTCCTGACGTGCGGAAAGAACGGAGGAGAGGTCGCGCCGCCATGCCGAGATTTTGGTGGCGGATGCCTCTGCCTGCAGGCTCGGGGAGGTGCCTAGCTCGTTGAGCGCAAAGCTTCCCTGGGGGTTTGCGGGCTCGGCAGCCGCTGCATCGGGCGCGGGCAGTTTCGCCGCGGTGGTGAGTGCACCGGAGGCGCGCAGTGCTGCGAGCGGGTCGGCGGATTTCTTCGCCTCCGCAACGTCCACGCTCTTTGAATCTGCGGATCCCTTTGCCTCTGCCGCCTCCTTTGCCGCGGCACCGGGTACGCCGACCGGTCCGGGGTGTTCGCTGAGTGCCTTTTTCGCTACGGAGGCGCGGTCGAGCGCGGTGAGCATGAGCGCTACGGCGTGCTTGCAGTCGGTGAGCACGGGGCATGTGCAGCGGGCGGTGAAGGTTGCGGAGCCGCTGACGGCGGGGAAGAAGCGAATGGTCACTTCGTAGGGGATGATGGTGCTTCCGTTGACGAGTCCGGTGAGGGTTCGCTCGTCTTCGTCGTAGCTGTAGCGGATGACTTCGCGGTTGCGCTGGTAGGCGACGCCGCGCTGGTAGGTGCGGTGCCCGGCCTGGCGAATGATCTGCGGTACGGTGACGGGAATTTCGGGGAAGGGGTTGTTGGCGCTCACCAGCTCATTATCGCGTATCGTGCCGGTTTGCGCCTTGTCGCCGGTCATTTGCTGGCGGTTGCTGGGCTGGTTGCTGGGCTGACTGCCGGGGCGACTATTGAGCGGTGGTTTGGGGTGTATTTCGTATTTGTGGTGGGGGAGTTTTTAGCGCATAAAAACACCGGTATTCACATAAGGTATTCCGCACCGTATCAAAAATTCACGCCATTTAAAACGTTCCCACAAGCCAAAATGCCAATAATCTAAATCTCTTTCACAAAACGCTTTACTTAACTTGAGAAAATGCTGTAAGCTAAACCCAGCTTCAAGAGTTTCGACTGATAAGCTCCGACTATGGTCGAACGCCAACCCCATGTTCACGGGTGGCTCGGATGACGAAGCGGTTTGTATTCACCACCGGAATAACCGGTGGTAATTGGTACAGACAAGAGCAACGCGAAAGGATCGCGCCACTCACGGCGCAGGTTGTCACATGTACAACGGCTCTGCAACCCAAGCAGCAATCTCTCTGAACCCCTCCCGCTCCTACCAGGAAAGCCTGCGTGCCGCAGCTGTACCCGCGCGAGGCGGATACACCGCAGTCAGCATTGACGATTACTCCCGCATTTCTTCTAAGCGCGACGAGTTCCTGAACTTCCTTCTTCTGCCCAACCCCGAGGGCATCCCCGCTATTGAGTACGCCGGTCTGCGCGTAGCGTAGCATTAGGGGTATGAATTTCTCCGGTATGCTCCTGGACTCCGACGTTCTTGCGGAGATCCGTAAGGCGGATCCTGACCCCGCCGTGGTCGCTTTTCTGCGCCGCCGCTCGTTCCGACACATGTACATTTCTGTGCTGAGTATTGGCGAGCTGAAGGGCCTGTACCCCTACCCGGAAACTGATCGCTGGATTACCGAACTTCTTGAGCGCTTTGGTGACCACGTTATTAATGTGGATGCGCGTGTGAGCCTCGAGTGGGCCGGTCGTCAGGCGCCGCTCGGTGCGCATGCTGTGGGTCGTGATGATGCCGGTCCGCTGCCTACCGCCGCCCTGGAGGGTCTGATGGCGGCGAGCGCGAGCGCCTATGATTTGGAGCTGATTTCTTCTAAGGCGCAGGTGTACCGCGCCTGGGGTGTTGAAGCTTCCAACCCGTGGACTGAGGATTAAAACTTTGCCGGATACGCGCCCTCGCGTGCGTGTCTGTATGAATACCTGTGTGAATAGTTGTGAGAACCCGCTTTCGAGTGTTAATCGGAGGCGGGTTTCGTCGTTAATTCGTGGCATGATTGAAGGACGATGAAAAGCACCTCACCTATCTCGCGTTATTCCATGCCCATGCCTCTGTGGCTTCAGGGTGTTGTTGAGCTAATTGTTACTGCCCTGTTCTCTGCGCTTGCTGTGTTTGCGGCGATGTCTGCCGTGTGGGCGACCAAGGGTTTTGGCGACATGGAGTTCTCCTCCGTGGCCGCCATGTCGGCGCACCTGTGGCTTCTGATTCACGGTGTTCCTTTGGATCTTGCGGCTGCTTTTGGTGCTTCTGCCGGCACGATGACGCTGGTGCCGCTGGGTTTGAGTGTTCTGCCTCTGCTGCTCTGTTACCGTTCGGGTCGTCGCCTGGCGCGCGCCTCGTATGAGGGTGAGTTTTTGATTCCGGTGCTGTCCGGTTCGGTGACTTATGCGCTGATTAGTTCGGCGATGTACGGTTGGGCGAGCCCGCATCCGCAGCCTCTTCAGGCGTTGAATGCTGCCCTGGTGCCTTTGGGTATTGTGGTGGCTGGTCTGATGTGGGGTGGCTACCGTGAGGCGCGTTCGCTCTCGCGCATGGTGGGTGTTGATACTGCGGAGCAGATTTCGCAGATGAGTCAGTATTCGCGTTGGGCGGGTTCGTACGCGTGGGCTGTGGTGCGTGCTGCGGTGGTTGCTTTTGTGGCGCTGATTGGTCTGGGTGCGGTGCTTTTGGGTATCGGTATTTTGGCGGGCTGGTCGCAGATCGTTGCCACCTACCAGGAGCTGCACGCGGGCGCTGTGGGTGATACTGCGGTGACTCTGCTGCAGCTGGGTTTCTTGCCGAACCTGGTAATCTACGCGATTGCGTGGTCGACCGGTGCCGGTTTCTCCTTTGGTGCGGGCACCTCGGTTGGTTTGACCAGTAGCGATGCTGGTACTTTGCCGATGCTTCCGATTTTGGGCGCTGTGCCCGAGTCGTTGGGCACATTTGGTCTGGTGGGTTTGCTGGTGCCACTGGTTGCCGGTGCGATTGCTGGCTGGTGGTTCTTGCGTGAGGGTGAGGATCACCTGGATGAGTGGGTTGCTCTGAAGGTTCCGTTCCGCCCGCTGTCTGCGCTGATTTCTGCAGTGGTGCTGGGTGTGATGACCGGTATTATGACGTCGTTTGGTGCCCTGTGGCTGGGCTGGATTTCGTACGGTTCTCTGGGCATTGGTCGTTTTACGGAGGTTGGTGCTGAGCCGCTGACTTTTGCGGCGCATACCGCGTTGACGGTGGGTGCCGGCGTGACTTTCGGTATGTTGCTGAGCCGTGCCCTGGTGCCGGATAGTAGCCGTGAGCTGCCTCGTTTTGCGGATGAGCGCCCGAACCTGGGTGAGCGTCTGATGAGTTTTACTGCTTCGGCCCGTGAGCGTTTTGCACAGGGCCGTGAGCGTTTTGCGGAGCGTCGTGAGCGTTTTGCGGAGCGTCGTGAGCAGCGTGCCCAGGAGCGTGCGGAGCGTATGGAGCGTGAGGCTGAGGAAGCTGCGGCACGTGAGGCGGCTGAGCGTGAAGCCGCTGAGCGTGAAGCTGAGGAGGCGGCACGTGCGCAGGCTTCCGAGCACGTTGCTGAGCCCGAGCGGTCTGTAGCATCTGAGCAGTCTGTTGTATCTGAGGTGGCGACCGGTCACGTTCCGGTGCATCCGCAGGAGCCTGTGGTTGCCGTTCCGGTAGAGACGACTGAGCAGCTGGCGCAGCGTGCGGCGGCGGATGCTTTCGCTGAGATTGTTGCAGAGCGCGAAGAGGCGGCTGAAGAGCCTGTAGTAGCAGAATCCACTGCGGACGCTACTCAGGAGTCTGTCTCCGAAGAGCTTATTGCGCAGGAGAGCTCTGCTGAGGAGTACGAGCCGATTGAGGCCGTTCAGCAGGTCGATTACCTGCACTCTGCACATGCTGGCTCTGCACATGCTGACTCTGCGCATGCTGAGGATTACGAGAGTATCGAAGCTTCTGTTGAGCCTGCCTCCAGCGAGCACGCTACTTATGAACACACTGCTTATGAGCCCGCCCTGTACGCTCACGACCCCTCCGATGAGCAGACCCGCGAGCTGATTCAGGAGCCCGTCTACGAGGCTGCTGAACCTGTTGAGCGTGAGGACGCTGTCGAAGAGCCCGCAGAGCAGGCGCTGCGTTCGAAGGGCCGCGCGAGCCGCATTATGGCGTACTTCGGCTTTGGTCTTGAGCAGCCCGCCGCAGCGCAAGATGACTCAGCGCAGGATAGCTCAGCCGATGCCGCTCACGCCGCATCCGCCGCGCAGGATTCCGCTCGGGACCGTGCCAATGACCGCGCGCATGAGCGTGAGCAGAAGCGCGAGGCGAAGAAGGCGGCTAAGGCGGCACGCAAGAAGCAGAAGAAGGACTCAGAGCGCGACTTTGTGGATCGCGAACTGGATGTCCTCTCTGCCGATCAGGCGATGAGCCGCATCTTTGAGGTTCGTAGCCAGACCGGCATCCTTCCGCTGGTGACCGATGAGGCGTCTACCGTGGAGCTGCCCCCGCTGGATGTCAGCTCCTCGAAGTCCCAGGGCTCTAGCGCGCCGAAGAAGAACTAGAGCTGGACGCGCCGGTGAGCTTGTCCATCGTGCCCTGGAACTTCTGGTCGCAGGTGTACATGTCGGTCTGGGTCAGCGCGGCGGCGCGGCACTCGCGGTACTCCTGCGCGCCGGGCATGAAGGCAAGACCAATGCCACCGAGCAGGGTCATGGCGCCGTAGATGATGCTGACGCCCGCGGCAATGTAGAAGAACCAGGGGCCGCGGTAGACTGCGGTGCGCACGATCGCAATAATGCTCAGGGTGATGCCGACCAGCGCGAAGAGAAAGAGCGCCAAGAAGAGCGGCATCGTGGAGAGCACGAAGGAAGACGCCGCAAAAATCACCAGCGCGGCAGCGATCAGCATGAGCGAGGTGCGAATATTCGCTTTCTGCTGTTCGATGGGGTCGATAGGCTTGCGCGGCTTCTTGCCCTGAGGTCCCCGAGGCTGCGGCATCATGTTCTGCGGTGCCTGCTGCGGCGCTCGCGGCGGAACCTGCTGGTTCTGCGGCGTGCCGTTGTTCGGTGCGTTGTTTGGAGTGTTCTGCGGGGGAGTAGACATACCTATAAGGGTACCGTCCCGTGCGCCCGCGACCTATTGAGTATGCGGCCTATTGAGGTCGCGACCTGTTGAGTTTGCGCCCAGTAAACCCCGGTGCCCCCCCATAAACCCCCATGAACTCCAGTGAACCCCGGTGAGGATTCATCCCGCCGGGGTTTCTTTGTGCTCACCTTTGGGTTTTGGGTGTTTTGTGAACCTCTTACCCCCTTTGGATAAGGGTGTGAGACGGGTTATACTAGTCGGGTGCGAATTGTGGTTATGGTATCCGGCTCCGGAACGAATCTTCAGTCCATCCTCGACGCTGTAGCAGCGGGCGAGCTTCCCCTCGACATTGCGGCAGTGGGCGCCGACAAGCCCTGTCTGGGTATTGAACGTGCCCAGGCGGCGGGTGTACCCACCTTCCTGGTGCAGCCCGGCGACTACGCCGACCGCCCCTCCTGGAACCGCGCGCTGGAAGAAAAGATCGCTTCCTACAACCCCGATTACATTGTGTTCGCCGGCTTCATGCGCATTGTTGACGCGCAGCTGGTCGAGCGTTTCAGCAACCGCATTATTAACACCCACCCCGCCCTGCTGCCCTCCTTCCCGGGTGCGCACGGCGTGCGTGACGCCCTGGCGCACGGTGTGAAGATTACCGGCCTGACCGTCCACTTTGTGGATGCTGGCGTTGACACCGGCCCCATTCTCGCCCAGGCGGCAGTGCCCGTCCTGGATGACGACACCGAAGAGACCCTGCACGAACGCATTAAGGTGCAGGAGCGCCGCCTGCTCGTGCAGACCATCGCGTCTCTCGCTGAATCCCACGGTGCTGTGTCTGACAGCTAATTCCGCCCACTGATTTTTCGCGGCGGAATGAGCCGAGCTCAAACCCCGCCGCCCACACACGTTCCGTTGTGCCCATTCGACGCGCTCACCTTAGCGTCACGCACAGCGGCGGGGAATACCCCCACACATATCCTGTCTATCCGGGCAGGCTACGTCCATCCACCAGCTGTGCCGCCGAGAACCGGCGTGCACGTCTAAAGCATCGGAGTATTTGTGTCTCTCATTGAGCTCGATCGCGTGCCCCTGCGCCGCGCCCTCATTTCCGTCTACGACAAGACCGGTCTGGAGGAGTTCGCCCGCGGCCTGCACGAGGCTGGCGTCGCGCTGGTCTCCACCGGCTCCACTGCATCCACCATCGCGGCAGCAGGCGTACCCGTCACCGAGGTCACCGAAGTGACCGGTTTCCCCGAGTGCCTCGAAGGCCGCGTGAAGACCCTGCACCCGCGCATCCACGCCGGTATTCTGGCTGACCGCCGCAAGCAGGAGCACATCGACACCCTCGAAGAGCTAGACGTTGAGGCGTTCGACCTGGTGGTTGTGAACCTGTACCCCTTCGTTGAGACCGTCGCATCCGGTGCCGATCAGGACGCCATCATCGAGAAGATCGACATTGGTGGCCCCTCCATGGTTCGCGCTGCCGCGAAGAACCACGACGCCGTCGCAATTGTTGTGGACCCCGCCGACTACGCGCGCACCGTTGAGGCCGCTAAGAACGGTGGCTTCTCCCTGGACGAGCGCCGCCGCCTTGCCGCTGGCGCATTCGCCCACACCGCCGCATACGACACCGCTGTGGCTACCTGGACCGCATCCCAGTTCCTACAGGATGAGGATGCTAACTTCTGGCCCCCGTACGCTGGCCTGGGCTTCGAGCGCAGCGAGACCCTGCGTTACGGCGAGAACCCGCACCAGCGTGCCGCCCTGTACGTTGACCCCGCCGCTGCTCCCGGTATTGCTCAGGCGGAGCAGGTGCACGGTAAGGCGATGAGCTACAACAATTACGTTGATGCTGACGCCGCTCTGCGTGCCGCTTACGACTTCGACGAGCCCGCTGTTGCCGTTATCAAGCACAACAACCCCTGCGGTATTGCTGTGGCAACCCCCGGCGCGGCTGACCCGATTGCGGACGCTCACGCGAAGGCGCACGCTTGCGACCCGCTGTCCGCATACGGTGGCGTGATTGCCGCTAACCGCCCGGTGACCGCCGCTATGGCTCAGACCGTCAAGGGCATCTTCACCGAGGTGATTGTGGCCCCCGGCTTCGAGCCCGAGGCGCTGGAGATCCTGCGCGAGAAGAAGAACCTGCGCCTGCTGGTTCTGCCCGAGGGCTTTGCCCGTGAGGCTATCGAGTACCGCCCCATTTCCGGTGGCGCACTCTTCCAGGAGGCTGACCGCCTGCAGGCTGAGGGTGACGACCCGAAGAACTGGACCCTGGTTGCCGGTGAGGCAGCTGACGAGGCCACCCTGCGCGACCTCGAGTTCGCCTGGCGTGCACTGCGCTCGCCCAAGTCAAACGCCATTCTGCTGGCCGATAACGGCGCCGCAGTGGGCATCGGCATGGGCCAGGTGAACCGCGTGGACTCCTGCAAGCTCTCGGTGGAGCGCGCGAACACTCTCGGCGGCGAAGGTAACGAGCGTGCCCGCGGTGCGGTTGCCGCATCCGACGCGTTCTTCCCCTTCGCTGACGGCCTGCAGGTACTGCTGGACGCCGGTGTGCGTGCCGTCGTGCACCCGGGCGGTTCGATTCGCGACGAGGAAGTTATCGAGGCGGCTAAGGCTGCTGGCGTGACCATGTACCTGACCGGTACCCGCCACTTCTTCCACTAAACATGTGTAGCGAGCTCAGTACGCGCTGAGCTGCCTGCTGTGAGCGGGGCATCCTGGGGTAAACCCGGGGTGCCCCGCTTTTTCGTGCTATCGACCTGAGACGTCTGCGTTGGGGCATCCGTATTGTGGGCAGTCGTATTTATAGAATTTTTGCTCTATTTTGCGCCGGATTTGCGCATGAGGGCGCGTCAACGGCAACCAGGATGCGCACGGATTGGCTAAAAATTCGCTAGGATTAGGTTGTGCCTAAAGTCAGCGAAGAATACAAAAAGAACAGGCGTTCTCAGATTGTAGAGACCGCCCGCGAATGCTTCATCAAGCACGGTTATCAGAAGGCTTCGATGAGCGACATTATTGCGGCCACCGGCCTGTCTGCTGGAGCGATTTATAACCACTTCTCCTCCAAGGATGAGATTATCCTGGCGGCAGCCCGCATGGACATGGCGCCCTTCGACCGCATCCGCGCCGAACAGCCCTGGGACTACGTGTTCGGGTGCCTGAAGGTGCTGGACACCCCCAAGATTCGCCGTCACCTGCTCGTCACCTGGGGCGAGGCCGTGGCAATGCCTCAGCTGGCGACTGTCGTCTCTGAGCAGCTGAGCTACCTGCGCGATCAGTCCCTGGAACGCTACCGCGCCTGGGGTGCTGTTGAGCTGGACTTCACCGAAGAGGAGCTTGAAGAGTGGCTGACCGTTATCGGTGCCGCGGTGCTGTCGGTGCTGACCGGTTACGTGGTGCAGACCCAGCTGGTGGCTGGCGGTAAGAAGGAGAGCGCTCGCGAGGCGTACCTGGAGTATGCTTCCGCTATCCTGCGTCAGGCGTAGGGCGCACAGACCTGCGTAAACTGCCGCCAATAAGCCCGCCGGGGTGTGTTGTGCGCCCCGCGCCGGACTCGCGCAGACACCGTGAAAACTTCATCGTGATGCTTGGTAAAGCCCGTTTTCCTTCTCGAAGGAAAGCGGGCTTTACGGTATTATGAGGTGTAGCTCATATTTTTTTCATTCGGGGTTTTCAGTTGGAGGCGCCCGCCGCCTCCTGAAGAACGCCCGGCATACGCCGCGGAAACCCCGATGATGAGCGACCGAAGATAACGCAAAAACACTCCCAGGAGCGTAATGTCCGAGCAGAAGATCCTCGAGATGCCCCTCGCCGACCTCGACCCCGAGGTTGCAGAAGCCATTGAGCTGGAGCGCAAGCGCCAGCAGAACACCCTCGAGATGATTGCATCCGAGAACTTCGTCCCCCGTGCCGTCCTCGAAAGCCAGGGCTCGGTGCTGACCAACAAGTACGCTGAGGGTTACCCCGGCCGCCGCTACTACGGCGGTTGCGAATTCGTTGACATCGTTGAGTCCCTCGCTATTTCCCGCGTGAAGGAACTCTTCGGCGCTGAGCACGCAAACGTTCAGCCCCACTCCGGCGCGCAGGCGAACAACGCCGTCATGCATGCACTGCTGAACCCCGGCGACACCATCATGGGTCTGTCCCTGGCACACGGCGGCCACCTGACTCACGGCATGAAGCTGAACGTCTCCGGCAAGCTGTACAACGTTGTCGCCTACAGCGTGGACGAGTCCGGCCGCGTTGACATGGAGCAGGTGCGTGAACTGGCGCTGGCTGAGCGCCCCAAGCTGATTATCGCCGGCTGGTCCGCGTACCCCCGTCAGTTGGACTTCGCTGCGTTCCGCGCGATCGCTGACGAAATCGGCGCGTACCTGTGGGTGGACATGGCCCACTTCGCGGGCCTGGTGGCTGCGGGTCTGCACCCGAACCCCGTCCCGCACGCACACGTGGTCTCCTCCACCGTACACAAGACTCTGGGCGGTCCCCGCTCCGGCTTCATCCTCTGCACCGAGGAGCTGAAGAAGAAGATTGACTCCGCAGTGTTCCCCGGCCAGCAGGGTGGCCCGCTCATGCACGTGATTGCCGCGAAGGCTACCGCGTTCAAGGTCGCCGCATCTGACGCGTTCAAGGACCGCCAGAAGCGCACCGTTGAGGGCGCACAGATCCTGGCGAACCGCCTGCTGCAGCAGGATGTGAAGGACGCCGGCGTTTCCATCGCATCCGGCGGTACTGACGTTCACCTGGTGCTTGTTGACCTGCGCAACCACGCCCTCAACGGCAAGGAAGCAGAAGACCTGCTGCACGATGCCGGTATTACTGTCAACCGTAACGCTGTGCCGAACGACCCCCGCCCGCCGATGGTGACCTCCGGTCTGCGTATCGGTACCCCTGCTCTGGCGACCCGCGGCTTCGACGCCGAGGGCTTCACCGAGGTTGCCGACATTATCGCTTCCGTACTGCTGCCGAACCCGGACATCGCTGCGCTGCGTGCCCGCGTTGAGGCACTGTGCGCCAAGTACCCCCTCTACCAGGGTAGCGAGAACTGGTAGACCCATGAATGACCCCGTTCGCTCAACATTCCCTGTGGGTGCTGAGCGGGCGGGGTTATTTCGCCCTCTTACTTTTTGCTGCTCTACCCGCCACATTCGTTGAGGGACGTAGCGGGGGAGTGGTACCTCTAGGGGCACACCCTAGAACCCAACACACAGACCGTCCGTTTCGGCGAACCCGCCGCAATCTATGGAAGGAAAAACAATGCCCCAGATTCTAGACGGTAACGCAACCGCCGCAGCCATCAAGGAAGAGCTGAAGGAGCGCGTCGAGGCGCTCAAGGCTAAGGGTATTACCCCCGGCCTGGGTACCGTGCTGGTCGGTGACGACCCCGCATCCCGCTCGTACGTGGGCGCTAAGCACCGCGACTGCGCAGAGATCGGTATTAACTCCATCCGTGTGGACCTGCCCGGTGACATCACTCAGGAAGAGCTCGACGCAGAGATTGACAAGCTGAACAACGACCCGGCGTGCACCAGCTACATTGTGCAGCTGCCCCTGCCCAAGCACCTGGACACCAACCGCGTGCTGGAGCGCATCGCCCCCGAGAAGGACGCTGACGGCCTGCACCCGACCAACCTCGGCAAGCTCGTGCTGAACGTTTCTGAGCCGCTGGACTCCCCGCTGCCCTGCACCCCCAACGGTGTCATTGAGCTGGTCAAGCGCCACGGCATCGACTGGAACGGTAAGAACGTTGTGGTGCTCGGCCGCGGCATTACCGTGGGTCGCCCGCTGGGTCTGCTGCTGACCCGCCGCGAGGTGAACGCAACCGCAACCCTGGCGCACACCGGTACCGAGAACCTGGACGAGGTGCTGCGCGAAGCTGACGTCATTGTTGCCGCTGTGGGTGTTCCGCACGTGCTGAAGGCTCACCAGGTCAAGGACGGCGCAATCCTGCTGGACGTTGGTGTTTCCCGCGCTGAGGACCCGGAGACCGGCAAGAAGAAGCTCTTCGGCGATGTCTCCCCGGAGGCTGCGCAGAAGGCGTCCTGGGTTTCCCCGAACCCCGGCGGTGTGGGCCCGATGACCCGCGCGGAGCTGCTGGTGAATGTGGTTGAGACCGCGGAGCGTCAGGCGGCGTAAGGCTCGCAACATTTCAGAGCTAATAACTCAAAAGGGCGGTGCCCCGGTAGAACAATCTACCGGGGCACCGCCCTTCACACTGTCATCACAAGAAAAGGCAGATGCTAGAGAATCATCTCGTAGAAGTAGGCATCAGCGAGGTACAGGGTCTCTGCGTACTCTACGGGGCTACCTTCTTCGGTGTAGCCGGTCGCGCAGACCTTGAACGCCGCCTCGCCCACGGGAACCTGCTGGTTGAACGCCTCGGCGTCGGCGTCGGTGAAGAGCGCCGCACTGGTGCGTACGCGGGCGTGCTTAATGGCGTTGGGGGTGTCGGCAAGCTGGTCTAGCGAGCTCATCGCACCGGACATCTCCGCCATCATGGCGTCCAGGATGCTACTTGCGGCGGCTTTCACAAAGTAGGAACGCTCAAAGCCAATGACTTCGTGGTCGGCAAGGCGCAGGCGGCGCACGAACAGCACCTGCTCGCCCACCGGCACGGATAGGTGGGTGGAAATCTCTTCGGTGGCGTCCACCCAGCGGGTCGCAATCATGCGGGTGGAGCCCTCAAAACCGCGGCGGCGCATATCGTCAACGAAGGTGTCCACGCGCGGAATGTAGGTGGCGTCGGTGCGCTCGGCAACGTAGGTGCCGGAGCCCTGCACGTTGTAGAGCAGGCCGCGTTCAATCAGGACCTTCAGGGCGCTACGAACCGTCTGGCGGCTCACCCCAAAGTTCTGCTGAATCATACGTTCGGTGGGCAGCTTATCGCCGGGCTTGCCGGGAATAATGTAGCGCTGCTCAATGTAGTGGATGACCTGCTCGTACTTCGGGCCGGGAATCGGGGGTAGCTCGTAGCGGCTCTCAGTGTTGTGAGCGGTACTTTCGGAGGCGGAGGTGCCCGCAGAATGTGAGGGGGTACCGTGGTCGGTGGTCTGTGAGGAGTGTGAATTCATCACCCAATAGTTTACCGTTCAGCCAGAGAAAAAACGCGCACGAGTGAAAATTTCTCTTCCTTCAAACTGGCATAATTAAGACTATGCATTTTTCTAACACCCCTGCACCGCGCCCGAGCGGTCTGCTTCGCGTGGCGAGCGTGAATGTGAACGGTATCCGAGCCGCCTACAAGAAGGATATGGCGGCGTGGTTGGCGAGCCGTGACATCGACATTCTCTGCCTGCAGGAGGTGCGCGCCCCCGACGCTATCGTGCGTGAGCTGCTGGACGAATCCCAGTGGCATATTCTGCACGCGGAGGCTGCCGCGAAGGGCCGCGCCGGCGTGCTGGTGGCGACCCGCCGCACCCCGAACTCTGCCGGTGAACTCCTGGAGAACCAGCCGGTCGCGACCCGCTCGAATATTGGCGAAGAGTACTTTGACGATTCGGGCCGCTGGGTTGAGGCGGACTACGTTCTGCCCAACGGCAAGACCTTGACCGTGGTCAGCGCGTACGTTCACTCTGGCGAGGTTGGCACCCAGAAGCAGGACGATAAGTACCGCTTCCTGGAGCGCATGCTGGTGCGCATGCCTGAGCTGGCAAAGCATTCGGACCATGTGCTCATCGTGGGCGATTTGAACGTGGGCCACACCGAGCTGGACATTAAGAACTGGAAGGCTAACCAGAAGCGTGCCGGCTTCCTGCCCGAGGAACGCGCCTACTTTGACCGCTTCTTCGGCGATATCGGCTACCGCGATGTGGCTCGTGAGTTGGCGGGTCAGGTGCCCGGCCCCTACACCTGGTGGTCTTACCGCGGCAAGGCGTTCGATAATGACGCAGGCTGGCGTATCGACTACCACATGGCGACCCCGGCGCTCGCCGAAAGCGCCGTGGAGGCGGTCGTGGACCGCGCGGCAAGCTACGATGAGCGTTTCAGCGATCACGCGCCGCTCGTGGTTGACTACCGCATCGGTGAGTAAGACGCGGACCCACCTACAGATAAGTTTTTGAAGATGTGCTGCACCGTCCGCAGCACCGCACAGGAAGAACTGCACAGGAAATAACTATGGCAGACGAAAAGAAGCAGGATAAGTCCCTCATCCCTAACGCCTCTCAGCAGAAGGCGCGTATCTACTCGGGTGCGCAGCCGTCGGCTGATTCGATGCACCTGGGTAACTACATTGGTGCTGTGAACAACTGGGTGGCGTTGCAGGACGACCCGAATAACGAATGTCTGTTCTTTATCCCGGATATGCACGCCATCACCGTTCCTCAGAACCCCGAGGAGCTGCGTGAGCGTACCCGCCTGACCGCGGCGCAGTACATCGCCTCCGGTATCGACCCGACCCGCACCCCGCTGTTCGTGCAGTCGCACGTGCCCGAGCACGCCCAGCTGGCGTGGATTCTGAACTGCTTCACCGGCTTCGGTGAGGCCTCCCGTATGACCCAGTTCAAGGACAAGTCTCAGAAGCAGGGCGCTGAGAACGCCTCCGTGGGTCTGTTCACCTACCCGATTCTGATGGCTGCCGACATCCTGCTCTACCAGGTGGACGGCGTGCCCGTGGGCGAGGACCAGCGTCAGCACCTGGAGCTGACCCGTAACCTGGCTCAGCGCTTCAACTCCCGTTTCGGTGAGACCTTCGTGGTACCCGAGCCGGTGATTCTGAAGGAAACCGCTAAGATTTACGACCTGCAGGACCCGACCTCGAAGATGTCCAAGTCTGCAGCCACCGACAAGGGCCTGATCAAGCTTCTGGACACCCCCAAGACAACCCAGAAGAAGATTAAGTCCGCCGTGACTGATGACGGCTCCGTCATCGCCTACGACCGCGAGGCTAAGCCCGGCGTCTCCAACCTGCTCTCCATCTACTCGGCAATGACCGGCGAGAGCATCGATGAGATCGTGGCACGCTACGAGGGCAAGATGTACGGCCACCTGAAGGTCGACCTTGCCGATATCGTGGTGGAGCGCCTCACCCCGGTGCGTGAGCGTACCCTCGAGCTGATGGACGACCCCGCCGAGCTGGATCGCCTGCTGGCTGTGGGCGCATCCGCTGCCCGCGAGATCGCTACGGTCACCATTGAGAACGTGTACAAGAAGGTTGGCTTCCTGCCTGCCGCAGCAATCTAGCGCGCTGTTCAGCCAGTCCGGCTGAGACGCCGCATTACCTGCACGATTGAGATGACAGCACAAGAGAACTCTTCGAGCCCCACGACGGCTCCTGTATCCCCGACCCTGAAACCCGGTCGCCGCTACCTGAGCGTTATTGCGCACGTGAGCGGTGAGAATGTTCAGCGCCTGGAAGAGTGGAAGCGCGCGGTAGCCGGTGGTGCGGTGGCGCCTATCAGCACCCACGTGACCGTGTACCTGACGGAGCTGAACGAGTCTCTAATGGCTGAGGTGCAGTCCCCGCAGTTCCGCGACGCGCTGGACACGCCGCGTTTTGAGGCGCGCTGGGGTTCGGTGCACTCCTTCCGCCCGGTCACCGAGGTGGAGTACCTGAACCTGGAGGCGGGTAGGGCCGAGTTCGAGCAGATTCACCAGAAGCTGGTTGAGCTATTCGGTGCCGGCGCGGCGTCCTTCCCCTACGTGCCGCACGTGACCCTGGGTCACGGGCTCACGGAAGAGCAGGTGGCGAACGCCCGTGAGGTGTTTGATGCTCTGCCTGCCGAGCAGCGCACCTTCACCGTGGATCACCTGCACTGCTACTCCTATGACGGGCAGGACTGGGAAGAGATTAGCGTTCTGCCGCTGCGTTAGGAGCTGGCGTATAAGCCTGGAATACGTAACGAGAGATGCGACCGATAAGCTATCGGTCGCATCTCTCTTTACGTTTTCGCTAGGTTTATTTCAGCGTGAGAGCCCTAGTGGGAGTGGCCCTCATGAGCCTTACCGGACTCGTGCGCGTCAGCCGAAGCCGAGGAGGAAGCAGCGCCGTGTGCCTCAGAGCCGTGTGCCTCAGCCTCAACCGGTGCAGCGTTCGAGGAGGAGACACCCAGGATCTCGTTCGGGGTCTTCGGAAGCTCCACGCTCATCAGCTCCTTCGGTGCTGCCGGGTTCGACAGGGACACCGCAATGAGCTTCTTGGTCGCCGGGTCGGTCACGTAGGCGGTCTTACCGTCCACCCACAGTGCCGGACGCTCGTCCTGCCACGTCTCAGACTCGGTCCACGCCTCCATGAGCTGTACGGAGCCGAGCTCGGCACCGGTCGCCGGATCGAAGACGCGCAGCTTACCGTCGGTGGTCAGCAGTAGCGCCTCACCCTGGGGGCCGCGAGCCAGCGAACGGAAGGTGTAGCTCACGCCAGAAGGCAGGGAGTAGACGGTGCGGGTTGCCGCAACGGTGTCGATAATGGAGAACTTCTCGGGGCGCTCCAGCTTAGCGTCCTTGTCTGTCTTGTAGTCCGCCAGAACGTACTGGGAGTCAGCCTTGCCAGCCTGGTTACCGGAACGCGAGTACGGGTCCTCGGGATTGGTGATCTTGGTGAATTTGCCGTCCTTGTAGATCAGCGCGCCGTCGGTGCAGCCGATGGAGAACGCGCCGTCCTTGGCGATAGCTTCACCGTGAACGCCGGGGCAGGCGGGGCTCTCGGTGACGGTCTTGCCCTGAGCATCCACAACAGCGGCGCCGGTGCGGGTCTTCGAGTCGCCAACCGCTACCAGGTACTGGTCGTTGGGCAGCGGGATTGCGAAGCCGTGGTGCGGCTTCGGCAGGGTGACGGTGGTGGTCTCCAGGGAGGAGGCGGTGCGCTTGTCGTGGGTCAGCTTCGCCGGGTCGTACACGGCGAAGGAGCCGGTGCCGTCGGCGAATGCCGCGACCTTGCCGTTGTCCTTGATGACGTGACCGGTGTGGTCAGCTGCAAGAGACAGCGAGGACAGCGACGGGGAAGTGGTGTAGTAGTGCGAGTGGTCGCCGTGCGCTACGGACCATACGCCGGTGTCCAGGAAGGTGTAGCTGTTGCCGTCTGCAACGACGAGGTGGCGGTTATCGCCAGCGTCGGAGAGGCGCAGGAAGCCTTCCTTGGGGATGTCTGCGAGCAGCTTCATGTCCTTGGCGTCGTAAACGAGCACGCCACCGTCGTAGGTGATGGCGACGCGGCTTGCCGCGCCCTTGCCTTCGGTGATGGGTGCGGCGGTTGCGCTTGCAGAGGTAGAAGCGCTGGGGCTGGTCTGGGCGTTCTGGGTGGTCTGGGAGCCGCATGCGGTCAGGGCGAGGGCGGCTACTGCGCCGAGTGCGCCGGCGCGGGTGAGGAAAAACTTACGGGTCATGTGCATGTACCAAGATTAACATGAGAATGGTTCTCTATAGTGGTTGATCCTTGGCTCGTATCAGAGTCTGGAAGTGCAATCTGCGCGGGGTGTGTAAGGTATTCTGCCCCTGCCCAGCCGAAGGAAGTGTCCTTTTGTGCCCCCACTAGGTGAAAGCCTTGAATCGACTCGCGAAATGGCTCATCAGGGCATAAAAAACCGGCTCCCTTCCGAAAAGAAGAGAGCCGGTTTCTAGAGGTGTCTTTTGCTCGAGTAGGGTTCAAGCGCCTACTCGGAGCTAAACATTTAGGGCTAAAAACTTAGAGGAGGTTGTTCAGGCCTCGCGCCTTGACCTCACCCACTGCATCCTTGACAGCCTGTGCCTTGGAGCGCGGAGCGACCAACAGGGCGTCGGGGGTGTCCACCACAACGATATCGTCGAGGCCAAGGATAGAGATCTTGCGGTCGGTATTCGCGACAATAATGCCGGAACAACCGTGGTTGATAACGTTATCCTTCTCGCCGAGAATGGTCAGCTCTTCGCCGCTCTTCTCGGTGTTCAGGCGTGCCACAGCGTCGAAGTCTCCCACATCGTCCCAGCTGAAGGAACCGGGAACCATTGCAACGTCGCCCGCTGCCGCAGCGGGCTCAGCCACAGCGTAGTCGATAGCGGTCTTGGGCAGGGTCTCCCAGACGCGGTCCATAACAGCCTCACGCTCGGGGGTGTCCCAAGCGTTAGCAATTTCCATGATGCCCGCGTACAGCTCGGGCTCGTTCGCCTCGAGGTGCTTGAGCATCAGAGCCGCCGGTGCCACGAACATGCCTGCGTTCCAGGTGTACTCACCGGAGTCCAGGTACTTCTGTGCGGTAGCGGCATCGGGCTTCTCCACGAAGGTGTCCACAGCCTGAGCGTTGGGGGCGTCCTCAATACCCAGGGACTCGCTGGCGTGGATGTAGCCAAACGCGCTGGAGGGCTCGGTGGGGGTAATACCGATGGTGACAATCTTGCCGGTTGCCGCGGTGATGACAGCTTCGGTCACCACACGGTGGAATTCATCCACGGGGCTGATCACGTGGTCAGCTGCGAAGGAGCCAATGATGGCGTCCGGTTCGCGGCGGTGGATGATAGCGCAAGCCAGGCCGATAGCTGCAGCCGAATCCTTGGGGGAGGGCTCCAGTACCAGGTCAGCGGCACGCAGTTCAGGAATCTGCTGGGTGACCGCATTGGCGTGCGAAGTACCGGTAACCACCATGACGGAACCATTGCTGAGATCGATGAGACGGTCGTAGGTGTCACGCAACAAGGAATTGCCCGACGAGGTGAGGTCGAGCAGGAACTTCGGGGCGTGCGCGCGGGATAGAGGCCACAAACGCGAGCCAACACCGCCGGCGGGAATAAGCGGGCGGAATCGAGTGAGTGCAGTATTCATCGCTTCAAGAATAGCGGGTCAATTTGTCATATATCGAATTCTTTTAGAGTTTAAACAAAAAGTGTCAGATGGCTCTCATTTAGGCGATGTTTGAGGTTAGGTTAAGGTAAGTCCCGCACAAACACAGGGAAGTAGGCGATATCGCAATAAAAACATGCTCTAATTCGCTTTTGGAACCTGTAAAAAAACCCTAAACAGGGTGTCAGTAAGCTGTGAATTTACCTGATATCTTGGAAGTAACAGACGAACAAAAGCAGTCGGTGAGCACACAGTCATGCCCGGAAGCTGAGGATCACAATGACCCATCAGAACCCGGAAGCTCGCCGTCGCAGCAGGAGGTTATTCAGTGTTGAATGGTTCTAAAGGAACCCTCTACCGCGGCCGCTGGGGCATGTGGTCCTGGGTTGCTCATCGCATTACCGGTATCGCGATTTTCTTCTTCCTTCTTGTACACATCCTAGATACTGCCGTCGTGCGTATCTCCCCGGAGGCCTACAACGGTGTACTGAGCCTGTACAAGAACCCCATCATGGGCCTGGGTGAGACCGCGCTTGTCGCCGCCATCGTCTACCACGCGTTCAACGGTATTCGCATTATCCTCATTGACTTCTGGGGTAAGGCAACCAACTCGCACGTGGAGCACATTCAGGCGAAGAACAAGGACGGCAACGTCGAAATCAGCCAGAAGGCAACCTACACGCACATCAAGATTCTCTGGGTTGTGCTTTTCCTCTGGGCAATTACCGTTGCGGGCTTCGCAGCGCGTCACCTGCCGATCGTTTTCTCGCACATGGGAGGTCACTAAACTATGGCTACTCCGCTTAAGCCCCGCACCTATGTACCCCGTCTGCGTGACAACCGCATCGACGGTGTGAAGTACAACCGCTCCTCCTCCAAGCGCAACAACTTTGAGATGTTCGCTTGGCTGGGTATGCGCCTGTCCGGCGTCGTACTCGTCGTGCTGATTTTCGGCCACCTGTTCTCCAACCTCATGGTCGGCGACGGCATCCACGCCATCGACTTCGGCTTCGTGGGCGGCAAGTGGGCGAACCCCTTCTGGCAGGTCTGGGATCTGCTGCTGCTCTGGCTGGCTATGCTGCACGGTGCTAACGGCATCCGCGTCATCATCGATGACTACGCAGAGAAGGACCGCCTGCGCGTTTGGCTGAAGGTGATCCTCTTCGCAGCATGCGCATTCGTCCTGCTGGTTGGTACCCTCACCATCTTCGCGTTCGACCCCTGCCCCTCCGGCGCAGCGGCTGAACTGCTCCCCAGCTTCTGCTCGGCACGCTAACGGCGACGTATCCGAGACAAACGAAAACATCTAAAACACAGAAAGAACATCATGCAGGTACATAAGTACGATGTAGTGATCGTCGGTGCCGGTGGCGCAGGTATGCGTGCCGCCATTGAGGCCGGCCAGCGAGTTCGCACCGCGGTACTGACCAAGCTATACCCCACCCGCTCCCATACCGGTGCGGCACAGGGTGGCATGTGCGCCGCTCTGGCTAACGTTGAAGAGGACAACTGGGAGTGGCACACCTTTGACACCGTCAAGGGTGGCGACTACCTGGTCGACCAGGACGCAGCAGAAATCATGGCTAAGGAAGCTATTGACGCTGTGCTCGACCTGGAAAAGATGGGTCTTCCCTTCAACCGAACCCCCGAAGGCCGCATCGACCAGCGCCGCTTCGGCGGTCACACCCGTGACCACGGTAAGGCTGCTGTGCGCCGCGCATGCTACGCAGCTGACCGTACCGGCCACATGATTCTGCAGACCCTCTACCAGAACTGCGTTCGCCACAATGTGGAGTTCTACAACGAGTTCTACGTGCTCGACCTGATTCTGGTCAAGGACGAAGAGGGCAAGCCCCGCCCCGCCGGTGTCGTCTCCTACGACCTGGCAACCGGTGAGGTCCACGTTTTCCAGGCTAAGTCCGTGATCTTCGCATCCGGCGGTTGCGGCAAGATCTTCAAGACCACCTCCAACGCCCACACCCTCACCGGCGACGGCATGGCCATCGCACTGCGTGCAGGCCTGCCCCTGGAGGACATGGAATTCGTTCAGTTCCACCCGACCGGCCTGGCTGGCCTGGGCATTCTCGTCACCGAGGGTGCTCGTGGTG
This sequence comes from Rothia sp. HMSC066G02, assembly GCF_001813145.1. Classification (NCBI taxonomy): domain Bacteria; kingdom Bacillati; phylum Actinomycetota; class Actinomycetes; order Micrococcales; family Micrococcaceae; genus Rothia; species Rothia sp. HMSC066G02. The sequence continues at coordinate 250,932 of NZ_KV811597.1, read as the reverse complement.
AAGGCGGTATTCTCCGTAACGCTGACGGTGAGCGCTTCATGGAGCGCTACGCACCCACCATTAAGGACCTCGCACCCCGCGATATCGTGGCACGTGCAATGGCAAACGAGGTGCGCGAAGGCCGCGGCTGCGGTCCCCACAAGGACTACGTGCTGCTGGACCTGACCCACCTGGAGCCCTCGCACATCGACGAGAAGCTGCCGGACATCACCGAGTTCGCTCGTACCTACCTGGCAGTGGAACCGCACCACCAGCCCATCCCGGTGTTCCCCACCGCGCACTACGCAATGGGCGGTATCCCCACCAACAACGAGACCGAGGTTTACCGCAACAGCGAAGAGACCATCCCCGGCCTCTACGCAGCTGGTGAGGTTGCTTGTGTGTCCGTCCACGGTGCAAACCGTCTGGGCACCAACTCCCTGCTGGACATCAACGTGTTCGGTAAGCGTGCAGGCCGCAAGGCAGCAGAGTACGCAGCATCCGCTGAGTTCGTACCGGTTCCGGACGACGCAGCAGATCGCGTTCTCAACATGCTCAACGGCATCCTCGAAGGCAAGGGCACCGAGAAGGTCGGCGCTATCCGCGCAGACCTGCAGAAGGCTATGGAAGCTGACATGCAGGTGTTCCGTACCGACGAGACCATCCGCGCAGCACTGGCAACCATCGCTGAATTGGAAGAGCGTTACAAGAACATCTCCATCCAGGACAAGGGCAAGCGCTTCAACCTCGACCTGCTTGAGGCTGTTGAGCTTGGCTTCCTGATTGAGCTGGCAAAGGTCATGTCCGTTGGCGCGCTGCACCGTAAGGAATCCCGTGGTGGTCACTACCGCGAGGACTTCCCCAAGCGTGACGATGTCAACTTCATGAAGCACTCGATGGTCTACCTCGACCCCGAATCCGAGTTTGAGGGTGTCAAGGGCCTGCGATTCGAAACCAAGCCCGTTGTCTACACCCGCTACGAGCCGAAGGAGCGTAAGTACTAAAATGGCTGAAAACGAACTCCCCGAACCGGAATCCGTCAAGCTGTTTGAGGGTATGACCGGCGGCGACTCCGACTCCATCCCCACGTACGATGTGGTCATCAAGATTCGTCGCTACAACCCGGAAGTTTCCTCCGAGGCGTACTGGGATGAATTCCCGCTGACCATGTACCGCACCGACCGCGTGCTGGATGCTCTGCACAAGATTAAGTGGGAAGTAGACGGCTCCGTCTCCTTCCGCCGCTCCTGTGCACACGGCATCTGCGGTTCGGACGCGATGCGCATCAACGGCCGTAACCGCCTGGCTTGCAAGACCCTGCTGAAGGACCTTGACCTGTCCAAGCCGATTACCGTTGAGCCCATCAAGGGTCTGCCCTGCGAAAAGGACCTCATCGTTGACATGGAGCCCTTCTTCCAGGCATACCGCGAGATTATGCCGTTCTTCATCAACGACTCGAACGAGCCTGAGCGTGAGCGCCTGCAGACCATTGAGGACCGTGCACGTTTCGATGACACCACCAAGTGCATCCTCTGTGCAGCATGTACCTCGTCCTGCCCGGTCTTCTGGACCGACGGTCAGTACTTCGGCCCCTCCGCTATCGTGAACGCACACCGCTTCATCTTCGACTCGCGCGATGATGCAGGCGACCTGCGTCTGGAGATCCTCAACGACAAGGAAGGCGTATGGCGTTGCCGTACCACCTTCAACTGCACCGAGGCTTGCCCCCGTGGCATCCAGATCACCAAGGCTATTGCCGAGGTGAAGCAGGCAATCCTGAGCCGCTCGCTCTAATCTGAGTACGCGGTATCAGCTGATACAGCATTGACGATTCAAGCCGTCACCCACACCGGGTGGCGGCTTGAATTGTTTGACAGAAAAAGTCTGATGGAAATGATGGCACAGAGCATTTTCAGGGGCTTCGGCGTGCACAAAAACTCTTCACAATCTGTCATAAAGTCATAGATATTCTCGAGGGCTGTCAGAAAGGGGGAGCGGGTAGGTAAACCCCGGCGGGCGGCGTTATTCTACTGTGTATGGTTTTCGCTAATTCTCGCTACGATTTGTCCACCCCTGTCTTCGACGACTGGGTGGAGCGCATGATGGGTACCCTCGTGCAGTTCCGCCGCGAAGTGCACGCCAACCCGGAGCTTTCCTTCCGTGAAGTGGCGACCACTGAGCGCCTCATGAATCGACTGCGAGAAGCCGGCATGAACCCCGTTGCTTGCGAAGGTACCGGCTGCTACGTAGATATCGGGAGCGGCCCCTTCGCTGTGGCTCTGCGCGCCGATATTGACGCTCTGCCCATTGTTGAGCAGACCGACCTGCCCTATGCTTCTACCGTGCCCGGCGTGATGCACGCCTGCGGTCACGATATTCACCAGACCGTCATGCTCGGTGTGGCGCTGGCACTGCACGAGCTGAACGAGAAGACCCCGCTGGGCCGTAGCGTCCGTATTCTCTTCCAGCCCGCTGAGGAGCAGTTGCCCGGCGGTGCGGTGCAGATGATTTCGCAGGGTCTACTCAAGGATATTCCGCGTGCTTTCGCTCTGCACTGTGACCCGAAGGTGGACCTGGGCCAGATCGGTACCCGCATCGGTGCGATTACCAGCGCCTCGGATACCGTGAAAATTCATCTGAGCGGTCACGGCGGCCACACTTCTCGCCCGCATCTGACTGAGGACCTCATCTATGCGATGAGCCAGATTGCTGTGCAGGTTCCCGCCGTGCTGACCCGCCGCACCGACGTGCGTTCGGGCGTGCTGGTCGCCTGGGGCCAGGTCAGTGCTGGTGTTGCTCCCAACGCTATTCCCGCCGAGGGCTACCTGGCGGGTACCATGCGTTGCCTGGATGTTGAGGTTTGGCGTCAGGCAGGCAACATGCTGGATGAAGTCATCGAGCAGGTTGCCGTACCCTTCGGCGTGACCGCGCGTGTGGAGCACATCCGCGGAGTGCCCCCGGTCGTGAACACCGACCTGGAAACCACCATGCTGGAGAACGCGGCTCGCGCCGAACTGGGCGAAGACTCCATTGTGCTGGTTGAGCAGTCCATGGGCGGCGAAGACTTCGCGTGGATGCTGCAGGAAGTTCCCGGTTCCATGTTCCGCCTGGGCACCCGTGCCCCCGGCGACCCCACCTACGATCTGCACCAGGGCGATTACGCCCCGAGCGAGCAGGCAATCGGCATTGGTGTGCGCGTCATGGCGGCAACTGCCCTGCGCGCCGTCCGTTTTGAGCTGGCGAAGGCTGCGAAGGCTGCGAACCCCATCCGCGATGAGGCACGCTAAAGAGCTTCTCGAAAGCTTATAAGTCAGGCTTGAAAGTACGACTATATAGCCGCATCAAGCCTTGAAAACTGTACAAGTTTCACCCCGTTACCTCTCACCGAGTAGCGGGGTGAAACTCTATGCACACGATAGAATTAAAAGGATTATGAGGACATCTGCGTCATGTTCCCGACTCCGTGCCCACACACCTGCGGGGGTTGAAGGAGATGGCGCACCATCACACGGCGCACGCCGGAGGAGGACACCCAATGAGCTTCTTTGGAATCGGCAAGAAGAAGTTGGATGAACAGTCGCGCGAAGAACAGAGCGCCGAAACCGCTAAGGCTCAGAAAGAACAGGCAAGCGAAGACGCTCCTAAGAGCGCGCGACTGAGCGAAAAGATTATGGAACAGCAGCAGTGGGAGGACTCCCTGCGCCGCTTCGTGAAGTCTGAAAGCGCACGCCACCAGAACCACGACGAAGAGCAGAATGAAGAGCACCGCGCTGTTGAGGATCTCAAGCGTGCCCTCCTGCACGGCGATGAGAAGGTTGAAGAATCTTCCGCTGCTGAGGAGCTGACCGAGGAACAGGCGGAGGAGCAGGAGCGTCGTAGCCTGCTGGCTGCGCTTGGTGCTTTCCCGCAGGAATCTGAGGAGCCTGTTGAGGTCGAGCAGAATACTGAGGACCAGGACGTTAAAGAAGAAGTCGCCCCGGTTGCTGAGGCTGCTCAGCCCGCTACCCCCGCGTTCCTGCGCGATGATGAAGAGTCCGAAGCTGAGGACGCATCTATCGAGGCGCAGGAGCCTAAGGACGTCGCAGCGGATGCACGTTCCCAGTTTGAAGAGCACCTGCGTGCTCTGCGTGCCCAGAATGTCGAAGATACTGCCGCTGAGGTCGCTGAAGCGGCTGCAGACGAGGCAGAGGGTGGCGAAGAGCTTGAGGTTGCCGACGCTGTTGTAGAAGCTACTGAGAACAAGTCTGAGAACGCTCATTCTGCATCTGCCGCTGAGGACGTATCTGCAGGTGCTGAAGACTCCCTGACCGCAGAAGACCTGAAGACTGCCCGCACCCGCGCCGCTGTCACCGAGGCACAGAACGCCGGCCTGGACGACCTGGCGGCAGCCTACGCTGCTCGCCTGGGCATCACCCTCGATAGCGAAGAGGAGACTTTCGGCGAGGTCGCCTCCGATGAGGTAATCGCTGAAGAAGCTCCCGCTGATGAGGTAGTTGCTGAGGAAGCAGAGTCCGCTGAGGCACCCGAGTCCACTGAAGCTGCTGAATCTGTCGAAGACGCTGAGGCCTCTGAGGCACCCGCACCTGTTGCTGATGCTACTGAAGACTTCGAATCCGAGGAGACCATTGACCTTACCGCAGGCGTAGAAGAGGCTGCAGAGCCTGTTGCCGCTGGTGAGGAAGAGCCGATTGAGGCTGTCGTTGAGGCACCTGAACTGCTGGCATCTGAACTTACTGAGGAAGAAGACGCGGTCTCTGATGAGACCGAGTTGCTCTCCGCTGTATCCGTTGAGGAGAAGCACGAAGCGTCCGTCTCTGAATCGCTCGAGGCTGAGGACTTCGACGCTGAAGAAGAGAACACCGCAGAGCTGATCTTTGACACTTCCGCTGTTGAAGAAAGCGCTGTTGAGGACAGCACCGCGGAAGAAACCGCTACGGAAGAGCCTGCTACCAAGATTGAGGACTCCGCGGCTGAAGGCTCCGGTTCTGAGGACGACGAGCCCGTCGAGAGCTCCTCTGTAGCTCCTGCTCTTGCCGCTGTTGCTGCACCCGTGGCTGCTGCCGCTGCTGTTGCCTCCGCCGCAAAGGCTGATAAGGCTGAGGAGAAGGCAGAAAAGGGTACCTCTCAGGGGGTCGCTCTGACCGCAGAGGCCATCGATAAGAAGGAAGCCGAGAAGCAGGAGGCTTCCGCTCGTGAAGAGTCCGCTCAGGAGCCCGCTGCAGAGTTGAAGGAAGCTGAGCAGAAGCTCAGCGAAGACGAGGCAGAGCTGGTTGCCGAGTCCATCATCCTGAGCGAGCCCGCAGAGGGTGCGGCAACCCTGCCCGCTCTCCCCAAGCAGCGTGCCCTCTATGGCCTGGCGGAGCTCATGCGCACCCGCGGTTCGGGCACCATGAGCCTGGAACTGCGCCAGGTGGATGAGGATATGCACTACCGTCTGCTGCACCGCGGTCGCGAGGTCGAAACCGGCATTGTGGTGCCCGGCATTGACTGGTTCGCACCCGTGGCGGCACTGTACACCGAGGCTCAGCAGGCCGGCGCAACCTGGAACCGTGCGGCTGTCTCTTTGAAGCCGCGCCTGGGTGACGGTCTGGAGGTTCACGCATCGTACCTGGGTGCTGTGGATGGTCAGACTATTAGCGAGAGCTTCCTGCTGGAAGGTGTCGCTGTTGAGGCTAAGCCCGTTGCGACCGCTGAGGCCGCTGAGGCTACCTCGCAGGATGAGTCTCAGGAAGCTGCTGTTCAGAGTGTTGACCCGATTGAGGCTGAACGTGAGGCTATTGAGCGTGAGCTTGAGGCTGAACTCGCTGAGAAGCAGGCTGCGAACGAGGCTGAGGCAGCTGCCGTAGCTTCTGAAGATCCTGTCGTTGAGACTGCTGAAGAGGGCGCCTCCGCGGGTCTGCTGACTGCTGCAGGTCTTGCCGCTGCTGGTACTGCAGTGGCTGGTTCTGCTGCTTCTGCGCAGGAGAAGGAAGACGTAGAGGAAGCTGTTGAAGCTTCCGACGAGCCTGTCCAGTCTGACCAGACTGAGTTTGCGCCGGTTGAGGCTGAGTTCGAGCACGATTACGAGAACGACCCGGTCTTCGGTGCGGCTACCGTAGAGCCCGAGACTGAGCAGGCTGAAGAGTCTGCCGCTGAGGCAACCGAGGTATCCGCCGAGGACTCTGATGAGCCCGGCGAAGATATGGAAGCCGCCCTGGCAGCCATCGTTGCCAACGCTCAGAAGAAGCTGGACGCTGAGGAAGCACCTGCTGAGGAAGTTTCGGCTGTCGAGGAGCAGAAGGCTGCCGCTCCCGTGGTCGCAGAGTCCTTCACCCTGGACCGCACCCAGCCCGTTGAAGAAGCTGCAGAAGAGCCGGTCGCAGAGAGCTCCGAAGAACCCGCCCTGCCCGCGTTCTTGGACGACTCTGAACTGCTGCCCGAGAAGGAAACCTCCGCCGCTTCCGCTGAAGCGCCCGCCGAGGAACCTGCCCTCGTAGACGTTGAGCCTGCCGCTGAGAGCGCATCTGTGGCACCCGGCCTGGCTGGTGCTCTTGCCGCAGCTGCCGCAGTGGGCACCGCCGGTGCCGCTGCGAAGGCTACCGGCGTTCAGGAAGAGCCCGCTGAGAAGGTCGCTGAGCTCAAGATCGTTGAGGTGACCCCCGCAGCTAAGATTGCTGAGGCTCCCGTAGCGCTTGCGCCCGCCTCCGAGGCTACCGCTCAGACTGCACCGGCAGCACCTGTAGCAGAGGCGGCACCCGCTGCGGCGACCACCCCGGTTGCCCTGCCGGAGAGCACCCCGGCAGGTATCTCCTCCAGCATCTCGGCATCCGCGCTGAGCGAGCTCAACCAGCTGCCCACCATCGTGGCTGAGCCGGACACCCCCTCCGCCGCGGTGCAGAGCCCGCTGGTTCCCTCGGAGACTCAGCTGGCAGCCGGTAACCTGGTTCTGACCGAGGCTCAGGTCGCTCAGCGTCTGGCGCCGGTCGTCGAGCACCTCTTCGGCGAGAACGGCACCGCAAAGGACGCCACTACCGTGCTGATTCGTGTACGCGCCCTCGGTTCCTACTACGACGCCCTGACCCACGTGCGCCGCAACGGCTTCTGGGAGCAGGTCCGTACCTTCGAGCTGATTCCCGAAACCCTGCTGGACATTCCGGCGCTGAAGACCGACTCGTACAGCGAGGGCGAGGGCTCGCCGCTGGCTATGAGCCTGACCTTCACCCCGGGCGTGCCGGTTCAGGCGGCATTCGATTATGCGAATGAGCAGGCGTTTGTCACCTACCCGCGTCCGTTGGATGCTGAGCGTTACGTTGAGGAGCTGCGTATGTTCCCGCGTTTGGGTTCGAAGATCCCGGCTCATATGACGAGCGCGCTTTCGCACTGGAACCTCTAAAACCTTGTAAGGTGTGCCGCGCCAGCTCCCCGTGTGGGGGTCGGCGCGGCGCGCTATGTTTGTCATTTTTTCGATGAGGAAGATTGTTATGACTGATACCCCTAATACTCCTGAGGCTTCTGCGGCGCAGAACGTTCAGGACACTGCCGCCCGCGCGGCTGAAGCCTTCGGCACCCTGGTGGAAACCATGGCGCTGCTGCGCGCACCGGGCGGTTGCCCGTGGGATGCTGAGCAGACTCACGCCTCCCTAATCCGCTACCTGGTGGAGGAAGCCTACGAGGTTGTCGAGGCGGTAGAAACCGGCGGCGAGCCGAATATGCCGCTGCTGCGTGAGGAGCTGGGCGACGTGCTGCTACAGGTGGTGTTCCACTCTGATATTGCTGCGGCAAACCCGCAGGGCTTCGACATCGTGCAGGTGGTTGAGGGCCTTGTGCAGAAGCTTCGTTCGCGCCACCCCGATGTGTTTGCGGCTGAGTCTGAGGGCTCTTCGGAGGCGCCTCGCACCGCGGCTGAGCAGCAGGCGGCGTGGGATGCGTTGAAGAAGAAGGAGAAGAGCGACCGTGGCGCGCTGGATGGTATTCCACCGCATCTGCCGGCGCTCGCTATGGCTGAGAAGACTGCTGTGAAGGCACGTAAGGCGGGTATTATTCTGCCGCCGGAGCCCACGAGCATGGAGGACGACCTGCGCTATATGCACACTGAAGAGGAATTCGGCGAGCTGCTCTTTGCGTTGGTGAGCCGCGCACAGCGTAATGGTTTGGATCCGGAGCGTGCCCTGCGTTCGTACACTCGTCGCTATATTGCTCAGCATACGCATGATGAGCCGAGCTATTAGAAACGCTGGTTGAGTTCTTCTGTGAGACGCTTTGAAATCTGTTCTCGGAGGGAATAAGAGGTTTCAAAGCGCCTTCTGTTTGTTTGGGGTTGTGTTGGGCAACCGTGAGGATGCTCGTGGCACATACCCCGGCATTTGGGCTCATGTTGTGCTTTGGTCGAGTACCCACACCCTCACAATGTGGGGGAGTGTGGGTCTTGTTCCGCTTTGTAGCGCCTGACTAAGGGTTGTTGAGACCTTCATTAAGGCAATAAAAAAGCGGTGGCAACTAGTGTGTTTGTGTGGGAGTTTTGCTAGAATTTAGGGGACGCGACTTGTCCACTACCGGGTGAGCCGTTCACATCCTTGACATCTCATAAGGAGAACAATTCATGGCTGTTATTACCGCAGTTCACGCACGCCAGATCCTGGATTCCCGTGGCAACCCGACCGTTGAGGTTGAGGTTCTGCTCGAAGACGGTGCTTTCGCACGCGCAGCTGTGCCCTCGGGCGCATCCACCGGTGAGTGGGAAGCTGTTGAGCGCCGCGATGGCGACAAGTCTGTATACCTGGGCAAGGGCGTTCTGGGTGCAGTGAAGTCTGTTATCGAAGAAATCGCTGAAGAGGTCATCGGCATTGAGGCTTCCGACCAGCGCGCTGTTGACGCAGCCATGATCGCTCTGGATGCAACCAACAACAAGGGCAAGCTGGGCGCAAACGCAATCCTGGGTGTCTCCCTGGCTGTTGCCAAGGCTGCTGCTGAGTCCGCTGACCTGCCCCTGTACAAGTACCTCGGCGGCCCGAACGCTCACGTTCTGCCCGTCCCCATGATGAACATCCTCAACGGTGGTTCTCACGCAGACTCCAACGTTGACATCCAGGAGTTCATGATTGCTCCCATCGGCTTCGACAACTACTCTGACGCTCTGCGCGCAGGTGTTGAGGTTTACCACTCCCTGAAGTCCGTACTGCACGACCGCGGCCTGGCAACCGGCCTGGGCGACGAGGGTGGCTTCGCACCCAACCTGGAGTCCAACGCAGCTGCACTGGATCTGATCGTTGAGGCAATCGAGAAGGCTGGCTACAAGCCGGGCGAGCAGGTTGCACTGGCTCTGGACGTTGCATCCTCCGAGTTCTACAACGACGGTGCATACGACTTCGAGGGCCAGAAGAAGTCCGCAGCTGAGATGAGCGCATACTACGCTGACCTGGTTGCTAAGTACCCCCTGGTTTCCATCGAGGATCCCCTGGATGAGAACGACTGGGAGGGCTACAAGACCCTGACCGAGCAGATCGGTGACAAGGTCCAGATCGTCGGTGACGACCTGTTCGTGACCAACCCCGAGCGTCTGGCTCGCGGTATCGAAGAGGGCGCAGCTAACGCTCTGCTCGTGAAGGTGAACCAGATTGGTTCGCTGACCGAGACCCTCGACGCAATGGAGCTGGCACAGCGCCACGAGTACCGTTGCATGGTTTCTCACCGTTCCGGTGAGACCGAGGACGTCACCATCGCTGACCTGGCTGTTGCAACCAACGCTGGCCAGATCAAGACCGGTGCTCCCGCACGTTCCGAGCGCGTTGCTAAGTACAACCAGCTGCTGCGCATCGAGGAAGAGCTGGGCGACGCAGCTGTTTACGCTGGCAAGTCCGCATTCCCCCGTTTCAAGGCATAATGACGCTTGAAAGCTTATAAGGGGATGCTCTGCTGAACTTCCCTGAACAGGCCGGGTCGATCCCAATACATCGTGAGGTAATTCATCACGTTATGTATTGTGGGTCGGCCCGGTTTTTCCTTGTCAGAGGCATATAATATTGGGTATATACTCACTCACGCTTCATACTTTCAACTGGTTTAATGCGTCAATTGACGGCTTAAGCCTATGAGCTAACTGGTGCTCTCTGCTCGGCTAATCGGGTCGTACCTGACTATCTCGTGATGTGATTCATGACTGGTAGTTGCGGTGCGGCCTTATTTTTTATGCCTTGATAGGACACCCAGATCTTTCCACTCAATTTCTTAAAGGACTGTCATGACTGTATGTTTTATGATCCTCGCCCATTCGCGACCTCAGCAATTTCTTGAACTCACCCGAATCATTAAAAACTCGGGTGGAGAAACAGTCGCTTTTATTGATAAAAAAGCTAATTTGCAGGAATTTGAAACTGCTGATGCTCATTTTGTAAGCCGCCGGTTTAACGTTAACTGGGGAGGTTATTCCCTGACACGTGCTATGCAGGTTCTGCTGCGTGAGGCTCTGCAAACCTACCCCGACGCTCATCACTATATTTTCTTGTCTGGCCAAGATTATCCGGCTCGTCCGCTCACTGAATACATTGAGTACCTAGGCCGAGAAGAGAACCGTGACCGATGCTGGATGAACTTCTACGCAATGGCACCTGGTACGCAGTTCTATACTGTTTTGAAGTACCCGCGTTCCTATGACTTGAAGGCGCGTTTGGGCAATAAGGTGTACGCCCTGGTTCAGAAACTTTGGGACGTATACTACTCTCGTCGGCCTCGCATGAAGTATCCGGTGCAGTTTTACCGTGGCTCTTCTTCTTGGGTTGTTTCTCGTGAAGGAGCGCTGGCAATGGTGAAATTCCTTGATTCCAATCAGGGCAAGGCTATGCAGAAGTTCTTGCGGAAAACCCACGTTTCTGATGAGATTTGGGGTGCCACTGCTCTCCTGAATTCTTCTGCGAAGGAACATGCTACCAACTGGGATACCGATGGTCAGCTTGTTCCTGGAACTATGAAGGAAGAGAACAAGGTTTACCACCATTACATTGATTGGGATCCTGAACGCGAGAACCCTGCTCTTCTACATAGCGGTGACCTTGAGAAGATTGATGCGTCAGGCAAGTGGTTCATCCGAAAAGTTGATGCTGAAAAATCGCAGGATTTGCTCGATATTCTGCGTCAACGACAGATTCTATAATCCTCAGATTCTGCCTCACCCGTGAAGAAAAGTGGTGCTACAAACCCGGTAGAATATGAAGGAAGCGTTTAGCGGCACAGAACGGAACGAGGGATAGAGCAATGAGCCAGCGAGCAAACCAGCAGACCCGGTCGCACTCTACGAGTTCCACTGCACCCGCTCAGGGCGCTACCGCCTCCGATGCGCCGCGTGGCGCCGCTAAGGAAGCCCGCACCTCCCTGATGAAAAAGGCTAGTGCCCTTTTCTTCGGCGTGGGCTTGAACCAGCGCCACCCTGAACGTGAACGTCAGGCGCAGGCTCGCCGTGAGGAGCGTGCCCGCCGCCGCGCCGCAGCCCAGCAGGGCAGTGAAGAGGGCGGATACGACGCCCCCGTGGCGGCTCATATGTTCTCCGGTCGTAGCTTCCTGACCGCTGTTGTGGTGGGCGTGATTGCGCTCGGTACCGCTTACCCGGTGGTCACCTACATTGACCAGGATCGGGAAATCAAGCAGATCAACACGCACATTTCCCAGCTGCAGCAGGAGAACGCCCAGCTGAAGGCGGAGCAGACCTGGTGGAACGACGACAACTACGTTCGTCAGCAGGCACGTAGCCGCCTCTACTATGTGAACCCCGGTGACACCCCCTACGTTGTCACCGGCATTACCGAGGACTCCACGAAGGCTGACGGTACTTCTGCGAATGCGAAGAACGCCCCCGAGGACGCCTGGACCACGAAAATCTGGGATTCTCTCGAAAAGAACTAGCCCCAGCCACCGGCAGGAACCCCCGCCCTGGCAAGCACCCGGCATAAGCGGACGAGGTGACCCCTCGTTCCAGAAACTTAGGATTATGAGCACCGAAAACACCATTGAAGAGCTGAAGGCACGCACCCCCGGCGGCTTCGGCGTAACTGTTGAAACCCTGACCCCCACCGAGCAGGACATCCGTGTTCTCTCCGCGCAGCTGGGCCGTAAGGTCCGCGACGTGATTGAGATTCCGGCACGCTGCGTGTGCGGTAACCCGCTCGTGGCTGCTACCGCGCCGCGCCTGAGCAACGGCACCCCCTTCCCGACCGTTTTCTACCTGGCGCATCCGGTGATTACCGCTGCGGCTTCCCGCCTGGAGGCGGGCGGCCTGATGTACGAGATGACCGACTCGCTGGCTGAGGACGCGGACCTGGCGGCACAGTACGCTGCCGCGCACGAGAACTACCTGGCTGAGCGTGAGCGCATCCGCCTAATCAGCGGCGCTGAAGAGGTCCCGGAGATTGACGGCATCTCTGCCGGCGGCATGCCGACCCGTGTGAAGTGCCTGCACGCCGTTATCGGCCACACCCTGTCGGTGGGTCGCGGCGTGAACCCGATGGGTGACCGCGGCCTGGACGCTATCGCCGAGTGGTGGACCCCCGAGGTCTGCTCCTGCGACCCCGCGTGGCGTGAAGAAGCCTAAATATTGATTCTGGTGCGCCCGCATCGTCTTGAAGGACGGTGCGGGCGCATAATAGATAGAAGAAAGAGCGCCGAAAAGCGAAAATTTTTCGCCTGCGGCGCTCGCGTTGCCTTTGGCACTGATTGGTATTGAAGACCTGAAAGGAACCCACCGTGCGCGTTGGTGCGATTGACTGCGGTACGAACTCTATTCGCCTGCTGATTGCTGATTCCACTACTGAGGTGGTGGACGGGGTCGAGAAGACTGTCCTGAAGGACGTTGTGCGTGAGATGCGCATTGTGCGTCTGGGCCAGGGCGTGGATGCGACCGGCTGGCTGGCGCAGGAGGCGCTGGACCGTACTTTCGCTGCGGCGCGTGAGTATGCGCAGCTGCTGAAGGAGCACGGCGCTGATTCGGTGCGTTTCGTGGCGACCAGTGCGACTCGCGATGCGGGTAACCGTCAGGTGTTTGTGGATGGTATCCGCGAGATTTTGGGTATTGAGCCCGAGGTGATCAGCGGTGATGAGGAAGCTGCTCTGTCCTTCGCTGGTGCGGTGCGCGCTGTCGGTTACGGCGACGGTGACACCCTGGTGTTTGACCTGGGCGGCGGTTCGACTGAGTTCGTGCTCGGCGACGAGTCGGGTGTGAAGGCTTCCCGCAGCGTCAATATTGGTTGTGTGCGCCTGACTGAGCGTCACATGATGAGCGCCCCGTCCACTGACTCGCAGATTGCCCGCGTTGAGGCTGATACTGACGAAGCTCTCGAGGTGGCACGTAAGACTGTGCCCCTGCAGGATGCGCGCCGCGTGGTGGCTGTGGCTGGTACCGCAACCACTGTGGCTGCTGCCGCGCTGGGTCTGGACCGTTATGACTCTGAGGCTATTAACGCTCAGAGCTTCTCCGTAGAGACCGTTCAGAAGACTGCCCGCTGGTTGGCTTCGCTGAGCCGTACTGAGCGTGAGGAGCTCGGCTACATGCACCCCGGTCGGGTGGATGTGATTGGTGCCGGCGCGACGATTTACGCCCGTATCCTGACCCGTCTGAATGAGATGACTGATGGTGCCGTGGATTCGGTGACCGTCAGCGAGCATGACATTCTGGACGGTATCGCTCTGTCCCAGCTGTAGGCTTGAGCGCTCGCGCCGTGAACCGATGGTGGTTCACGGCGCGGCTCAGCTTGAGGAGTTTTAATGTTCCATTCTGAGCGTCGGCGAGGTATACCCCTGACCGGCTGGTCTGTTGCGCCGTCTTTCGCCTGTGCGTCTCGTGTATTTGGTGTGTGCGCTTCGGTTGGTTCTGACCGAGGCGCTACTCGCCGCATCCGTAAAGGTGCAGCTTTGGGTGCCAGTGCCGCGTTGACTCTTCTGCCGTTGTGGACTCCGCTGGCGCCTACCGCTTGGGCGACGGACCCGACCCCTTCTGCTTCCCCGAGCCCGAAGCGGGAGGTGACGGCGACTCCTTCGCCGTCGGCTACTGCGGTGCCGAAGACTTCTGCGACTCCGAGTAAGGGCACGTCGACTACGAATGGTGATGATGTTCGTCAGCGTGAGTATTGGCTGAAGGAGTACGGTATTACGTCCTTGTGGTCGCAGGCTACGGGTAAGGGCGTGACGGTTGCTGTGATTGATACGGGCGTGGATGGTACTCACCCGGATCTTGAGGGTAATGTTCTGCGTGGTTATGACGCCTCGGGCGTGGGTAGCGAGGACGGCTGGAAGGGCCTGGGTGCTGAGCCGATGCACGGTACGGAGGTCGCTTCTCTGATTGCCGGTCACGGTCACGATACGCAGGGCTATTCTGCGATTGCGGGTCAGCCGGGTAGGCCGACCGGTGTGATTGGTGTGGCTCCCGAGGCGAAGATTCTGCCGATTTCGCTGAATATGGGTACGACCGGTGGTAAGAGTATTGATGAGCAGATCCCGGCGGCGGTGCGTTATGCAGTCGACCACGGGGCTCAGATTATTAACATGTCGATTGGCTCGAATAAGACGAGCTGGCCGCAGAGCTGGGATGAGGCGTTTGCCTATGCGGAGCAGAAGGGCGTGCTGATTGTTGCGGCTGCGGGTAACCGCGGTAGCGGCTTGACGCAGGTTGGTGCTCCGGCGACGATTCCTGGCGTGTTGACGGTGGGCGGTATTGACCGGAATAAGCAGGTTTCTGAGGGCTCGTCGACTCAGGGTATTTCGATTGCTGTGGTTGCTCCGAGTACGGATATGATTGCGGCTGCTCCGGGTAACGGGTACATGCTGTGGTCGGGTTCTTCGGCTGCTGCTCCGTTGGTGACGGGTGTTGCGGCGTTGTTGAAGCAGAAGTATCCGAAGGAGTCGGCGGCTCAGCTGGCTCAGCGTTTGATTGCTTCGGCTGATGATGCTGGCGTGACGGGCCGTGACCCTTTGTATGGTTACGGTATTTTCAATCCGCAGGATGCAATGGCTTTGGCGGCGCCTACGGTGACGGCGAATCCGTTGGGTTCTATTTCTGAGTGGATTGCGGTGCATCGTAAGCGGCAGGTGAGCGATCCGACTCCTAGCGATGCTGCGCCGGTCCATGAGGAGGGTGAGAGCATTGTGAAGGCGGCTGCGCCGGATGCGCGTCGCCCTCCGGAGGATCGTGGCTGGTTGCCACCGGTGATTTTGGCGGCGCTGGTGTTGTGGCTGACGATTATTACGGCTGGTTCTGTGCATCGTTTGCACAGGATGCATGTGAGCGCGGGGCAGGCTGCGCGGATGGCTCGTGCGGCGGCGCATCATCCGGGGTCTCATCGGGGTACTCGCCGGACCTCTCGTTAGTACTGTTTGATGACGTTTTTCTGTTGTACAGTGGCTTTTCTGTTCGCCCGGGGCTGACTTTTGAGTTGGCCCCGGGCTTTATTGTTTGGGTTGGGGGTTCTGGCAGGATAAGCAGTAATAAACGAAAATATCGAACACGCCGCGTAAAAATCAGAAAGGGTGTTTTTGACCGTAACCACCATTAAGGGGTGAACCCCGTTCAGATGCGCAAAACTTTTAACTTAGGGTGCGCCCTGAGACGGCATAAGTGCGAAATTACCTAAACAAAGGCGTAAAATAGAAGATAACAGGTATGTGATAGACAGGCTCGTGCTGCTAGCCACTTCGCGTTGCGCAAGGACTTCCAGAGCGGGCCGCTTTGTTCGTCAGGGGAGCTTTCGGAACGACCCGAAAGTTGCACATACCACCCTACCGGGGCTACCGAACCTCGGTACCTAAAGACTAGGAAGTAACAAAATGGCATTCACTAAGGTGGCACAGGACCGTCCTCGCGTCCTGATCGTCGGTGGCGGCTACGTCGGCTTCACCGTTGCTAAGAAGATCCAGAAGGCTATCAAGGAGACCGGTGGCGTTGTCACCATCGTTGAGCCGAACCCCTACATGACTTACCAGCCCTTCCTCCCCGAGGTTGCAGCAGGTTCCATGGAAGGCCGTAACGCAACTGTGCCGCTGCGCCAGCACCTGCGCGACACCGAGCTGATTCCGGGCCGTGTTGTCTCCATCGACCACGCAAACCGCACCGCTGTTGTGGAGCCCACCGACAACGGTGAGCCCTTCGAGCTGAAGTACGACGAGATCGTCCTCGGCGCAGGCGCAGTGACCCGTGCATTCCCGATTCCGGGTCTGGCAGAGGTTGCTATCGGTCTGAAGACCATTGAAGAGGCAGTTTCTGTTCGTAACTGGGTTCTGGACCGCATCGAGGTCGCATCCATGCTGTCCGACCCTGAAGCACGTCGTCGTGCCCTGACCTTCGTCATCGTGGGTGGTGGCTTCGCTGGTGTTGAGACCATCTCCGAGCTCGAGGACATGGCACGCGTTGCTGTCGAGCGCAACGAGCGTCTCTCCGTTTCCGACCTGCACTTCGTCATGGTTGAGGCTGCACCGCGCATCATGCCTGAGGTCCCCGCAGACCGTGCAGAGAAGGTTGTTGCAGAGCTGCGTGCACGCGGCATCGAGATCCTGCTGAACACCTCCCTCTCCGACGCAACCGACGGCAACCTGCAGCTGATCAACATGGCTGACAAGTCCCCCGCAGGCGAGATTAAGACCGACACCCTGATCTGGACCGCAGGTGTGGCAGCATCCCCGATGCTGAAGAACACCGACTTCCCGATTGACGAGCGTGGCCGCGTTCGCGTGGGCGCAGACCTGCGCGTCACCGGCGACGACGGCGTGGTTGAGGGTGCTTGGGCTGCAGGCGACAATGCGGCTGTTCCGGATCTCTCCGGTGGCGGCGTGGGCGGCTTCTGCGTTCCCAACGCTCAGCACGCTTCCCGCCAGGCTGTTGTTCTGGCTAAGAACCTGCTGGCTGCTCGCCGCGGCGAGCCCCTGACCGACTACTACCACGAGACCATCGGTGTTGTGGCAGGTCTGGGCCTGTGGAAGGGCGTTGCAAACTTCAAGGGCAAGACCATTGGCGGCCCGCTGGCATGGATCATGCACCGCGGCTACCACGGCTCTGCAATCCCCACCACCGAGCGTACCGTTCGCGTTATGACCACCTGGGCTCTGAACCAGATCTTCGGTCGCGATACCTCCTCGATTCGCCACCAGCGCTCCCCGCGCCTGGCATTCCAGGAAGCAACCGGTACTGCACCGGCACGCCAGAAGGCAAAGCTCTAAAATAGCCTGACTTAGGGGTCTATCTCCCTGAGATAGCGCACTTGAGATAAAGCAATGGGCGGTGTGGAAGACTTTAGTCTTTCGCACCGCCCATTGTGTGCCTGAGTGCTTGCGAGCTGTCTAGCTTAGCCGCCCACCAGTGCTTTTGCATGATGCTTGCTACGGCGGGGTGCGGGGAACTGTTTGAAATGTGTTTCTGCTTAGGTTCGGGTGCGTTTTCGTGGAATAATAAATATTTGTGTCCCGGACTGTTCGGGATACGCCCTCATAGTCCAATTGGCAGAGACAGAGGACTTAAAATCCTTGTGTTCTGGGTTCGAGTCCCAGTGGGGGCACTGCATAGACACGCGTAGATGCGCGGTATAGATAGGCGGCGGCTCTTCCCGTAGGGGAGGAGTCGCCGCTCGCGTGTTTGAAGGTTTACATGTCTGGGTTTTTTGGGGGGGGGAAAAGACGATGCCCCCGACCAGTTCGGTTGCCATGGGGATGCCCACCTGCTCGAAGGAAGCGATGGTACCCGTGGGCTCCACTCTCAAAAACGCCCGCATACCGTCTTCTGGAGCCCAAAAACATGAGACCCTATATAGAGACACAGCCACAGACGCACCTCCGCCTGAATGGGGTAGTAGAGTCAGAAAGGCACAGCATGCAGACTAAGCCCTCCATCATTGCCGTCGATATGGATGGCACCTTCCTCACCGACTCCAAAACGTTCGACACCGAACGTTTCTCGCGCATCCTATCCCGCCTGCAGGCGCAGGGCATCCACTTTGTTGTGGCGAGCGGAAACACCTACGCCAAGCTGCAGGACTATATGCGCGGCTTCGAGAACCAGGGTCTCATCTATATCGCTGAAAACGGTGCGTATCTTGCCGATGAGAGTGGCAAGCTTGCCGTGCATCCCTTTCTGGACGAAGATGTGCCGCGCATTATTGAGGTAGTGCAGGGATTGGACCGGATCGGTCTGCTGGTTTGCACCACCGAAGGTATCTACCTGCCCAAGGACCGTTGCGACCAGATTGTGCACATGATTCGCGGCTATTTTGAAGACACCGGTCAGGAGCTTCCCGAAACCCTCACGTTGGAGGACTTTGCGGCGTTCTTCTTCCCCGGCTCGGTCATGGTTGACTCTGTTGAGGATTTTGAGGGCGCACCCATTAAGTTCCCGCTGTTGACTCCGCCTAAGCAGACGCAGCAGTTGAGCGTTTACCTGCGTGAGGTTCTTCCGCAGACCGTCACTCCGATGGTTAGCGGCTTCGGTGCCATTGATCTGGTGCGTACCGGTGTCAATAAGGCGACCGGTCTGGAGGACCTGTGCGAGCGTCTGGATGCTGATCCGGCGGGCATTCTTGCCTTCGGTGACGGTGAGAACGACATGGAAATGCTCCGCTACGCGGGCTGGGGTGTTGCCATGTCTAATGCCCCGGAGGTTGTGCGAAATGCTGCTGATGAGGTGATTGGCTCGAACGAGGAACAGGCAGTTCTGGAGTATCTGGAACAGCTCCTGGACCGTTTGGAAGCTTCGCACTAGACGCTTCACAAAGAGACGCGCAGAAGCCTTTGCATGCGGGGCGGCGCGGGCCTGGGTGAACCTCAGGTAAACACCGCCCTGAAATATTCTGGCAAGGTCGCTAGAAGCCCATGCTGGTAACGAACAGCGCCCGTGAGCACAGAATCTATCCGATATAATTAACAGAATTAGTTTTGTACCCGTTTAAGGAGAGAAAGATGGCGGGAAACCCGCTTCTGAATTCAATGACGAAGAATGTCACTCAGGGTGACTCTCGTTTCGGTCGTTTTGGTGCGCAGCCGCAGCAGACCAGCCAGCAGGCGCAGTACGGTCAGCAGCAGACCTATGGCCAGTACGGTCAGCAGTATGATCAGCAGGGCTACGGCCAGAACACCTACGGCCAGCAGCCCTATGGCCAGCAGTATGGTCAGCCCCAGTACGGTCAGCAGGCACAGTACGGCCAGCCGTACGGTGAGGCTGACTACGGCGTAGCAGCCCCCACCTACTCGGAGCCCATCCCCGCCGGTGAGCGCCTGACCATGAACGATGTCTTGGTTAAGACCGGTATCAACCTGGGCCTGGTCGCTGTCGGTGCCGCTGTTGCATGGAATGCACCGGTGCTGCTGCTCCTGGGCATGGTTGGCGGTCTGGTCCTGGGTCTGGTGAACTCCTTCAAGAAGAAGGTTTCCCCGATTCTGGTCATGACCTACGCGCTCATGGAAGGTCTGCTACTCGGTGGTCTGTCCGCTGTTGTGGATATGCGCTACCCCGGCGTGGCAGTTCAGGCGGTTCTGGCAACCCTCGTGGTTGCGGGTGTGACCCTGGCTCTCTTCGCCAACGGCAAGATTCGCACCACCCCCAAGCTGAATAAGATTTTCATGATTGGTGCGCTCAGCTACCTGGGTTACGGCCTGGTGTCCATGCTGACCGCGGGTATCTTCGGTTCCTCGCTGAACAGCTTCTCCATCGGCGGTATTCCGCTGGGTCTGGTCGTTGGTCTGTTCGCTGTCGCGCTGGCAACCTACTCGCTGCTGCTGGACTTCACCACCACCTCCGAGGCTGTGGAGGCGGGCCTGCCCGAGCGTGAGTCCTGGCGCCTTGCTTTCGGCCTGACCGCTTCTCTGGTCTGGCTGTACGTTGAGATTCTGCGCGTTCTCATGTACCTGGCAAGCATCTTTAGAAACGACTAAAGCTCACTTTGAGGCGGCGGTACCGTGATGGTGCCGCCGCCTTTGCCGCTTTACTTCCCCGGTGCATCGAGGCGCGGGGAGAGCACACAATAACAACACCACACACCGCCTCCGATGGGGTAGCTGAAGCTACCCCGCACGAGTGCGACACCGATAACGATTTGGAGACACCGTGAAAATTACACCTGTTGCAGAAGAACATGTAGCCGAGGAGGAGCGCGGCTACCGGGTTCCTTTTGCCATGGAAGTTGCCGGTGCTTGGGCGTGGCGCATCATTATGATTGCCGGTGCCGGCTGGATCCTATGGAAGGGTCTGGGGCACGTCTCCCTGCTGGTTATTTCTCTTCTGGTGGCTTTGCTCCTGGCGGCTCTGTTGAGCCCCGCCGTGATGCTTCTGCGTAAGAAGGGTGTTCGTGCCGGTGGCGCGGCGGCTATTGCCGAAATCGGTATGATTCTGGTGCTCGCCGGTATTATTTCGCTGACCGGTCAGCAGATTCTGCGTGGTTTTGTGTCCATGGCGGATAAAGCGGTGCAGGGCTACCAGCAGCTGATTGGTTGGTTGAAGAACCTCGGCTACGAGTTCGGTGCCGACCAGATGAACCAGCTGTTGGATCAGATGGAGAGCGCTGTAACCAATAACCCCAGCTCCGTGCTGCACGGTGTATCTCAGGTGGGTTCGACTGCGGCTGAGGTTGCGACCGGTACCCTGCTGACCCTGTTTACCCTGGTCTTCTTCCTGATGGAGGGCGAGCGTATCTGGCTGTTCGTCACCCGCCTCTTCCCGAAGGATGCGCGTGCCGCAGTCAACGGTGCGGGTCGCGCGGGCTGGAAGTCCCTGGGCGCGTACGTGCGCGTTCAGATTCTGGTGGCGGCTATTGACGCTATCGGCATCGGTATTGGTGCCGCAATTCTGGGTGTTCCGCTGGCTATCCCGCTGGGTGTGCTGGTCTTCCTCGGCTCCTTCGTTCCGGTGATTGGTGCCCTCATTTCCGGTGCTGTGGCTGTGCTGTTGGCGCTGGTTGCTCTGGGGCCGGTGCAGGCGCTGATTATGCTCGGTATTGTTCTGCTGGTTCAGCAGCTCGAATCCCACATTCTGCAGCCGCTCATTATGGGTAAGGCTGTCTCCCTGCACCCGCTGGCGGTTATTTTCTCGGTGGCTGGTGGATCCATGATTTTTGGTGCCGTGGGCGCGCTGTTCGCGGTGCCGACGCTGGCCGTGGTGAACTCGGTGGTGCGCTACCTGGCGAATCGCGGTTGGGAACACGATCCCAGCCTGCGCGATGAGGAGTTCCTCTTCCCGCACGAGGTGGCTCGCCGCGAGCAGGCTGAGGAGAAGGCCCAGGAACGGCAGGAGAGCGTCAAGAATCTGGCCTCCCGGGTGCCGAGCCGTCAGAAGGCTGAGGAGCCTGAGAACCAGGCTTCCGAGGCTTCGGACTCCTCCGAAGACTAGGGGCCTGCATCGAGCGGGAGGTTTTGGCGTAGGGCACCCCGCCACCCTCGATAACGCACCGCTAACTCGTCCCGGCGATACCGCCGGCCGCGATGCCGTCTACGGCGGTGTCTCGCCAGGGGGCTACTTGCGACCGGGTAGCCCCCTTCGCTGTACCCATCCTCTAAAATGGGATGAGCAATACATCACCATCCCGCGCCCGCGGGACAACGCACCGTCAGAATGGAAAACCCGTGAGCGTAGATCTCGACTCCCTGCCCGTGACCATTACCGATATTGAACGTGCCGCAGAGCTGCTCGAAGGCGTTATTGAACGCACCCCCGTCGCTCATTCGCGTGCGCTGAGCCAGCGCCTCGGTTCAGAGGTTTTCTTCAAGTGCGAGAACCTGCAGCGTGCTGGTTCCTTCAAGGTGCGCGGTGCGTACGTGCGTATGGCGAAGCTTTCTGAGGAGGAGAAGAAGCGCGGCGTTGTGGCTGCGAGCGCGGGTAACCACGCTCAGGGTGTGGCTCTGGCTGCTGACCGTCTGGGCATTAAGGCCCGTATTTATATGCCGCTGGGTGCGGCACTACCGAAGATTACTGCAACCCGTGATCACGGTGCTGAGGTTGAGTTGCACGGCGTGACCGTGGATGAGGCTCTGGCGGAGGCAAAGCGCTACGCCGAAGAGACCGGCGCGGTGTTCGTGCACCCCTTCGACAATGAAGACATTATTGCCGGTCAGGGCACTATCGGTCTGGAGATTCTGGAGCAGGTTCCGGATGTTGACACCGTGATTGTGGGTGTTGGCGGCGGCGGTCTGCTCGCTGGTCTGTCCGCTGCTATCCGCGCGAAGGAGCAGAAGCTCGGCAAGAAGATCAAGATTATTGGTGTTCAGGCGGAGCACGCGGCGGCGTACCCGCTGTCTCTGGCTGCGGATGCTCTGGTGCCGCTGAAGAAGGTTTCCACCATCGCTGATGGTATTGCGGTGGGCCGCCCCGGTCAGATGCCTTTCTCCATCATCAAGGAGCTGGTGGACGATGTGGCGACCGTGAGCGAAGACGATATCGCTCGCGCCCTGATCTTCCTGATGGAACGTAACAAGCTTGTGGTGGAGCCTGCCGGTTCGGTACCCGTGGCGGCGCTGATGAACGGCAAGCTGAAGGAAGAGTACGGCGACCTGGGTACGGTCGTGTGCGTGCTCTCCGGCGGCAATATTGACCCGATGCTGATGCTGAAGGTGATTCAGCGCGGTCTGTCTGCGGCTGGCCGCTACATGACCGTGAAGATGATGCTGTCTGACCGTCCGGGTGAGCTGGCGACCATCTCCCGCATTATTTCCGAGAACGACGCGAACGTCACCGGTGTGGACCACACCCGCGTGGGTGGCTCGCTCTCCATGGGCGATGTGTCGATTACGATCGACATGGAAACCAAGGGTGTGGAGCATTGCCGCCAGGTGATTTCTGCCCTGGAGGATGCGGGTTTCAAGCCCATCATCGTCTACTAAGCCGATATATTTATTAGCCGACGAACTATAGTGTTGCCTCGAATCGGAAGGGTGGAGGCAACCAGATAGGCGCAAGCAGGCAGACAAAAAACAGTGCGGGGTGCTGACCGTTATAGTCAGCACCCCGCACTGTTTGTTTTAAATCTAGCGCTGTCTCTTAGCTCTAACTTCTTAGCCCAGGTAGGGGGTTGCGGAGATAATCTTGGCGCTCAGTTCCTTACCGTTCGGAGCGGTGTAGGTGACCTCGTCACCCTGCTTAGCGCCCATAATTGCGGCACCCAGGGGGGACTTCTCAGAGAAGACCTTCAGGTCGCTACCTGCAGGCAGAGTGTCCTCAATTTCGCGGGAGCCGAGCAGGAACTTCAGGGTGCGGCCAGCAACCTCAGCTTCGATAACCATGCCGTGTTCTACCACGCCGTCGTCAGCGGGAGTATCGCCGATGTGCGCGGTTTCGAGCAGGTGCTTGAGCTGCTTGATGCGCGCCTCGTTCTTAGCCTGCTCGTCGCGTGCCGCGTGGTAGCCGCCGTTCTCGCGGAGGTCGCCCTCATCGCGTGCCTGCGCGATGCGGTCAACGATTTCCTGGCGGTACGGGCCGGAGAGGTGCTCCAGCTCCTGGGTGAGGCGGTCGAAGGCGTCCTGAGTGAGCCATGCACCGGTGTTTTCAGCCATGCGTGTCCTTTGCTTATGCGCCGGCTCTGCCGGTGCGAAACGAATAAACCCGCTACCGCGTGCCGCGTTCAATGCGCGGCGGTACCGGTAACGGAATGAATCAACAGACCTATTCTAGAGCACCGGAGGATTTTCGGCTGTTATGCCGGTCGTATCTTCCCCTCTGAGCGCATCTTCGTCGGTACGCACACCGGTAGCTGAACACTCCGCCAGTATCAGACTGTTTCATGCCCGTGAATCTGCTGATATGACGGCACGTTTCACGATGTCACACGGCGTCATCTG
This sequence comes from Rothia sp. HMSC066G02, assembly GCF_001813145.1. Lineage (NCBI taxonomy): Bacteria > Bacillati > Actinomycetota > Actinomycetes > Micrococcales > Micrococcaceae > Rothia > Rothia sp. HMSC066G02. The sequence continues at coordinate 227,196 of NZ_KV811597.1, read as the reverse complement.
CGCTAGTACACCGGCGCTATCCTTGGGTATCATACGAGAAGCTACAACCGTAAAATTTCTGCCGTGTAGCGCTCGCATTCGCGAGTCACAGACACATCATCGACCCCTGGCGCATCACCTAAAGGAGACCACCGTGAGCGAAGCCATTGAACAGCTGAAGGCAAACCTGCCGTCTCACCCTCCCGTGGACTCCCTCAAACCCCTGGAGGAGGACTACACCGGTCTGCGCATCCTCGCGGTGCACGCCCACCCGGACGACGAGTCTTCCAAGGGCGCCGGTACCGCCTCGGCGTATATTGCCCGTGGCGCCCGCTTCATGGTGGCGACGATGACCGGCGGCGAGCGCGGTGACATCCTGAACGAGGAGATCGATAAGAGCCCGCGTGCGCACCGCGACCTGCCGGGTCTGCGCCGTGCTGAGATGGCGGCTGCCCGCGAGATTATGGGTATTGAGCACCGCTGGATTGGCTTCTTCGACTCGGGTCTGCCCGAGGGCGACCCCATGTCGCCGCTTCCCTTCGGTAGCTTTGGCACCATGCCCCTGGACCGTGCCGCCGCGCCGCTCGTGCGTCTGGTGCGTGAGTACCGCCCCCACATCATCATCACCTATGACGAGATCGGCGGTTACCCGCACCCCGACCACATCATGACCCACAAGGTTGCCGTGGAAGCATTCGAGAAGGCAGGCGACCCGGAAGCCTACGTGGGTGAGGGTGAGCCCTGGACCCCACTGAAGCTCTACTACGACCGCGCATTCAACCCCGAACGCACCCTCGCCCTGCACGAGCATCTGCTCGATACGCACGGTGAGAGCCTGCTGAGCGGCTGGATTGAGAACCTCGCGCACCGCGCCTCCTCGGGGGAGGCACCTCGCCACGAGACTACGACCCGCATCCTGGTTCACGAGCACTTTGAGCAGCGCGATCAGGCTTTGCGCGCGCACGCCTCGCAGGTGGACCCGAACGGCGTGTTCTTCGCCGTTCCCAGTGAACAGCTGAAGGACATTTGGCCCTGGGAGGACTACACGCTGGCCGCCTCGCATACTGAGGTTCAGCTGCCCGAATCTAGCCTGGACGAGGGCCTGAGCGACTACTACGTTATCTAGGCTGGGGCGCAGCGCCCCGCGCGTTACAATGATGCCCTTCACCCACGATATGAGTCGTAGGTGAAGGGCATCATCCAATCTTAGGCACGCGATGTCTGCACCCCTGCACGCAACTCCGAATGCCGCCACCAGATGCCACACATTTTGAGCCGATTCTCAGCCCAACCGTGATGCCGATTGCCGCGAAGGTACGGCGCGGCGGCGTAGAATAAGAGCTTGGACTCTTTCGTTATGAGCCCGCTGAATCATCTGCCACGACAGCCGAATGAGGTATGAGCTATGAGCGCCAACGCCCTGCCCGTGATTACTGTGCACGGCCACGCCAGCAACCCCGGCACTGTCACTGAGCCTACCGTCTATGAGCAGGCTCTGGCGCGCTCGCTGAGCCCCGAATCCCTGCCGGCACATATTGGAGTGCTGGTGGACGGTAACCGCCGCTGGGCGGCTCAGCGCGGCTTGAGCACCCGTGAGGGCCACGCCGCCGGTGCGGAGCGAATTATTGATTTTCTGGCCTGGTGTACTGAGCTGTCGATTCCGCAGGTGAGCCTGTACATGCTCTCCACTGAGAACCTGAAGCGCCCCGAGAAGGAGCTGACCGGCCTGGTCGCTGTGATTGATGCGTTCTTGGTGCGTCTGGTGGAGTCCGCCTGCGGTCCGGTGCGTGCTATCGGCAATATTGACCTGATTCCTCGCCAGCTGCACGAGCGCCTGGATTGGGCGATTGAGCAGACGGCGCACCTGCCCGGTGTTCGTGTGAACATTGCGGTCGGCTACGGCGGCCGCCAGGAGATTGTGGACGCGGTCCGTTCGGTTCTGCGTGAGGCCGCCGCTGAGGGGGCATCCTTGGAATCGCTTGCTGAACAGCTGAGCGTTGAGGATATTTCTTCGCACCTATACACCGCCGATATGCCCGATCCGGACCTGCTGATTCGCACTTCGGGCGAGCAGCGCCTGTCCGGTTTCATGACCTGGCAGAGCGCGTATTCTGAGTTTTATTTCTGCCGTGCCCTGTGGCCGGATTTCACGCGCGTTGATTTTCTGCGTGCCCTGCGGGATTACGCGAACCGTTCCCGCCGCTTCGGTTCCTAGAACTTAGATGCTCTAGCGCCTATGTACTCTAGTGCCGCTGGCTAGTAGTCTGCCGGTAGTACAGCCTCCAGCAATACAGAATGGACGTTCTATGCTCGCTGAGCTTTCCCGCCTCTACAACGCAGGCGGTGCCTCCGTTATTGCCGCTCTGGTGCTCGGCAGCTACCTGCTGTATTTTTTGTGGTGCACCCTGCGACTGTGGCGTATTGACGTGCGCGAGCACCGTCTGCCCCACCGCATCCTGATTCCTCTGGCTATTGCCACCTATACGGCTCTGCCGGTGTCTTTGCTTTTTGCCGGTCGCCCCGCCGATATTTGGCGCGTGATTGGTGCCGGTCTGGCGCTATGGCTCTGCTACGGGCTTCTGCGTATCCTGTCTTTCGGTGCGCTGGGCCGCGGGGATGTGAAGCTTGCTGGCATTCTGGGCGGCGTGCTCGGGTACCTGTCCTGGGCGAATCTTGGCTGGGCGTCGCTGGTGACGTTCCTTGCCGGTGGTCTGGTGTCTTTGGCCCTGGTGCTGTTCACGAAGGCGCGCGGTAGCACCCGCATTGCCTTCGGTCCGTTTATGCTTCTGGGTGCGCTGGTGGCGTTGGCGGCTCCTGCGTATTCTCTGTGGTAGATTCCGAAGTAGGGTGACCGTCCGGCTAAGTGGCGGGCTTGTTCTGTGTGCGGCTCGCGACTGTTCGCTCTGCTCTCTAGCACCTATTCCCGGTAGATTTGCCGGGGCTTTTGAAAGGTTGATGTTATGCCTACTCCTCCCTATATCCGTAAGCTGCGTGAGCGGATTGGTTCGGATTACCTGTGGCTGTCCGGTGCGACGGCTGTGGTGTACCGTGAGCAGGATTCTAAGGTGCTGCTGGTGCGCCGTAGCGATAACGGGGCGTGGACCCCGATCACAGGCATTGTGGACCCGGGGGAAAGCCCCGCACTGACCTGCCTGCGTGAGGCGCAGGAGGAGGCGAACGTGCGGATTGAGGTGCTGGAGTTGGCGCAGGTGAAGGCTGACCCGCCGATGCAGTTCGGTAATGGTGACCGCTGCCAGTTCTTGGATCATACGTTCTTGTGCCGCTGGGTTTCTGGTGAGGCGAAGGTGAACGATGAGGAGTCTTCGCAGGTGCGTTGGGTGGATGTGTCTGACCCGGCGGAGCGTGCGTTGCTTTCTGAGCGGATGCTGGACCGTATTGATGCGGCGCTGAACTATGATGGCCACTGCCGTTTTGGTTTGGAGTCGGTGCCGCCGGAAGAGTACTAGACCGGCTGCTGGGGCTGAGTAAAAGCCGCCGATTGAGGCGTGCATATACAGAAGGAGGGGCGACCCGCCGTCATGGCGAGTCGCCCCTCCCAGTATTTTTATGACAGTTTGTTACATGTTATTGGGTGGTTCTTCCTGTTTTTCTGTGGGAGTGGGGGACTGGAACCCTAAAGGCTGCCGTGGTTTTATTTTGTTTTTGTCTTTTTTACCTTAAGTTGTGCCTGTGTTTCGAGTTATGAGTGGTGTACATGAGATGCTTTATATATGACACGGGTTACATTGGGAGTGACGGCCCCGTATTAGTCAGTAACCCGAGAAAGATTCGTTCACGTGATGTTCTGGTGAGCGTAGTCGCTTTCCTTTTACTCTGCCTATAAATCTTTAAGGCATGCCATTTTTCTGTGAACTAGGCTCATTGTGTTCATCGCAATTCTTGGTCGCTATTTTGATGCGTCCTGGAAGGAGCAAAGCATGACAACACATAAAATACCCTGGAGAATCTACGTAGCCCTTATTGGCTCTCTGGTGGGTACAGGAATATATTCCTTCGCCCTACCCATTGCGATTCTCGCTAGTACAGGCGAAATTGGGCTGGCTGGCGTAATGGCGGTAGCCATGCAAATCCCCAATATCGCCTTGGCATATCCACTAGCAACCCTATCGGATAGTCTGCCTCGAAAACCTATGATTGTGATTGCCGGGGCAGTAAACATCCTCAGCATCCTTACCTTGGCGTTGATGATTGAGCAGCATATGCTGTCATGGTTCGCCATCGCCGCACTAGGATTTGTGAGTGGTGTCTTCTCTGAGCTGGCTGCTGCCTCAGAAGCAGGATATATTCCGCAGCTTCTCGGACGAGAAAACCTTCTTTCGTACAATGCACGTCGTGAAATTTGCGAGGGAATATCCGCAATCATTGCGCCCCCTACAGCAGGATTTATTGTTCTTGTCGCGGGTGCAACGGTCGGTCTTATCGTCCCGGTGCTCCTTTTCGGGGCGGCAACTATTTCATACGCAACGTTGCCATCCGTAGAGATGGAAACTAAAACTGAGCAACGCGAAACCGCGCAACATGGGTTTATTCACCGCATGTTTGACGGTATCCAATACATGTTCTCCGGTGCCCCGCAGAGACTTATCCTTGTCTACACGTTCTTCTTGGCGGCAGCTACGGCATCGTATTCACTCATCATTATTTACCGCCTGTATGAGGAGCTCACTTTTGAAGCCTCAGTGGTAGGCATGATTATGGCCTGCAGCGGTATCGGCGGTATCGTTGCGGCACTCATCATCGATCGTTTCCTCTCTTTTGAGAACACGCAAGGAATGCTACTGGTCGCCAACGTCGTATCCCTGCTCGGAATACCGCTCGTCACCGTCAGCAATAACCCTGTAGTGCTCGGCGCCCTGCTCTTCATCCTGGACGTAGGATGGGCATCAGCTTTCATCTTCTCCGACAATCTGCGTGACTGCATTACACCGAATGAGCTACTGGGGCGTGCCAGCTCCCTTGACGGTGCCGTGTTTGGGCTAGGAACGCTGTACTCCATGGGCGCGGTAGCACTGATGCTTGACCATCTCGGCTCCTTCAACGCTGCGCTTGTCGTCAGTATCCCGGCTGTACTCTGCCTCATCTACACGCTGGTCCACTATAAACAGTTCAAAGTGTTTAATATCGTTGAACAATAGCGAGAACCCGCTACCAACTCATTGACGGAGCAGAGAACACATACAGAGGGAGGGGCGACCCGCCGTCATGGCGAGTCGCCCCTCCCTCTATGGTTAAGCCGCGAACCTCAGGCGAGGTTCAGGCGGGTGAGATTAGAAGTTGCCCAGCATCTTGGTGACGTCCAGAGCCGCATCCAGCTGCTCCTCAGTCACTTCGCCGCGCTCCACATAACCCAGAGCCACAACTGCCTCGCGGACAGTCACCTTGTGAGCCACCGAGTACTTAGCGATCTTTGCAGCAGCCTCGTAACCAATCAGCTTGTTCAGCGGGGTCACGGTCGACGGCGAAGCCTCAGCCAGGAATCGGCAACGGTCAACATTAGCGGTCAGACCGTCAATCATCTTCTCAGCCGAAACACGAGAAACATTAGCGAGCAGGCGGATCGACTGCAGCAGGTTAGCAGCCATCACCGGGATACCCACGTTCAGCTCAAACGCGCCGTTAGTGGAAGACAGAGCAATGGTTGCGTCATTACCGATGACCTGAGCTGCAACCATGATGGTAGCCTCACAAATCACGGGGTTGACCTTACCGGGCATAATCGAGGAGCCGGGCTGCAGATCGGGGATGTGCAGCTCGCCCAGGCCGGTGTTCGGGCCCGAACCCATCCAGCGGATGTCGTTGCTGATCTTCATCAGGCCGTACGCCAGGGTGCGCAACTGACCGGAAACCTCAATCAGGCCGTCACGGTTAGCCTGAGCCTCGAAGTGGTTACGAGCCTCGGTCAGGGGCAGGCCGGTCTCCTCAGCAAGCAGCTCAATCACGCGAGCGGAGAAGCCGTCGGGGGTGTTGATGCCGGTACCCACAGCGGTACCGCCCAGGGGAACCTCAGCCACGCGAGGCAGGGAAGCGTTCACACGCTCAATGCCGTAACGCACGGTTGCGGCGTAGCCGGAGAACTCCTGGCCCAGGGTGATGGGGGTTGCGTCCATCAGGTGGGTACGGCCCGACTTCACAACGTCCTTGAACTCTGCGGACTTGCGCTCCAGGGACTCAGCGAGCACCTCGAGAGCGGGAATCAGGTCCTTCACCAGAGCCTCGGTCACAGCAACGTGCACGGAGGTGGGGAAGACGTCGTTGGAGGACTGGGATGCGTTCACGTGGTCATTGGGGTGAACCTCAATACCCTTAGACTCCAGGGAACGGGATGCCAGGGTTGCCAGAACCTCGTTCGTGTTCATGTTCGAGGAGGTACCGGAACCGGTCTGGAAAACGTCAATGGGGAAGTGGGCGTCGTACTTACCGGTTGCTACCAGATCCGCTGCGTCGCGGATAGCCTGGGCGCGCTCAGCGTCGAGCACCTTGAGTTCCTCATTGGCGGTCGCGGCTGCCTTCTTCACGAGGGCAAGCGCACGAATATGGGCGGATTCGAGGGTCTGACCCGAAATCGGGAAGTTCTCGACTGCGCGCTGGGTCTGTGCACGGTAGAGTGCATCAGCCGGAACGCGAACTTCGCCCATGGTGTCATGTTCAATGCGGTATTCAATGTTTTCAGCCATATCTCTAGGATAGGCGTTCAAAGTGGCTTACGTCGCCTCGAAAAGGTGTCAAAAGAGGAAAAACGCTCATAAATTTTGAGGCGTGAGAAGGCGCGTAAAAACCCCGCCCCGGTAGATGTGCGAACATGCTACCGTGGCGGGGGTATCCCATAGAAAAATCTGTTGTTAAGTGCGAGCATGTGGGTTCTCGCGCTAAGGCTCGTAATGAGCGGAGAAGAGGAAACCTAGTCCAGGTTCTCCGCAACCACAACGCGCGGGGGAGTCTTCACGACCACCGGAAGCGCCTGAGTCGGCGGGTTCTGCGCGTCGTTCTTCTCCTCCGGCAGGGTCAGGTCCTGCGAGCTGAACACCAGCTCCGCCTTACCTTCCTTCAGATGGTAGAAGACACCAATCACGGCGACCTTGCCCTCAACCACCGCATCCGAAATGATGTGGGACTGCTCAATAATTCGGATGGCGGTCTGGCGGGTGTGCTCACGCACCATGTCGTTGACGACCGGGTTCTCCGGCAGCTTCGGAGACATCACCGAAGGCAGGATGTGCTGCACCAGGTTACGGATGAAGCCGTGCGGCATCTCGCCGGACTCCAGGGACTTGCTGGCCGCAGTCACAGCACCGCAGGAGTCGTGACCGAGAACCATCACAATGGGGGTCTCAAACTCATCAACCGCGTACTCCAACGAACCGAGCGCGGCATTCTCCAAGACGTGGCCGGCGGTACGCACCACGAACGCGTCGCCCAGGCCCAGGTCAAAAATAATCTCTGCCGCGAGGCGAGAGTCACCGCAACCGAAAATCGAGGCGAACGGGAACTGACCCGATGCCAGGTCGGTACGGCGAATCGTGTCCTGGTTGGGGTGCTCATTGCTACCCTCAACAAAACGGCGGTTACCGTCCTTCAGACGCTTCCATGCTTCTGCGGGAGTCGGTTGGATGCCAGCCATGTGATGCTCCTTAGCGGACAAATACAGATAACGCGTGCCGTCGGAGCCAGCGAATCTGCGAACGGGTATATGGGGCTTCAGGCGCTCGCGCTGAAGCTCAGCTCCTTGCCGGGAGCCTCCCGGAGAAAGAACCTACCTCAAATATGCCTTAAATATGCGAAAAATAGCTAGTTTGGCACGCCTTCACAACACCCAAAATCAGTGCCTCAGAGCGTATGAAGCGCCGAAGAGAGACGCAGCCCTCACCAATTTGCCGCATCTGCTCACCTTAAAGTCAACACGCACGCAAACTCGTTCAGAACAAGAAAAACGAAGCGCCCGCGCGCTATCCTGAAAGGAGCACTACTGCGTCGGCGACTTCGTGCTGGAAAGAACCAGCCAGCCGACGGTGTATTCAGAAATCTCGAAGGTGAGTCTATGACTACGAACAACAACCACGGCGATCGCAACCTCGCAATGGAACTGGTCCGCGCGACTGAGGCAGCAGCAATTGCTGCAGGCCCCTGGGTCGGCGCAGGCGAAAAGAATCTCGCAGATGGTGCAGCCGTAGACGCAATGCGCTACCGCCTCTCCACCGTCAACTTCAACGGCACCGTTGTCATCGGTGAAGGCGAGAAGGACAAGGCTCCCATGCTGTACAACGGCGAGAACGTCGGCGACGGCTCCGGTCCCTCCCTCGACGTGGCGGTTGACCCCATCGACGGTACCCGCTTGACCGCACTCGGCATGGACAATGCCCTCTCCGTGATTGCTGTGGCAGACGGCGGCACCATGTTCGACCCCTCCGCAGTGTTCTACATGGAGAAGCTGGTCACCGGCCCCGAAGCCGCAGAGTTCGTCGACCTGCGCCTGCCCGTCAAGCAGAACCTGCACCTGGTCGCTAAGGCTAAGGGCAAGAAGGTCAGCGAGCTGACCGTATGCGTGCTGGACCGCCCCCGCCACGCCAAGCTGATCCAGGAGATTCGCGAGGCCGGCGCCCGTACCCGCATCATCCTCGACGGTGACGTCGCCGGCGCTATCGCAGCCTGCCGCGAAAACACCGGCGTGGACCTCATGCTCGGCACCGGCGGCACCCCCGAAGGTGTTGTCGCAGCATGCGCTATCAAGGCAACCGGTGGCGTCATCCAGGGCCGCCTGGCACCGACCGACGAGGCAGAACGTGAAAAGGCACTGGAAGCCGGCCACGACCTCGACCGTGTGCTGACCACCAACGACCTGGTCACCAGCGACAACTGCTTCTTCGCCGCAACCGGTATCACCGACGGCAAGCTGCTGCGCGGCGTGCGCTACAGCAAGAACGTTGTGACCACCCAGTCGCTGGTTATGCGTTCCTCCTCGGGTACCGTGCGTACCGTCGAGGCAGAGCACCGCCTCTCCCGCCTGCGCGAGATTCTCTCGCACACCAAGAGCCCCGAAGAGCAGTAATCTTCGAAGCGCAGTAATCCTCGAAGGGCAGTAATCTTCGCCCCCGCAAGGGCTGAGGAGCCGCGCTAAGACTCCTCGAACATTGCACATACATACGCGCAGGAGCCGCCCCCACCGAAGAACTCGGTGGGGGCGGCTCCCTCATGTATTTAGCTTTTAGTTCTCAGAGTGCTCCCGGTAAGGGCGCGTCTGAACCCGTTAGCGAGAGCGGAAAGACTGAACCTTCGCCTTCGCCTTCGCCACAGCATCACGAACAGCCGGACGAGCCTTGTACGCCAGCGTGTAGGCGCGGTAGCCCAGCGAGGTTACCGGAACATCCCAGGTACCCGGGTACTCCACAGACTCGCCGCCAAAGGACTTCTTGAACTTCGTGAAACCAGCCCACTCGTGATCCGGCTGATCCTCCGGCGCAATACCGAAGAGGTCAACGTACTTCAGACCCTTGCGCTTAGCGTCCAGGATAAAGTTCGTCACCACCACAACACCTGCACTAAGGTTGCGGTGCTCAAAAGAAGCCGCAGCGTGCGCGTAGGTGCGGGTGTCATCCGAATCGTACACAAACGCCGCCGCAATCGGGGTGCTCTCACCGTTCTCATCGGTCAGCTTCGCAATGTACAGGGACGCCGCACCGGCGGGCATCAGCACACGAGCAACCTGCATCAGGTACTCATCCTGCTGACGGTTAAAACCGTTACGGTCCGCGGTTTCCTCGAGGAAGCCGAAGAGAATCGTCATATCCGAGGGATTGGTCGAAACCTCAACGGTCACGCCCTTTTTGTGGAGATTACGATGACGATTACGGTAACTGGGGATCATTCCCTTGAGGATTTCGTCCTCAGAGCCCGAAAGATCAATAATCTGAGTGTGCGAAGGCTGCACCTGGCGAGGAGCCAGAACCGCGCCGCGACGAGCCAGGAAAGTAGCCGCATCCTGATCGCCCCAAATAGCGGATTCAGTGGGTTCAATGCGCACAAACAGGCAACGAAGCTTCGCAGCCTCTTCCTTCAATGACGCGAGAGCCTCATCAAAAGCCACAGCGCTGGAGGCGACCGGTCCGTACGGGCTGTACAGGTAGCGGCCGGTAGCGCCGCCCTCAACGGTTGCAAGGTACGACCAGCCGTTACCGCTCTTACGGATTACGGTGTGACCATTAGATTCCTGAAAACGTGCCCAAATATCGGACTGAAGAATATTGCTCATACTTCTAGTGTATCCGAGCTTAGGGAACGTAAGCCTGCGGCTCCGAGGAAGCCTCGGGGGCAGGTGCCGGGCGAGTCGAGGAGGTGCTCTCCTCAGCCTCATGCTCGGCAGCAGCCTTCGCCTTCGCCTCGGCTACGCGGGCGCGCAGGGCGGCGCCCTTGTCCATAGCGCTCTGACGCAGATCCTGAGAGAACTGACGCAGGTCGTCATGCACCTGGCGGGCGAAAGAATCAGTACCCGAACCCAGAATACGCAGAGCCAGCAGACCCGCATTGCGAGCACCGTTAATGGAGACGGTAGCTACCGGAACACCGGCGGGCATCTGAACAATCGACAGCAGCGAGTCCATGCCCTCGAGGTTCTTCAGACGCACCGGAACACCAATCACAGGCAGAGCGGTGACGGAAGCGAGCATACCGGGCAGGTGAGCGGCGCCGCCGGCGCCGGCAATAATCACGCGAATACCGCGGCTGTGAGCCTTCTTGCCGTACTCAATCATGTCCTCGGGCATGCGGTGTGCAGAAACAACATCAGCCTCGTAAGGGATGCCGAACTCGTCCAGAACCTCGGCTGCGGCCTCCATGACCGACCAGTCCGAATCCGAACCCATCACAATGCCAACAATGGGCTGGGAAGAATTATAGGGAGACTGAGACATAATCCTCATATCCTTTCAGGATGCGGTGGCGAACCACCATCAATAGGGTGCGTCGGATACGCAGGATACTCTCACCCCACGCACCGGCTAAAAATAGGGCTACAGGGGGCGGCCGTCACGCAAAATGGAGGCGGCATTCGCGGCGCTATGGCGCAACGCCTCAAGCTCAGCCACCGTGCCGGTAATGTTCACGTGACCAATCTTGCGGCCCGGGCGGGTTTCCTTGCCGTAGAAGTGAATCTTCGCGCGCGGTTCAGCTGAAAGCGCCAGCGGGTAGACGCCGAAAATGTCTTCGTTCTCGCCGCCCAGGTAGTTCTTCATCACGGCAACACCCTCCAGCACGGAGGTATCACCCAGCGGCAGGTCAAGTACCGCACGCAGATGCTGCTCAAACTGGCTGGTCACCGAGCCGTCCTGAGTCCAGTGGCCGGTATTGTGCGGGCGCATCGCCAGCTCGTTGATGTAGAAGCCGGCGGGGGAGCCGGGCACCTCGAAAAGCTCAGCAGCCATGACACCGGTGACCCCCAGCTCGGAGGCAATGGTCACCGCGGCGGCTGCGGCAGCCTCCGCAATCTCGGGGTCCAGGTCCTGCGCGGGTGCAATAACCTCATCACAGATGGAGTTCACCTGGATGGTCTCAACAACCGGCCAGGGACGCACCTCGCCGCTTTCACGGCGAGCCACTAGAGCGGAGAGTTCACGGGTAAAGGGAACCTTCTCCTCGGCAAGCAGGGCGGAGAAATCGGTGCGGGAAGGCAGCTGCTCGAACCACTCGGCGCTGCGCTCGCGAGCATCGGCGGGGGAATCCAGAACGAGAACGCCCTTGCCGTCGTAGCCGCCGCGCGGGGTCTTCAACACCACGGGCCAGCCGATCTCATCACCGAAGGCGAGCAGCTCGTCCAGGGTAGAAACCTGAGCCCAACGCGGGTTCGGCAGACCCAGGCGCTCAACGGCCTGGCGCATCAGGAGCTTGTCCTGGGCGTACTGGAGAGCTTCGGGACGGGGCTGAACATTCACTCCCTCCGCCATGAGGGTGCGCAAAAATTCGGTGGGCACATGCTCATGGTCGAAAGTGATGACATCCTTGCCGCGAGCAAATTCGCGGAGGGTGTCCAAATCCTTGTAGTCCCCGACGGGGGCGGTACGTACCGCCGCCACGGCGCCGACGGTGGGCGCCTCCGCGAGAATCTGCAGATCGAGGCCAAGGTTAGTTGCTGCGGGTGCCATCATGCGGGCCAGCTGGCCGCCGCCGATGACACCAATTACGGGTCCAGTCACAGGGTAAGTCACATCACCTAAGTGTACCGGGTTCGGAGTGTTTATGGGAGCAAGACCACATGAAGGTCGCAGAATGGGTTCAACTGGGCTTCAGAGCCCAATATTTGGGCGTGAATACCGGAAGAAATCGTAAAAACCTGCCTTCTGCGCGGTCAGGCAGAGACGAAACTATCAGCGCATGATGAAAAGAGTCACCCGGTAGCTGAGAGGTCTATGGAAAAACTCCCAAAGGGACAAACAACGTACCGGGACTGTACTAACATATAAGAGCTTGTAAAAGAGACCGAAGCGCCACGCAGTGACAACGTAACCAACGCTCACCGTCGCAGCATCGGCACCTTTTTCTCCGATAAAACCCCGCTAGATAGGCCCCGCATGAGCGCACAGACGAAACCGACCATTACCGAACGCCTGAAATCCCTCTGGGACAGCTACGGTATTGAGGTTCTCAAATTCGGTACCGTGGGCGGCGCCGCCTTCATCGTCAACTCTGTGACGGTGTGGGTGCTGATGATGACCATCATGTCGGAGTCCCACACCAAGGCGAAGGTTGTAGCGAGTGTTGTCGCAACCATCTTCTCCTGGCTCATGAACCGCCTGTGGACCTTCCGCGACTCCCGCTCCGAAAACTGGAAGCGCGAAGCTATCGAGTTCGGTCTGGTGAACCTGCTCGGTATTCTCGTCGAAGCCGGCTGTGTGGCATTCAGTACCTACGTGCTGAACCTGCGTACCCCCGAGGCGTCCTTCATCTCCGGTACGATTATCGGTACCATTCTGGGCACCATTCTTCGCTACTTCCTCTACCGCTTCTGGGTGTACGGATCGCACCGCAAGCAGGTTGAAAAGGGCGAAGGCACCGACCACGAAGAGCTCGGCCGCATGTTTGATGAGGCCGCCGCCATTCTCGACGGCGAAGAAACCACCAAGCAGAAGGCACGCTCTGAGGCGGCTGCATCCGAGGCGCAGTCGAAGCCCGGCTCGCAGAACTCCTAAGCTCCTCGGATTGTAGAAGCAGCATAGTTAGAACGTGATATAACGATTCATCCCCCGATACGAACGGTATCGGGGGATGAATCATTTAAACCCCTATGTGCTTGTTGGTGCTGTGTCTGTTGGTACCCTGCGCGGTCGTTAGCCTTCCGCGCGATTTTTCGGGCAACAGGGGAAGGCGCATTATGCGCGGGGAATCTCCACCGCACGCTCAGCAACCATCAGAGAGGCCAGCTGTCCATCCTGCCAGTTGACGCTCGGGTCAGCCACAAACACCGCATGCCCCGAAGCCAAAATAGCTAGCACCTCCAGCAGAGCGCTCAGGGTCGCCTCCGAAGCATCAAAACCGTAGTCGGGGCTCAACTCCAGTGCGAGCGCCCGCTGCCCCGAAGGTAGCGTGTACCCCGCCGTGCGATAGGTCTGTGCCTGCGCAAGAACCTGCTCGTAGGCTTCCGCATAGCTGAAACCCTCAATAATTTCTGCCGAATCATCGGGAAGTAGACCCGAGTACTGGTCGCCAAAGCTGCGCACCAGAGCGCAGTAATCGAGTACCTCCTCGGTGTGCGGAGCCAGTGCCTGCAGATCGCCGGTGTAGGAAAGAGCCAGCGGCGCACGGTCAACCGCCAGAAGGTACGCGGGGTCATTCGTGTAGCCCGCCTCCTGCTCGGTGCAGACCACGGCAACCAGCGGCTCGTCCTGATCGAGGATCGCGCCCACGCGCAGAGCCGCCAGACCCAGAACAATAGTGCGCCAGTGCAGGGGAGCCTGCAGATCAAAACCTTCATCGGGCGCCAGTTCGCATTCTTCAACCAACAGGTTTGCGCTCTTGTCTACCCAGTTCATGAGGACCCTGCCGGAGAGCTCAATACGCTCGCCTGCCGCCGAATACCAGATGAGGGCGGGAGTTTGTTGAGTGCTGAGTTTCTCGAAGAAACGGTTCAGAGTCGTGGGCGCGGACGCGCCGGTGGGGGAGAGAGTAACCATGGGTTTCACTCTACCTCACGGTTCAGAAGGAGCGGAGGCGCAGGGACAATTCCGGGAGCGGAGAGGAGGGGAGGGCCGATTGCCGGGCTAGAAAAGTACAGAAGTAAAGTAAAAACTTCTGATGGTGCTTGAAAAAACCTAATGATGAAAAACCTTTGCACTAACTAAGGTCCTATTTTGAAATAGGGCATGCAGATAAATTGGGAATATAAATGTTTCGCAATAAGCCTGGAAAAATATGCAGAACATGGATGTCAAAAAGATAAACTTTTCTTTTCGAATTTCCTGAAAATTTCTGGGAGTGGGGTTTGGGAGATTCCTGCAGGGGGTTGCACCGCCGACTTCCCTTATATTTGCGGTCAAGATGCGGAATTTGCATTCGGCGGCAAGTGGTCCTGAAAGGGGAAATTTGAGGCTGGCTCAAGATGTGACCAGGGGCAAGTGAAGGGGTGAAAAATATATAAAGGTCAAATTCACATTAAATATGACGCCTGTAACACATACATCTAAACATTGATTAAGTCTAGTTTGACGAAACGGCGTGTCGCACGTCTAATAGATATATAAGCGTGTTTGCTCTGGAAGGGACCGTAGAGGCCACAGCAAACCATGCCACACCATACACACGAAGATTCCGTCCACGACGGATCCGCAGACTCATTAAGCTCACAATGAGAACACGGAAGGAAAACCCATGGGCTCCTACATTGCATCCGACCGCTCTGTCGCGGCCGCGCGCGCATCAGGCGCTCAGCACCGTAGCATGAATCCCACTCAATCTCTCGAAAAAGCCACCGACGCCTTTCCCGCAGACGCAGAACGAAACATGCCTGCCTGCACCGACGTATGGACCGCAGCGGCAGGACTCTACGGAACCGAAGGCGAAGACGGAGAACTCGCCTGGCAAGCTGAAGCACTCTGCGCCCAGACCGACCCTGAAGCCTTCTTCCCCGAGAAGGGCGGCTCCACCCGAGACGCCAAAAGGGTATGCGGTGTATGCCCCGTGCGCGAAGAATGTCTACAATATGCAATGGACAATGACGAGCGCTTCGGAATCTGGGGCGGGCTGTCAGAACGTGAACGCCGCCGACTGCGCAAGCAGGCGAGCTAAGCCAGGAAGGTACCATCTACATGCAGACCGCACGACTGTGCTCCCGCCAAACCTGCCAGCGAGAGGCGACTGTTACTCTCCACTACTCCTACGCAGATTCCACGGCACTCATTGACGCGCTCTCTGAATTTCGCGAACCCCACGCCTATGACCTCTGCGACGACCACGCCGCACGACTGACGGCACCTCAGGGTTGGCGAGTGGTCTACAAGGTACCCGTTCAGGACACCACCGAATCCTAGAATTCAAAACTAAGAATTAAACACCCGAATGCAAAGAACCTTCCGCGAATTCATGCGGAAGGTTCTTTGCGTATGAGAAACTGGCAGATAGTACAGACACCCGCAACTCACTCAAACACCGATCACTCGAAAAGAACGCGAGATCAATGAGCAAAGAAACACACCGAGGAATGTGGGGCGCACTGCGCCCGGCCATCCGCCGAAATAGCGCCGAAGAACTCCTCAAAGCTCGTCGAGCAGAGACCGTGACCAGCGAACCGGCACCGCACACCGGCGCATTTGGCCGCATCGCAGCAGACGTACCCACCGTCGCCGAAGAACCCGACCTGCCTACCGGCTCTGTACCCGTCGTCCCCGCACGCAGCAAACTCCGTGAACAGGGCGTCGGTACCCGTGTGCGCACCCGCACCAACGTCTCCACCGGCTTCGTGCCCCTCGTGCGCGACTCGCAGAGCACCCCCAAAAACCCGACGCTCAGCGACCTCAACCGCGAAACCATGCAGAGGGCCGCCGAAGCAGAAGCCGCTGCAGTCGCAGAAGCCGAAAATGCGGCCGAAGCGGAAACCGTCGCTACCGCGGAGGCGGCAAGCGCCTCCACCGCCGGACGCAAGTACCGCACCGAAACCACCCGCACCGGTCACACCCACGCGGTCGCAGACCCCAACGCGCCGCTGTCCTCCCTGGCGGCCTCGCCCGAAGCCGCAGAACGCGCCGCGGCACGCGAAGACGCTGTGGAAGACACCCCGCGTTTCCTCAAGCTCCGTGCAACCCTCATCGCGCTCACCGTACCGCTGACCGTACTCATGATCGCGATTCGCGCTGTAGCTTCCGCGCCCTTCCTCTGGCTCGAATATCACCGCCCCGGATTCCCCGAAGACAGCTACGGCTACTACCTCGTCGAGAGGATGCGCCTGGGCTCCTACGGCGTGGACTACATCAACAACTTCGCGCCGCGAGAATACCTCGCCCGCGTTACCACCGGTGCCGATAATACCCTCGCCTTCACCGAAGCAGAAGTGAACCACATGCACGACGTGAAGTGGGTACTGCTCATCGCCACTGTAGCCGTTGCCGCGCTCTTCTTGGTGACCCTCTTTAGCAGCATTTCCCTGCGTGAGCGCGCCCCCGGAACCATCCGCCGCAGCCTCTTCACCGGCGCGTGGATTACCCTGGGACTCATCGCGGTGCTCGGCGTTGTGGGCTTCTTCGGCTGGGAATGGCTGTTCACCACCTTCCACCAGGTGTTCTTCCCGCAGGGCAACTGGGAGTTCTCCGTACGAAGCTCCCTCATCCGCCTTTACCCGCCGCAATTCTGGATCGATGCAGCAATCGCCGTAGCGGTCCTCGTGGCAGTGCAGATTACCCTCCTGCTCGTGACCACCTGGCCCACCAAATACCGCAAGCTCAAGGCAGAACGCCGCCGCCAGGAACGCCAGGACCTGCGCGTCAAGCTCGCCTCCGCACGCGTCAGCGACAACTAACACACGCGTCGGCGACAACTAAAAATCATCAGCCACTTCACCGCGCAAGCCAGCGCGGAAAGGGCACAACAAAGGGGGCTGGGCTCTACCACACGGTAGAACCCAGCCCCCTTTGCTATACCTAAGCTCGCATCGCTCGAACCTAAAAACCGAGCCTAAAACTCAAGCCTAAATCCAGGACTTAAACCACATATGCGAATACCACTGCTCATACGGAATCACCTGAGCAGTCCACAGCGGCATAAAGTACGCGCTCAACACCAGCACACCCACCAGGTAAATCGCCACCAGCGTCACGCCCAAACGAGCACGCAACACCGAACCACGAGCACCCGACAGCGCCAGACCCAAAACACCCGCCAACAGCAGGATCAGGAACGGCTCAAAGGACAGGGCGTAGAAGTAGAACATCGTGCGAGTCGGGTACATAAACCACGGGAAATAGCCCGCACCGAACACAACCAGCAGCGCGCCAAAACGCCAATCCCGCTTCAGCAGCAGAACCAGAAGCGCCACAATAATCGCCGGAATAAAAGCCCACCAAATCGCCGGGTTACCGATATTCAAAATAGCCTCGGAACAGGACTTCACGGTACAACCCGAAGAACCCAGCTTCGGCGACTCATAGTAGTACGAGGTCGGGCGACCCAAAACCAGCCACTGCCACGCCTGCGAAGAATACGTATGCGGGCTGCTCAAACCAGAATGGAACTTAAACGCCGAGACATGGTACTCCCACAGGGAACGCAAATCCTCAGGAAGCCACATGACACCCTTGCCCGGGTTCTCAACCGCCCAGCGGCGGAAATACGCATTCGACGACTGGAACCAGCCCGCCCAGGTGCTCAGATATACCAGCAGACCCACACCAATCATCTGGAAGAACGCGGGGATGCCGTCACGCACCAGCGCCGTCAAACCCCACTTGTTCAGACCCACAATACGGCGAGCATTAATATCCCAGAACACCGTCAGCAGACCCATAGCCGCAATGAAGAACAACGAATTCCACTTCACGCCCACCGCGGCACCGGCACACACACCGGCCGCGAAACGCCACAGACGCAGACCCATGCTTGGGCCCCACGGCATCGGCGGAAGCACACCGCTATTCTGGCGTGCCGCCTCCGCAATATTGCGCGCCAACACGCGCCGCGCCTGAATACGGTCAAGCACCAGACACACAAAAGTCGCCAAAATCCAGAACATCTGGAAAATATCCAGCAGAGCCAGGCGAGACTCCACCAGCATCAGGCCATCCACCGCAGCCAGCAGAGCCGCAATAGTCGCCACCGTCATCGAACGGAACAGCAGCCAGCCAGCATAGGCAATCAACGCCACCGACAGGGTGCCAATCACCGCAGCAGAAACACGCCAACCAAAGGGATTATTATCACCAAAAATTGCCATGCCCGCGGCAATCATCCACTTACCCAACGGCGGATGCACCACATACTCCGGCGAATCCGTCAACAGACCCGACGGGTGACCCGCCGCAAAGGAAGCATTAGCGTCCTTCGACCAGCTCAACTCATAGCCATAATGCACATACGAGTAGGCGTCCTTGGCGTAGTACGTCTCATCAAAAACAATGGCATTCGGATGCGCCAAATTATAAAAACGCAGAATGCCGGCAACCAGCACAATCAATGCGGGCGCCAACCAACCCCAACGCGGGGCACGAATATAGGCAACAGCGAGCGCATCCAGCAGAGAATCGAGGCCGTAACGACCGCGTTCAGACGAAGAACGGGCCGAATCAGCCTGACCAGCTGGAGCGGCAGATGCGGGAGAAAGTAGCTTAGGTATCTTCACCCCATCAATCCTAAAGGGTCAGAACGCACGATGCACCATTTCAGCCCGTGAACAGCATATATGACGCGCTCGGAGCCCCACCCGCACTAGCTACTTCTATCGGCGGGCTCACCCGGTAAGCCCACCCGGCACCGGATTGAGCGCGGGCGTTACACTTAGTGGGTACACGAAGACCAGACACAGACATGAGGCCTGCCATGACCGCACCCGCAGAATACACCGAAGAAACCGCCGCCCCCTCAGAAACCACAGCCCCCTCAGAAACGGTCAAGGCACTCGAGATTGACACCGCTGATACCGCTGACACCGCCGTCACCTCCGAAGAAGGCGGCGTGCTCATCCTCGGCGGCACCCCCATCGGCAACCTTGCCGATGCCTCCGACCGACTGCGCTCAGCCCTCGCCACCGCAGACCTCATCGCCGTCGAAGACACCCGCAAACTACGAACCCTCGCCTCCGGGCTTGGTGTGCGCACCCGCGGCCGCATTATCGTCAACCACGACCACAATGAAGCCGAACGCAGCGAAACCATCGTGCAAGCGGTACAGGACGGTCAGCGCGTGCTACTGCTCTCGGATGCGGGCATGCCCACCATCTCCGACCCCGGCTACGTTGCCGCCGCAGCCGTTGCGGAAGCCGACCTGCCCGTCACGGTGGTGCCCGGCCCCTCCGCTGCGTTGACCGCGCTCGCGCTCTCAGGTCTGCCCACCGGACGATTCACTTTCGAAGGCTTCCTCGCCCGCAAGGGCTCCGAGCGCACCCGCCGTCTTGCATCGTTGGCGGGGGAGGAGCGCACCATGATTTTCTACGAATCCCCGCACCGCACTGCCGCAACCCTGGCGGACTTTGTGCAAACCTTCGGCGCCGACCGCCGTGGAACTGTCAGCCGTGAGCTAACCAAGCTCCACGAAGAGGTTCGACGCGGTACCCTGGCAGAGCTTGCCGAATGGGCTGAGTCTGAGCGCGTCCGCGGCGAAATCGTCATTATTGTCGAGGGTGCACAAGCCCCCGAAACCCCCGAAGCACAGGACGTAGTGCAACTGGTCCTCGACCGTGTAGCGGGCGGCGAGCGCCTCAAGAGCGCCTGCGCCGCGGTTGCCGCTGAGACCGGCACCTCCAAGCGCGACCTGTATGAGGCGGCACTGGCTGCCCGCTCCGAATAGCCCAGAATCACCGCGCAATTTTACCCCCTAAGTTTTACCCCGCTGTTTTATCCCGAGGATTTATCAATGTGTCAGAGCTATCCCGGTCCTGAAATCACCCAGGAGTACCTGAACTCCCTCGCCGCCCTGGCGAACTACACCCTGCCCACCCCCGCGGCACTCCAGGCAACCGCCCTGCCTAACGGCTGGACGCCTGTCCCCGGTGAAGTCCCCGCACCCTATAAGGCGGAACTCTACACCGGCATCAGCGACGCCGAAGGGGGAGAAGGCACCCGCCGTCGCTCCACCACCGGCGAGAACGGCCGCAGCCGCAATCTGGTCTTCCCGCCCGCCCCCGAACCGCTGCCGTACCCCATCGTGGATAACCACACCCACATGGACCTGCTCGACGGCGAAGTAGAAATCAGCGCCCGCGATGCACTCGACGCCGGCGAAAAGCTCGGCATCGCCGCCATTGTGCAGGTCGGATATGATATCCCCTCCTCCCTGTACGCGGTCGCCGCCGCGCAGGCTGATGAGCGTGTCCTCGCCGCCATTGCGATTCACCCCAATACCGCCCCCGAGCTGGCTACAGCCGGTCAGCTGGAGGCGGCGCTAGCCACCCTCGACGAGCTCGCCACCGCCGACCGTGTACGCGCTATTGGTGAGACCGGCCTGGACTATTTCCGCACCGGCGAGGAGGGTAAGGAAGCACAGCACTACAGCTTCCGCGAGCATATTCGCATTGCGAAGAAGCACAACCTGGCGTTGCAGATTCATGACCGTGACGCGCACGAGGATGTTGTGCGCATCCTGGATGAAGAGGGCGCACCGGAACGTACCGTGTTCCACTGCTACTCGGGCGGCCCGGAGCTTGCCGAAATCTGCAATGAGCGCGGCTGGTACATGAGCTTTGCCGGCACGGTGACTTTCAAGAACTCGAAGGGTATTCAGGAGTCGTTGGAGATGGCTCGTCCGGAGCTGATTCTGGCTGAGACCGATGCGCCGTTCTTGACTCCGCATCCGTTCCGCGGCCGCCCGAATGCGTCCTACATGACGAACTACACGGTGCGGTTCATGGCGGCTCACCGCGGCGAGGAGCTGGAGGCGCTCTGCCGCCGTATTCGTGAGAATTCGGAGCGCGTTTACGGTCAGTGGTAGGCACGTACAGCCTGTAGCGGATAGCTACTTGGAGTCGCCTCGCGGTGCGTGTCTGCGTGCTAGACTGTAGCGACTACAAATAACTCACTCAAACAGCTATGCCATGATCTGGCGCGTAGTACTTTAGGCATGTTTTGCGTCTAAAAGAATGCGCTTAAAAATTAGGGGTGCAAGAACTCTCACTCGGTTTTGTGCCTTGCTCCCGGTGATTGGTGCTTTAGGAGGACACTATGGCAAAAATTCTGAAATACGTTCTGGGACTGGACGGCGCTAACCGGTTTGATTCTTTCTTCTCGGTGGGGGCACCCGCTCAAGGTTTTCAGCGTTATTCTGCGGTGGATAACCGTGATAATCACGTCACTGATGCACAATTCGATAGCAAACTGTTCCTGGCTCGTTACGGTAAAGAGCCGAGGCCTGCTGAAAAGGGTTGCGCTTTGAGCCACTACCACATGTGGAAGGACTTCCTCGCTTCAGATGCCGACTGGGCTTTGCTGGCAGAAGACGATGTCCTCATTTCCCCTGACCTGCAGCCTGTAGTGGAGAGGATTATTGAAAAGTATCCTCACGTGCAGATGGTTAACCTGGGCGATATCTACGCTTCTGAAGCTGGCAAGCTCAACCCGCAGGTTGATTATCCCCGTCTTTCGTTGCTTTCTCCTTTTGTGTACGGCAAGTACCGTATGGGTAATGCCTATGGTTCAAAGCCTCTGTATGGTGCTGCCCTGTATCTTCTTTCGCGTTCTGGGGCTGAACGACTCGTGGAATGTTATGGAGAGACGGTTCCTGGCGTTGTTGCCGATGATTATTCCCTCTATCGAGAATGGGGGGTAGACGTATATTTGGTGCAACCCGGTCTATGCGGTTGGGAAGGTACTAGCCTCATTCAAACTTCTGGCGTTCGTCACTTGGAAAGCCTCAAGAGCACGCAGCATGGCACTGGTTTTCTCGATCGGTTGCGCATCGCCCTGGCGCCGAAGAAGCGTATTGCGAACGCGAAGAATATTCTGGAAGCCACCATTGATGATGTGAAGCAGCGCCTGGGACGATAACCCAGAGACGGATTGGGCTACTGTCATCACATAAAAATCTAAATATGTGGGTCTTCTGCCTGTCCAGTATCCCCTCCCTATTGTGTATATCCGGTAGGGAGGGGATTTTTGCTGTGCACCAGTACGACGCGTGCCACATCGCGTTTTAACCTGAGGAGACCTGAGATTGGCGCATGGTGAATGATAGAATTCTTTTTACGTTGCACTGCGGTGTGCGTATTTATCACACGCTCAATATTTCAGACTCCCTGCCGTTTACGCACTGATTTTTAAGATTGATGAACCCCTCTGTTGTGCAGGTGGTCTGAAGTTCTGAAAGCTCATCATTAGCCGACGCGATCTTCTACTGCTTAGGTCTTCTGGATGAGCTATTGAAGGGAAAAACATGGCAAAGATTCTGAAGTATGTTCTGGGCCTGGATGGCGCGAACCGTTTTGACTCGTTCTATTCGGTGGGCGCACCCGCGCAGGATTTTGTCCGTTATTCTGCGGTGGATAACCGCGATAATCACGTCACTGATGAAGAATTTGACGTTGAGTTTTTCCGTAGCCGCTGGCATCGCGACCCGAGCCCCGCGGAGAAGGGTTGCATGCTTAGCCACGTGAAGATGTGGCGTGACTTTGTTGCGAGCGACGCCGACTGGGCACTGATTGCTGAAGACGACATTCTTCTTTCTCCGGATGCTGAGGCGGTGGTGAACGCAATCATCACGAAGTACCCGCAGGTGCAGCTGGTGAACCTCAGCGATTCTTTTGCGAATGATGCCGGCAAGCTGAACCCGCAGGTGGAATACATCCGCCTGTCTCTGCTGTCTCCTTTTGTACACGGTAAGTACCGTATGGGTAAGCCGTACGGTACGTGGCCCCTGATTTGCACCGGTCTGTACCTGATTTCCCGTTCGGGTGCTGAGCTGTTGCTCAAGCAATTTGAGGATAAGGTACCGGGCACCGTAGCTGATGATTACAAGCTGTACCAGCAGTGGGGTGTGGATGTGCGTTTTGTGCAGCCTGGCCTGTGCGGCTGGGAAGGCAGCAGCGTCATTTTGGAATCCGGTAAGCGTCATCTGGATAAGGTGAATAGTCTCCAGCACGGTACTGGTCCGCTGGATCGAGTGCGTATCGCTTTGGCACCGAAGAAGCGTATTACAAATGCTAAGAACGCTCTGGAAGCCACTGTTGATGAGGTAAAGCAGCGTTTCTCGCGGTAACCTAAACTGTAACCTCCCCACCATCCACCTATGTGAAGGAACGCTGTGAACGATCTGCCCCTGCTCGGCCCTGCTGAGATTCGTGAGCTTGCCGAGATGCTCGGTATTCGTCCTACGAAGACTCTTGGGCAGAACTTTGTGATTGACCCTAATACGATTCGTCGTATTGTCAACGCGGCAGAGATTTCACCGGAGGAGACGGTGCTGGAGGTCGGCCCGGGCCTGGGTTCGTTGACCCTCGGCATCCTGGACGCTGCGAAGGATATGGTGGCGGTGGAGATTGACCCGCCCCTGGCTCAGCAGCTTCCGCACACGATTGAGAAGTTCCGCCCTGAGAAGGCGGGCGATATTGACGTGGTGCTCATGGACGCCCTGAAGGTCACCGAGCTGCCTCGCACTCCGGATGCTCTGGTGGCGAACCTGCCCTATAACGTGGCGGTTCCGGTGCTTCTGCACCTGTTTGCGCAGTTCCCGAGCATTCGTCACGCCCTGGTGATGGTTCAGGACGAGGTCGCCGACCGTCTTTCGGCGACCCCGGGTTCAAAGATTTACGGTGTGCCCTCGGTGAAGGCTAATTGGTATGCCGAGGTGTATAAGGCGGGCGTGATTGGCAAGAACGTGTTCTGGCCTGCGCCGAAGATTAACTCTGGCCTGGTCGGCTTCCGCATGCGCGAAGAGCCGCTCTCTACCGTTGACCGCGACCTGGTGTTCACGATCGTGGACGCGGCCTTCGCTCAGCGCCGTAAGACCCTGCGTGCCGCGTTGAGCTCCTGGGCGGGCTCGGGTGCGCGTGCGGAGCAGATTCTGGTGGCTGCCGGTATCGCTCCGACGGAGCGCGGTGAGAAGCTGGATATTCACGGCTTTATCCGCATTGCGGAGGCTTCGCTGACTATTCCGGCTGAGCCTGTAACGAAGTAGCTTCTTCCCGCTCTAAATTTTTCACTGACGTTCTCACGCGAGTTTCCGCGCGAAAGGTGTATGCGCTGATGAGTACCCAGGTCGCTATTTCGGTTGATGCTCCCGGTAAGGTCAATCTGTACCTCGCTGTGGGGGACGTCCGCCCGGACGGCTACCACCCGCTGACTACGCTTTTTGCGGCGGTCTCTCTGACGGAGACCATTACGGTCTCTGAGGGGCAGACGCCGGGGCTGAGCCTGAGCATGGACATTATGCCCGGCTCCCTGGTGGAGCAGCAGATGCAGGCGGGGCAGTTCGACCCAGCCGATGTGCCGATGGATGAGCGGAACCTCGTGTACCGTGCCGCGGAGCTAATCCTTGCGGAGCACGGTATTGGCTCTGTCCCGGCGCTACACCTGCATATTGCGAAGGCTGTGCCCGTGGCTGGCGGTATGGCGGGCGGTTCAGCGGACGCGGCTGCCGCCCTCATTGCTACGGACCGCTACCTGCACGCAACCGGCCGCACCGGTGCGCTCCTGACCCAGACGGATTATGAACGTCTTGCCGCGCAGCTGGGTGCCGATATTCCCTTTAGCGTGCGTGCCGCGCTCGGGCAGACCCTCGCACTGGGGCAGGGGACCGGCACCGAGCTGCAGAATGTTGCGGCGCCTCGGGACCCTCTGCACCTGGTGATTGTCGCCGCGCAGTTTGGCCTCTCCACCCCCAGCGTCTTCAAGCAGCTGGATGCGGGCCGCGCCTCGGGGCTGTACCCTGCCTCAGGCAAGCTGGTGGAACCCGTAGAGCTTCTGAGCACCCTGAATTCTTATGATGGTTCGGAGGCGGCGCTCGCCTCCTTGGCACCGCTGCTACGTAACGACCTGCAGGCTCCCGCGCTTTCGTGCGCCCCGCAGCTGGAACAGACCCTGAACCTGCGCGAGAGTGAGGGCGTGTACGCCTCCCTGGTGTCCGGTTCCGGTCCGACGGTGCTTCTGCTGGTTTCTTCGCAGGCTCGGGCGGAGGCTCTTGCCTCCACTCTTCGCGCTGCGGGCAACCACGCTGTGAGCGCGGTTAGTGCGATTCTGAATCACCCTTAGTTGCCGCTGTAGCTGAGCGCTGAATATATGAAGAATGCCGGTTCTAGATTGAATCTAGAACCGGCATTCTTCTATGTCTATAGACCTTAGCCCAGCAGCTCGGAGAGCTCGAGCCAGCGCATTTCTAGCTCGTCAATCTCATCCTGAAGTGTCTGCTGCTGCTCGCCGAGTGCCGCTAAACCGGCGTAGTCGGAGGCGTCGTGCGCGCTCATCTGCTCGGAGAGCTTCTCCTGTTCTGCAGCGAGCTTGGCGAGGCGGCGTTCAATCGCACCGGATTCCTTCTGCGCCGCACGCAGCTCGGCACCGGAGACCTTCGGGGTATCCGGCTCAGCAGAAGCCTGCGCCGAGGAGGCGGCACGCGCCTGCACGCTACCGGCGGCAGAACCGCCAGCACCAGCTGCTGAGAGCGCCAAATACTCGTCCACGCCGCCGGGCAAGTGACGGAACGAACCGTCAATCACGGCGTACTGCTGATCAGTGACGCGCTCCATGAGGTAACGGTCGTGGCTGACCACCAGCAGGGTACCCGGCCAGGTGTCCAGCAGATCCTCCATCGCAGCGAGCATATCGGTATCCAGGTCGTTGGACGGCTCGTCGAGAATCAGTACGTTCGGTTCATCCAGCAGAATCAGCATGAGCTGCAGGCGACGCTTCTGACCACCCGAAAGGTCCTTGACCGGGGTAGACAGCTGCGCACTCGTAAAGCCCAGACGCTCCAGCATCTGCGAGGGGGACAGCTCCTTGCCGTCAGCAATGTAGCTGCGTTTCTTGCGGCCAATCACATCCGAGACGCGGTCGTTAGCGACCTCGTTGAGCTCATCAAGCTGCTGGGTCAGGGTCGCAATCTTCACCGTCTTACCGTGCTTGACCCGGCCCTCGGTCGGCTTCAAATCGCCGGTCACCAGCGAAAGCAGAGTCGACTTACCCGCACCGTTCACGCCCAGGATGCCGGTGCGCTCGCCGGGAGCAATATGCCAGGTGACCTTCTTCAGCACGGGGCGCTTGCCGTTGGGCATCGAGGGGTCGTCGTAGACGACGGAGACGTTTTCGAGGTCCACCACGTCCTTGCCGAGGCGGGAGACTGCCATCTTCTTCAGCTCCACGGTGTCACGCACCGGCGGGACGTCCGCAATGAGGGCGTTGGCGGCATCAATGCGGAACTTCGGCTTGGAGGTACGCGCGGGCGCACCGCGGCGCAGCCAAGCGAGCTCCTTACGCATCAGGTTCTGACGCTTCGCCTCCGCAGCGGCCGCCTGACGGTCACGTTCCACGCGCTGCAGGATGTACGCCGCGTAGCCGCCCTCGAAGGGCTCGACGATGCGGTCGTGCACTTCCCAGGTGTAGGTACAGATTTCGTCGAGGAACCAGCGGTCGTGGGTGACGACCATGAGTCCGCCAGCATTCTTGGACCAGCGGGACTTCAGGTGGTTAGCGAGCCAGGTGATGGCTTCAACATCCAGGTGGTTGGTGGGCTCGTCGAGCATGAGCACGTCCCACTCCTGCGCGAGCAGGGAGGCGAGCGCTACGCGTCGACGCTGACCGCCAGAGAGCGAAGAGACGGGTGCATCCCAGGGCAGGTCAGAGACCAGACCGGAGATAACATCGCGGATGCGTGCCTGCGACGCCCATTCGTATTCGGGGGTGTCGTCCACAATTGCGTAGCCGACGGTGTGGTCGTCGTCGAGGACGTCTGACTGGTCGAGGTAGCCGATGCGGGTGCCGCCGCGCACGGTAACGCGGCCGGAGTCCGGTTCGAGCCGGCCGGCAAGGATCTTCATGAGGGTGGACTTGCCGTCGCCGTTGCGACCGACAATGCCGATGCGGTCGCCTTCGTTCAGACCGACCGTGATGCCCTCAAAGATGGTTCGGGTAGGGAATTCGAGGTGCAGCGATTCGCCGCCAAGTAGATGTGCCACGCCTTCTAGGGTACAGGGTGAGTCTTCAGTTCAAGTAGCGCTCCAAGCTTTGATGAGGGGCTACTTGGCGGTGCTGAGAAAAGCTGTGGGGATTGCGGGGCGCGCGGCTAAGTTGAGCACAGATATTTGATAAACTGAGGAAAGCATTTCCTGCATTGCGCTGTTCTGTGCCCAAAATGGCGGTCAATGACGATGAGGACCCGCTAGCGGGGGCTTGTCGTGAATGTAAGGATAATCCGCCATGGTGTAATGGCAGCACAGCGGCCTTTGGAGCCGTTTGTCTAGGTTCGAGTCCTAGTGGCGGAGCGTAAGCACTCAACGGCACCGTTGATAGAGAGTTAGCGGTCCGCGCTCACTCCTCACTCTTACAACCACTACTAAGGAGTCTTCCCAGTGAACACTGAACTGGCACCCTCTGCAGTGATCGTTCTCGCCGCAGGCGCTGGTACGCGCATGAAGTCCGCTACCCCCAAGGTCATGCACGGCATTGGTGGTCGATCCATGGTTGAGCACGCTGTCGCTGCTGCACGCGATCTGAACCCCGAGCGCCTCGCTGTTGTGGTACGCCACCAGCGCGATAAGGTTGCTGAGCATGTGCTTGCGTTTGACCCTGAGGTAACCATCGTTGATCAGGATGAGATTCCGGGTACCGGCCGCGCTGTTGAGGTCGGTCTGAGCGCTCTGGATGCGCAGGCACCCGTCTCCGGCACCGTCCTGGTGACCTACGGCGATGTTCCTCTGCTTCGCCCCGAGACTCTGCGCGAACTGATTGCCTTCCACGAGGAAGACAAGAACTCCGTAACCGTTCTGACTACTCACATTGATGAGCCCGGCGCCTACGGTCGTATTGTCCGTAACCAGGCTGGCGAAGTGACCGCTATTGTTGAGGCGAAGGACGCTTCCCCCGAAGAGCTCGAAATTACCGAGATCAACTCCGGTATTTACGCTTTTGACGCCGCTGTTCTGCGTGAGGCACTGCTTGAGGTGACCACCAACAACGCACAGGGCGAGAAGTACATTACCGACGTTCTGTCCATTGCTCGTTCGAAGGGCCACCGTACCTCCGCTCTGGCTATTGAGGACCGTTGGGAGGTCGAGGGCGCTAACGACCGCGTGCAGCTGGCTCAGCTGGGTCGTATGCTCAACAACCGCATCCTCGAGGCTCACATGCGTAACGGCGTGACCATCGTTGATCCTGAGAACACTTGGGTTGACGTCACCGTCACCATTGAGAACGACGTAACCCTGCTGCCGGGCGTGCAGCTGCACGGCTCCACCACCGTCGCTACCGGCGCCACCATTGGCCCGGACACCACCCTGACCGACATGACCGTTGAGGCTGACGCTACCGTCATCCGCGCTCACGGTTTCGGTGCTGTCATTGGTGAAGGCGCAACTGTTGGCCCCTTCGCATACCTGCGCCCCGGTACCACTCTGGGCAAGGACGCTAAGCTTGGCACCTTCTGCGAGGCTAAGAACTCGCAGATTGGTGATGGCGCAAAGATTCCGCACCTGTCCTACGTTGGTGACGCCACCATTGGTGAGGGCGCAAACATTGGTGCTGGCTCTATCTTCGCGAACTACAACGGTCTGGTGAAGAACCGTTCCGTTATTGGTGCTCATGCTCGCATGGGCTCCGCAGGCATTTATGTTGCACCTGTTACCGTCGGTGACGGTGCCTACTCCGGCGCGGGCGCGCTGATCCGTAAGGATGTTCCTGCGGGCGCCCTCGCCTACTCTGAGACTTCCCAGCGCACCATCGATGGCTGGGTCCTGAAGAACCGTGCCGGTACCGAACCCGCCGAGGCAGCTAAAGCTGCTGGTGCGCAGGAACCGGCAGAATCCTAATTCGAGGAAAGAACAACACCATGAGTAGCGAGATTACCAACCCCGGTGAGCGCAAGCTTGTAGTGGTCTCCGGTCGAGCACACCCCCAGCTTGCCGAGGAGATTGCACAGGCACTTGATCACGACCTGCTGCCCACCTCCGCATACACCTTCGCCAACGGCGAGACCTACGTCCGCTTTGAGGAGTCTGTGCGCGGTGCGGACGCTTTCGTGATTCAGTCGCACCCGGCACCCATCAACGAATGGCTCATGGAGCAGCTCATTATGATTGATGCACTCAAGCGTGCATCTGCTCGCTCTATTACCGTGGTGTCTCCTTTCTACCCCTATGCTCGTCAGGACAAGAAGCACAAGGGCCGTGAGCCTATCTCGGCACGTCTGATTTCGGACCTGTACAAGACTGCTGGTGCTGACCGTCTGATGTGCGTGGATCTGCACACTTCGCAGATTCAGGGTTTCTTCGACGGTCCGCTGGATCACCTGTTCGCGATTCCGGTTCTGGCTAAGCACATCCGCGACCGCGTGGACGACCTGTCCAACGTGACCGTTGTGTCCCCGGATACCGGTCGTGTCCGTGTGGCTGAGCACTGGGCTGACCTGCTGGACGGCGCGCCCCTGGCATTCGTGCACAAGACCCGCGACATCAACGTCCCCAACCAGGCTGTTTCTAAGACTGTTGTGGGTGACATTGAGGGTCGTACCTGCGTGCTGATTGACGACATGATTGACACCGGCGGCACCATTGCTGGCGCTGTGAAGGTCCTCATGGACAAGGGCGCGAAGGAAGTTATCATTGCGGCAACCCACCCGGTTCTGTCCGATCCGGCTGCTGAGCGTCTGTCCCAGTGCGGTGCTGTGGAGGTCGTCGTGACCAACACCCTGCCCGTGCCGGAAGAGAAGCAGTTCGATAACCTGACTATTCTCTCCATCGCTCCGTTGATCGCTCGCGCTATCCGCGAGGTCTTCGACGAGGGTTCTGTGACCGAGATTTTCGATCACTAGGCTTCTAAAGCCTAACGAAAATCCCCCGCTGACTGTTGGTCGGTGGGGGACTTTCTGCTATTGAGGCTAAGTTGTAGAGGCTAAAGCTAACCCGGCTGGAGCAGATATCTGTTCCAGCCGGGTTAGCGCTGTATTTAGCCTCGTATGTTTAGCGGTGTGCGCTTAGCGGTGTGCCTGTGCGAGCCAGGGCAGAATCACGCGCAGGGACTGCTCCACCTCGTCCACTGCGACCTTAGCGGCTGCGGGGCCACGGCGGTAGGGGTCTTCCAGCTTGTCGGTATCAAGCGGGCGGGCGCCGTAAGAGTAGAGGTAGGACAGCGGTTCGGCGCGGCGAGCATCTTCGCGGATACGTGCAACCTGCTTGAGCAGCTTAATCTTGGAGTGGTGTTGGGGCCACTCGCGCACAATCCAGTCGGCATGCACCTTCTCAGCCACCAGGATGATGGTGGCGTTCTCAATAATCTGGCCGTTGAGCTGGCGGGACGCGAAACCTTCGGGGTTGTAGCCGCGCTCAATGAGTTCGTTGGCCACGTGTTCGTAGACGCCGTGGCCGACGAGGGCACCGGTGCCTGCGCTGGCGAAAATCCACTTGTCTTCCAGACCGTACTCGGCGGCAAGGTGCTTGGAGATGACCTCGCCGGATGCGCTACGGGCAATGTTGCCGGTGCACACGAAGAGCGCTTCGAAGGGGCCGTCCTTACGTGTGCTGTCAGCCTGGTTGAGGGTGCTGGGGGAGAACTTGAAGAGGGAGGGGCGTTCGCTGCGGGGTTTCGTTGTCTGGCGGGAAGCCTGCGTATTCTGGCTGTTGGCTTCTTCGGGGTTGGCAAGCTCTTCGGCATCAACGGTGGGCGCGTTGCGCTGACCCACGCGGATAATGTTGGGTCCTGCGGGCTTTTCGTCTACGTCGAGAATGTCACCGGGGGTAGCCTCGATATCGGTGTGGGTGAGGGGCTGCGCGGAGACGGTTGCGGTGCCGTCGGCGCTGAGCTCTTCTTCCGGGGTGACTTCCTGAGCGGCTACCTCGGAGGGGGAACGGACTTCGTAGTCTCCGATGGCTTCGCGGAGCGAACCGTCGGGGGTGATGGTACGACCGGCTACCCCGCGGCGGTTCTTGCCTGCCAGTTCGGGGTTGCTCTTAATGAGGGAACGGACTCCATCGGCAATATTCGCGGAGGAAGAAGCGGGGGGTGCCGGGTGCTCCTCGGCGGTTTCTGCGGAGTTGGTTTTGTCCTCGGAGGACCCCCACGCGTACTTGTCCTTGAGGGACTTAATGTTGAAGATGCCCATCAAAAAGCCTTTTCTAATTGACGTACCCAACAGTGAACAGGGAAGCCGGAAGTGTCGGGTTGGTTGAATGAATAGTATCTATCATACCGAGTTACTTGCACCTTCAACGGTTCCTTTTCCTGCGTGTGGCGAATACCCTACAGATGTACATAATGTTGACGTAACTATTGAGTATTCTCGAACGAAAAATGACCTAAAGTACAGAAAACTTTCTGAGGGCGAGGAAAGCCTGCGTGTTAGAATTATGGCTAGCATCTACTCATCACTCCTCAAACTCATGGGCTCGTCTATATCTTGTGACGGGTCGAGAAAGGCATCATGAACCTTCTCTCAAAAATCCGCTCAGAATTGGGTCAGCTTAGTTATTCCTTTAAACGGCGAAACACCCCTAAACTCTGGCGAGATCAGGTTGAAGCCATTCGTTTTCTCAAAGTCCATAACCTTCCTGCACCGCGTCTTAAAGGTCCTCGTCAGGAAGTGTGGGCTGTTTC
The DNA here is from genome assembly GCF_001813145.1 of Rothia sp. HMSC066G02. Classification (NCBI taxonomy): domain Bacteria; kingdom Bacillati; phylum Actinomycetota; class Actinomycetes; order Micrococcales; family Micrococcaceae; genus Rothia; species Rothia sp. HMSC066G02. The sequence continues at coordinate 195,298 of NZ_KV811597.1, read as the reverse complement.
TGTCGTTAAGAACGAGCTAGATATTTTGCCCTCTGTGCTCGACCATCTTTTTGCCCAGGGAATTGATCGGATTATTGTCGCTGACAACCTCTCGACTGATGGTACTCGTGAGTACTTGCGTCAGCGAGCAAACGAGGATTCGCGACTTATCTTTGCTGAAGATAACTGCGACCGGCATATTCAGTCTGAGAAGATAACCTATCTTTCGCACTTGGCTTGGCGTAGTGGCGCTCGCTGGATTATTCCTTTTGATGGTGACGAATTCTGGTATGCGGAGGATGAGAAGCTTGGTGATTTCCTGCGCAACGCACCCGATAACATGGGCATCTACTATGCAGGATTCCACCACACTGTACCTACCGTTGATTCGCCTGAGAACATCGTGGACACCGAATTGGTGATGGACGCTTCCTACCCCTTCCCGGGTAAGTGTGCTTTCCGCTCTCACCCCTTCGCTGTGGTCATCCCAGGTAATCACGATGTGTGCCGTCTTGGCGATATTGAGCAGCGACTTGAGATTGTTCACCTGCAGTACCGAGGCATTGCTCAGATTGCCCGTAAGGTACGCGTGGGAACCGAGACCTCCCGTCGTACTGGTGAGGATTTGAGCTACTTCGCGCCTCACTGGGAAGCGGGTAGCAAGCTCAGCGATGCTGAAATTGCTGAGGTATGGGAGAACATTTCGCATGGCCGTCCCGATGAGCGTATTAAATTCGTAGCTAAGGGGCCGATGGTGTGGGGCAAATTCCTACAGTGGCGTTACTGGAATGAAGACGGTTCGATTGCTAAGGGAGATGCTTAATGACAGCGCCCGTACGCCCAGCATCCAGGATTATGTTGGATTCTCTGACTGCTGTGCGCGGTCCGGCGGCACTTCTTGTGTTCGGGTACCACGTTATCCACGGGACTCAATGGGCTAACTGGCTTCCGGGTGCGCGCCTCGGTTATGTGGGTGTTTCGCTCTTCTTTATTCTTTCTGGATTCGTGTTGGCATGGTCGTATAACAAGAACGCTGGGGCGAAGAACTTCTATCTTCGCCGCTTTGCGAGGGTATACCCTCTGCATCTCTTCTTCTATTGCGTGGCGTTGCTGGGTCTTCTACTGTTCGGAGTGTCTAACTCTGCTGGAGACCTCAACCCGCTGAGTGCATTGCTGAATCTGGTTCTGTTGCAGGCATGGGTACCGTCCTGGGAAGTTATTTTCTCAAATAATGCGGTGAGCTGGTCACTCTCCTGCGAGGCATTCTTCTACCTCATGACCCCGTTCGTACTGAACCGCCTGGATGGTATGCGCTACCGTGTGAAGGCTGCTCTACTGGGTGGCTGGTTCCTACTGATGGCAACGGTCTCCTATATTCTGGCCGCCCAGTCGAACTTTATGGACGTGGTGGTGTACGCTAACCCACTTCTGCGCTCGGGCGAGTTCGCACTCGGCCTGGCTCTGGGCCTCTTTGCTCTCAAGGTGCGTGATGGTTACCGCGTTCCCGTGATTCACGGTTACCACTGCTTGGCCATGATTGCTATAGCTCTCGGCGCCATGTACGTCAGCTCGAAGTTCTACCTGCTACAGACGGCTCATGGCCTGCTACTGGCACCGGTCTGGGCGGTATTGATTCTTGTATTGGGGCTCTGGGATATCCAACGTTCCGCTCAGCCTCGCGAAAAGAACGTGTTCTGGAAGATTGGGGTCGTTGCTGGTGAAGCAAGTTTCGCATTCTACCTGGTGCATGAGCTGGTGCTGGCTTACGTGCGATCGGTACCTTCGGCTGCATCCGCTCACGGCGGTATAACGGGTCTGGTGTACGTCGTAGTTTCTCTTATCATCGCGAGTATTCTCGCGCTGCTGGCTCATTATTATATTGAGCGTCCAGCTCATCGTTTCATTGTGAAAAAATATTCACAGAAGGTATAGGTTTTATTGTGAAGAGTGTTTACTCTAAAATTCGGGTTTTTTTCCCGGGTAAAAAGTTTAGGCTCTTGGTACTAAACATTTTGGGTCTCTTTGCGGTATCGCTTTTTGAGATGCTTGGTGTGGCTCTCGTGCTTCCTCTGGTGAACCTCGCTATGGGAACCCCACGTGAAGGCTTCATCCTGAAAGTTTCTAACTTCTTCGGCGATCCGGATACCCCCACCCTAATTGTTATCTTCGGCGTGGCTCTCGTCGCAGCATTTGTTTTCAAGGGTGTCTTCTCCCTAATTATTCGTCGCTGGAGCCTCGGCTTCATCGCCACCCAGCAGAGCGCTGTTTCAGTGACTCTGCTAAACCGCTACATGCGCGAGCCCTACCTGGACCACCGTAAGCGTGGTACCGCCCCGGTGCTGAACTCCGTAAATGATGTGGCGGGTCAGGCCTACGGTACCTTTGTCAACGGTGTGCTTGGCTTTATCGGTGACTTACTGTCAATTATTGTGTTGATGGTAATGCTACTAGTCATTATGCCGGTGCCTGCTCTTCTCGCCTTTATCTACTTCGGTCTGGCTTCGTTCGTGCTACAGGCTGTGCTCAAGCGCAAGAACCGCGAACAGGGCGTCATCGTACTGAATGCGACTAAGGGCGCGCTGGACGCGGCTATCGAAGCTGTAGTGGGCTTCCGTGAAATCCGCATGTACGGTGTGACTGAACGCTACACCTACCGCTACCAGGAAAAGCGAATTGACTCTGTTAATGCGTCAATGCGTAGTGCTTTCCTCTCCGATTTCCCGAAGTACACCTTGGAAATCATCTTCATTGTTGGTATTGCTGCTCTCTTGGCCTTTATGAGCGCTACGCAAGGTGCTGATAGCACTGGCTATTTGCTTCTCTTTGCTGGTGCCTGCATTCGTATTTTGCCTAACTACACCCGTATGGTTGCCTCTCTTGGTAGCATCCGTGCAGGTGAACATGCGAGTGATACACTGCTGGAAGAGCTTGAACACCTTACCCCTGAAGAGCGTATGTTCAAGATGCCCTCCGCACCGGTCGTCCCGAAGGATCACGACTACATCAACAAGAGCATTGAGCCTGTTAATATTCAGATTGATAATCTGACCTTCCAGTACCCTGACGGTGATAAGCCTGTGCTGAAGGACATCACTCTTGATATCCCGATGGGCTCCTCAATTGCTTTTGTGGGTGGTTCTGGTTCGGGTAAGACTACTCTGATTGACCTTATTCTGGGTCTCTTTGCACCGACCCGTGGTCAGGTGCTGCAGAATGGTGAGTCGATTCTGAAGGACCTGCGTTCCTGGCACCAACATATCGGCTACGTTCCCCAGGATGTCTTTATCGCAGATTCCACTGTGCTGGAGGCTGTAGCATTCGGACTAAAGCCTGAGGAAATTGACGTGGAACGTGTCAAGTACTGCCTCGAAGTGGCTGCTCTGACCGAGGTTATCGACTCTCTGGAGAATGGCCTGGAAACTAAGATTGGCTACAACGCCACCCGTTTGTCGGGTGGTCAGAAGCAGCGCCTGGGTATCGCCCGTGCACTGTACCGTAACCCGAGTGTGTTGATTCTGGATGAAGCAACCAGCGCATTGGACAACGAGACCGAGCACAAGATCACGAAGACCATCGAGCGTATTTCTAAGGACATTACGGTTATTATCGTGGCTCACCGATTGTCGACGGTTCGTAATGTTGACCAGCTGGTTTATCTCTCCAAGGGACAGATTGCTAATCAAGGTACCTTTGTGGAGGTGCAGCAGGCCAACGCTGAATTCGCTAACCTGGTGAAGCTGGGCCAGTTGCCGGATTAGTCTCATAGGTTGCATATCTAAAGCAGAAGGGGCTCTCGTCATGAACGAGAGCCCCTTCTTTTGTTTATGTTGTATTTTTTACCGTCTGGAAATATCCGTGTTAAATACCTGTAGCCGTCTTTTCTTTGAGCAAATGAACGATTTCTTTAAACTCTTGAGGTAAAGAGCCAATAGATGTAAGAGGGCCAGTTGGATGCCAAGTGACGGTTTCATGGTTAACTTCGCCGCGCAAAAGTGCTTCCCATAGGGGGGTAGCACTTTCAACGGTTATATCACCATTACGTCTCCAATGGTATCCCATCTCTTCAGGCAGATTGGTGGCTTCCAACGCCTTAGCCCCTTGACGTAGCTTGCGCGTAAATTGTTCTTTTGAACGCCAGGGGTAGTGGATGATAGCAACTTCATTAAGCTTCTGCTTACCCGGTGCAATGACCTCATGGTTGCCCATTTTGATAACTGCATTCTCCCAGCGTGAGAAACACACTTTCAGATCCCAGTGGGGAGTTGGATCAATCCTGAGAGTAGGTCCTTCAATACTGGGAAAAACGTTGTACAGCTTCGTCAGCTCGACAGTATGACCCTTTTGCGAGCGTAGGACTTCCGATAGCGGAGCAGAAACACCATACCAAAATTCATCAGCGTCGAAAGGGATAATCCATTCAGCGCCCGCTTCCATCACCCGGTCAGCAAGCCAAGTCATTTTCTCTGACTGGTAGTAGGCTAGCTCACGGTCCTGAATAACGTGCACCGGTAGATTCTTGCTGAGTTCGAGCAGCAGCTCATAGGTCCCATCAGAAGAGCCATTATCGGCTGCTAAGATATGGTCCACACCTTGATTGAGTAGATGTCGGATCGTCTGCTCGACGATATCTGCTTCGTTTTTCACCATGGTTATGCCCCAGATGAAGGGACCAGAGGGGAGATCCGCGTGGGTAAATGTTTTGTTGAGTGAAGCGTAACGCTCTTTAAACTCAGCACTCTCACGGAGCTCAATCGCTTCGCGTTTTTTATCACGATTAATTTTTAGCAGGAAAAGCTGATGCTTGAGGGATTTAAGAGCGTTAATCACAGCAGTTCACCCGTAATCCAGTTTTTACCTTCGGGATGATGCACAGCAACCCAATGAGTGCGGTGCATCTTTGGGCGGCTCTGATAGGCACGATCGTCTACAGGAATAACTTGATGAATATCAGGGGAAAGGACAACCTTCTGAGCTAACAACTCACCGATGTAAGCCCCCCAATAGCCGAAGGTCGTATTGGTTAGAATCAGGTAAGGCGCGCTAGCCACAAGGGCCAGGTCATCGAACATGCCAGATCCCTGCTTTTCGAAAATGCAGGGCGCAACTGAGCTCAGATGTGAGAGATTTTCCTCGCACCACTGAAGATCATCTGATACAAAAATAATTTTTGAAGGAGTAACGGTATCCTGAAGCTTCTTCAGTGCTTCCTCCACATAGGTCACCGTATCAATTCCGAAAACCTCACTAATTTGAGGCACGGAATAGTAATCGCCTCGGCGAACATTAATGACGAGAGAATTTTCATCCACTACATTCTGCATTCTTGCAAGGCGCTCACTAAAGGCCTCTGAAGAAAGAAGATATTCGCGAATAAAAAAGTGCAAATCTTCTTCGCTGATATCTTTCTCAATATCCGTCGGGAAGTAGCCGCTACGGCGGGTGAAGAACGTGTACTCTGACAAAGGAGCCGTAATAGAGGCAAGTTTCGGGAATTCCTCGGTCCATGCCTCCATACCGGGACCGTAGAGCAAAGATGCTTTATCGGTACCGTGATGGCGCAGAGTCGCAGCGCGGGCCCATAGATACAGCCAATTGCCTCCCCGGGAGATAGGGTAGGAAAGGAGAATAAATTTTTCACCGCGACGTAGAAGGTTAATATATTTCCCCAAATACTTATGGCGAATAGAGCTGTAAGCTGCAGTGACAGCACGTTTGAAAGCGGGTTGCTGAACAGTGTATACGGCGACCCTTTCTGATTCATTGATGGGTTGGATATCAGAATCCACGAGAAAGTCCCCTTTCGAATGTGTAAGATGGCGAGTTGATAGTGGGTGAGTATTTGTTACCTGTATAGGTAATCGAAAAGTGCAGCTGAAAAAGTAGTGAAGTTGTATAATCCTAGAGACGATAGCACCCACCGCTACGGTGGTTTCTATTATCCCTCTCACTCAAGAAAGATTGTAATACATGACCTTCCTTCCCCGCGTTTCTGCGGTTATTCCTTTCTACGGCGAGCCGGAACCGGTTCTTGCCATTATTGACACTCTGCGTACTCAGCAGGGCATTGACCCCGCCGATATCGAGATTATTGTCTCTGATGATGTTTCTCCCACCCCCTTCCCCGAGGTTGAGGGTGTGACCGTGGTTCGCCGCCCCGTCAACGGTGGTTTCGGTAAGGCTGTGAACTCCGGTGTTGCTGCCGCGACCGGTGAATGGGTTTTCATCCTCAACAGCGACCTGGAGCTGGATAACAGCTTCGTCTCGCGTATGCTTGCAGCCGTGGAACGCCACGGCGAGATCCTGGCTAGCCCGCAGATTATTGGCCACGACGGCAAGCAGCAGTGGGTGGCTCGCAAGTTCCCCACCGCGGCACATGTGGCGTGGGAATGGTTCACTCCGCTGGCTCGTTTCAAGCCGACCAACTGGTGGCACCGCGGTGTTGGCCACGATGTTGAGGCCTGCACCGGCACCTCGGACGCGAAGGTCGACTGGGTTATGGGTGCGTGCATGGTTGTTCCTCGTGCGACCTTCAACCGCATTGGTGGCATGGATGAGCGTTTCTACATGAACAGTGAAGAGGTGGACTTCCAGTATCGCCTCTCGAACGCTGGTGTGGATCGTTACCTGATTCCTTCGGTGACTGTAACCCACGAGGGTGGCGGATCTTCGCCTTCTGAGCGTCGTGTACAGTGGCTGACCACTGCTCGTTTCATTTATGCGGATAAGTGGGGCTGGGAGAAGAAGCTTGCTGTTGCTCTGCGTGCTACCAGCTACGCGAACTTCCTGGTGAACTCGGTACGCGGCCTGCGCAATAAGGACGTGGATGCTCGTGGCTTCCTTGCCACCGAGCTGGAGCGTATCGCCAAGGCAGAGCGCCGCGAGAACTAGACGCGAAACGTGCGGAATCTACAGCGGTAGTTCCGCAAGATTTTGAACGCGACATCACAGAAGGCACATATAGAACGTAGGAGGCGACACAGTGCACTCGAGTGTGTCGTCTCCTGCTTTCGTTGTAAAATTTCAGTAGGTATGTTTTGCCTCAAGTTCTAGGTGAAACTTTCCGTTCCTCTTCACTCCAACACATAGCACCGCACGGTTTTACCCTGCGGGTTCGTATAGCAAACGCCGACAGGATTCAATCCTCATATGACTCAGCCCAAACTTCTACTGCTCTCGCCCGCATTCCACGGGTACTGGAAGGCAATTCAGGCATCTCTGGAAGTGCACGGATACGAAGTGCGCACCCACATCTACGATGCGCCGGGTACTCTGCCCGAGCGTATCCTCAACAAGCTTGCCCACGAGCTGCCCGAGAAGTACCGCCCCGAAAGCTTCGCGGCTCAGGCAACTCGAAAGGCTATTGACGCTTTCAACGAGTTCCGCCCCGATATTGTGCTGGTCATTAAGGGCGACATGCTCTCCCGCGAATGGTGGGACCTGCTGGAAACCTCCGGCGTTCGCTACGGCACCTGGCTCTACGACGAGATGCGCCGCATGAGCTACACCGAAGAGGACCTGCACCACCTGGGTTCGCTGGCAAGCTACAGCCCGCTGGACGCGCAGCACCTGCGCGAGCAGGGCTTCGAGGTGCTCGACATGCCCAACGCCTATGACACCCACTGCCCGGTTATTCCCGTGCGTGAGGACTCCATCAACTTCGTGGGCGCCAAGTACCCCAACCGCGAGGAGACCCTGCAGGCCCTCGTCGCCGCCGGTCTGCCGGTTCGCGCGTACGGCCGTGCCTGGTCGCGTCACCCCTACGATATTCTGCGCACCAAGCAGTTCAAGGACTCCGGTGTTCCCGCCGGCCGCGACATCGACCGCTCCGAGGCGTACGGCATTATGGCGTCCTCCCCGGCAACGCTGAACATCCACAATAACCAGGATGGCTTCACCATGCGTACCTTCGAGGCGCCCGGCGTTGGCGCCCTGCAGGTGATTGACCGCCCCGACGTGGACCGCTACTACATTCCGGGTGAAGAGGTTTTGGTGTACGAGAGCATCGATGAGCTCATCGAGATTTGTACCCGCATTTTCCGTGACCCGAAGTGGGCGCGAAAGATTCGTGAAGCCGGTCAGAAGCGTACTCTGGCCGAGCACACCTTTGATCAGCGCGTCAAGATTTTGGAGCAGCTATGGGCCTAACCTATCCCCTCGACATTGATGCATGGGCCGCCTGGCAGAAGCGCCAGAATACCCTGCGTTGGGCTAAGGGCGAGGCCCGCAGCCTTATCGGACGTCTGCGCGGGGGCGCGGCTGAACAGGAAGCACCTGTTGGCGGTGTTCTCTACACCCGCGGCGCTGTACCCCGCGTGCTCATCGTGCTCGATTCTTTCTCCCCGACGAGCCGTAACTCCCTGCTGGAGCCGCTCAAGTACCTCGAGAACGTGGGCGTGGCCCTGTGGGTCCCCGAGGACGCCTCGGAGTACCTCAACGGCCAGTACGCCACCGAGCGTTACGGCCGTGATGCCTGGACCGAGCAGGAAGTGACGGGCGACCAGCTGCAGGGGCTCCTGCCCGGTGTGCGCGTGGTCCTTTCCCTCGGCCACTACCTGGCCCGCGGCGCGGCCGCCTACGAGTACTCTCGCGCGATCGGCGCTGAGTACTGGGTTGTTCAGCACGGCCTGCTGGTGCCTCAGGCACCGCCGCTACCGGTTGGATGCACCCTGCTGGCTTTCAGCGAAGCGGACGCCCAGTTCTGGGCATCGGGTCGCCGCGATGTGACCACCCACGCGGTGGGTTCGCAGCTACTCTACCTGGCGGCACAGAAAGCTGCCGGTGCTGAAGCGCAGAAGCAGAACGACCTGGAACCGATTTTCCTGGGACAGATGCACGGTGCGGAACTGCCGCGCGCATCCTTCGCGTACGCTTCCCACTCTTTCTTGAAGAAGTTTGGTGGAACCTACCGCCCGCACCCGAGCGAGAAGGACAAGCTGTCGGTGCTGACCCACAAGCTGTGGGAGAAGGAAGGTATCCGTATTGACCGCTCCGGTACCCCGCTGAACGAGGTACCGAACCCGGTGGTGTCCATCTTCTCTACCGGTGTTCTGGAGGCAGCGATCCGCGGAATCCCGGCGTGGGTATACCACCCTGCACCGCCGGCATGGCTGGTGGAGTTCTGGGACCGCTACGGCATGAACCAGTGGGGCCAGGAACCGACCCCGGCACCGGTTCAGCCGAAGAAGGAACCGGCACAGCGTATCGCTGAACTAATGATTGAAACTTTGGAGGCATAATGCGTATTCTCTGCGTCATTCCCGTGCGCGGTGGCTCGAAGGGCATTCCGCGTAAGAACCTGCGTCCTATCGCGGGTAAGCCGCTGGTTGCATGGACCATCGAGCAGGCACTGGCTGCTAAGGAAGAAGTAGCCGGCGAGCACGAGCTACGTGTTGTCGTCTCCACCGACGATGCTGAGTTGGCTGACATCGCCCGCGAGTACGGTGCCGAGGTGCCGTTCATTCGCCCGGCACACCTGGCTGAAGATACCACCGCAACCGAGCCGGTCATTGAGCACGCCATCGAGTTCTACACCGAGAACGGTTGGGAGCCCGAGGCTGTCATGCTGCTACAGGCAACCAGCCCCGTGCGTCTGCCCGGCACCCTGGCTCGTGCGGTCCGCCAGTTCGCTGAGAACGGTAAGGACTCCATGGTCGGTGTGATTCCGATTGGTCCGTTCATCTGGACCTGGCACGCAGACGGTGAGCCCACCGCGGCATTCGAGATTATGCATCGCCCGCGCCGCCAGGAACTGACCAAGGAAACCTTCCGCTACCGCGAGAACGGCTCGATGTACATCACCAAGACTCACGTGTACATGGACCACCACAACCGCCTTGCGGGTTACCCCGGCGGTACCATTGACTTGTTCATGCTGGACGAGGTCGAGGGCGTCGACATTGATGCACCGATTGACTTCTCCGTGGCAGAGCACCAGCTCACTCAGATCCTGGCCGAAGGCAAGTAACCTTCACCAGCGGCAGTACCTCGTCTGCCGCTCCCGGCTTGACCGGCACTCAGGCATTCAACTAAACACTCAAACGAAAAGGTCAAAATCGTGATTATTGAACGCAATATTGCCCCCTACGTGGTCTTCGCTGAAGACCCGATTCTCAACGCACTGCAGAAGATTTCTGCTAACGGCCAGCGCATCATCTTCCTGGTGAACGAGTCCGGTATTCTGCGTGGTTCGCTCTCTGACGGCGACTTCCGTCGTTGGCTGATCGCTAACCCGACCGCATCCCTGGAGACTAGCGCCCTGGACGCTGCGAACACCAACCCGCAGACCGCACCGGCTGACGCTGACCCCGAGACCCTGCGCGGATACTTCGCGAAGGGCATCAACCACGTTCCGCTGACCGACGAGCGCGGTCACCTCGTGGCGCTGGCAATGGACGAGCAGGACGTTCTGCGCATTGGTAAGCACACCATCAGCGAGGATTCCCCCTCCTTCATCATTGCTGAGATTGGTAACAACCACCAGGGTAGCGTTGACTTCGCTAAGGAACTGGTGGACCTGGCTGTTGAGTCCGGCGCGGATGCTGTGAAGTTCCAGCTGCGCGACATGGACGCTCTGTACCGCCAGCGCGGCGCAGCAACCGCAGGTGAGGACCTGGGCGTTCAGTACACCCTGGACCTGCTGTCCCGCTTCTCCCTGACCGTTGACCAGATGTACGAGGTCTTCGACCACGTCAAGCAGCACGACATGGACATCATGTGCACCCCCTGGGACGCACCCTCCGTTCAGGCACTGGTTGACTACGGTATCCAGGGCATGAAGATTGCTTCTGCCGACCTGACCAACCACGAGCTGCTGCGCGACGTGGCTTCCCGCGGCCTGCCCATGCTGGTCTCCACCGGTATGAGCCGCGAAGAGGAAATCCGCGAGTCGGTTGCCCTGCTGCGTAACGCTGGCGCATCCTACGCTCTGCTGCAGTGCCAGTCCGCATACCCGGCACCCTTCAAGGACGTCAACCTTGCGTACATGGACCGCCTGGCTGAAATCGGTCAGTGCCTGGTCGGCTACTCCGGCCACGAGCGTGGCTACCACGTGCCGATTGCTGCTGTTGCTCGCGGCGCGAAGATTATCGAGAAGCACTTCACCACCGACAAGACCCTCGAGGGTAACGACCACACCGTCTCCCTGCTGCCCGAGGAATTCAAGGCAATGGTTCAGCAGATCCGTGAGGTTGAGACCGCTATTGGTTCTGCTGCTCCTCGCGAGGTGTCCACCGGTGAGCTGATGAACCGCGTGAACCTGGCAAAGTCCCTGGTTGCTACCCGCCACATCGCTAAGGGCGAGGTCGTGACCGAGGCTGATGTTGCTGTGAAGTCCCCCGGCCGCGGTCTGCAGCCGAACTACCTGCCGCAGCTGCTGGGCCGCACCATGCAGCGCGACGTTGAAGAAGGCTCGTTCTTCTTCGAGGGTGACCTGAAGGACGACCTGGTGACCCGCCGCGACTTCAAGTTCGACCGCCCCTGGGGTCTGCCGGTTCGTTACCACGACTACAAGCCGCTGATTGAAGAGGCTAAGCCGGACTTCCTGGAGTTCCACTTCTCCTACAAGGACCTCGAGATTAACATCGACGACGTCTTTGACTCCAAGCTGGACATGGGCTTCACCACCCACCTGCCCGACCTGTTCGCAGGTGACTTCCTGGTGGACCTCGCGTCCAAGGATCCTGAGGTGTGGGAGCGCTCCATCGCTGAGGTCCAGCGCACTATCGACATCACCCGTGACCTGACCCGCTACTTCACCGTAGACGAGGACCCGGTCATGGTTGTGACCATGGGTGGCTTCACCAAGGACAAGCACATCCCCGCTGCTGCACGTGCTGAGAAGTACGAGCGTATCGGTGAGGCTCTGAAGCGTCTGGACGCATCCGGCGTTCGCCTGGCTGCTCAGACTCTGCCCCCGTACCCCTGGCTGATGGGTGGTCAGCAGTACCACAACCTGTTCCTGGATCCGAAGGACACCGCAGAGTTCTCGCGTGCATTCGATACCGCACTCTGCCTGGATATCTCCCACACCATGCTTGCATGCAACTTCCTGAACATTCCGCTGTCGGAGGCTGTTGAGCAGCTGGCACCGCTGTCCATTCACCTGCACCTGGTGGACGGCACCGGCGTTGACGGTGAGGGCGTTCAGGTTGGCGAAGGCGATGTCGACTGGGCATCCCTGGGTAAGCAGCTGCGTGAGCTGGCGCCGAAGGCATCCTTCATTCCCGAAATCTGGCAGGGCCACATCAACAACGGTGAGGGCTTCTTCACCGCACTGGACCGCCTCGAGAAGTGGCTGTAGGACCGGCGTCTATGGCCAAGTCTCAGACCGTAAAAGCTCGGGAGGGTGAAGTTCTAGATCAGGACTTCATCACTCCCGGGCGTTTCCGGGAGCTGGACGGGTTCCGTGGCCTGGCTGCTATTACTGTGGTGATTTATCACCTGGGTGTTCCTGCTACGGAGAACTATCCGCGGACTGCTCCTTCGCCCTATGACATTCCTCTGGGCGAGTTGGGTGTTCAGCTCTTCTTCATCATTTCTGGTTTCGTAATTCTGCTCAGTGCCATCAAGAGCGGGTCTGCGCTGAAGTTCGCTATTTCGCGTTTTTCTCGTATTTACCCGACCTATTGGTTCGCGCTGGCTGTATCGGCTCTGGTGTATTTCATCTACGGAAACCCCGGACGCCATATTACGATTCCGCAGACCCTGATTAACACGACGATGCTGCAACGCTTCCTGCGTGTGGATAACGTGGATCAGGTGTACTGGACCCTGGCAGTGGAGCTGCAGTTCTACGTGATGGTTGCCCTGTACCTGATTATCCGGAAGGGAAAGATCTACCGTAGGGAACTGACTACGATTCTGCTCACCTGGTCGGTTATCGGTACGGTTCTGTGTTTGCTCTTCCACCCGGAGGCTTCTCTCGGTGGAGCACCGAAGATGATTGTGTGGGCTGCTGTTGCGGAGCACTCCTCGCTCTTTAGCCTGGGCATGGTGTTCTTCATGTACAGCCATGATCGGAAGTTCACCTGGCATATTCCGTACTTTGCGATTCTGGCTTCCCTCAACGCAGCACTGATGCATGATCTTGCTCATGGAATCGGTGTGGCACTGATTAGTCTGGTGTTCTTCATCGTTGTATACCTGAAGAACGTTCCGGTACTTTCGAAGGGTCCGCTGAATTTCTTGGGGCGTATTTCCTACCCCCTGTACTTGGGCCACGCTATGGTCGGTTATATGCTTGTTGATATGTTCTACCCGGTGGCTGGCCCCTGGGGAGCACGTATTATTGCATTGGTTTTGGTGATTTGCTTCGCCTACCTGGTGCATATTTCCATTGAAACTAAGGTTTCTGCATCCTTCCGTTCTTTCCTCACTCGAAAGTTGACTAAGGCATGACCTCTACACCAACGGCTCTTTGGGTCGTTCCGGTTCCCGATTTTGGTGGAGTAGCTCGGCACGTTGTCGATATGGCACGTGCCGGGCTCCCCGGCTTTAACCTGGTGGTTCTCGCACCCGAAGGTAAGCTCACGAGCCGCCTTGAGGAACTGGGCGTCACCGTCATCAAGGCTGAGTTCGGCCCCGACTACGGTTTTAAGACTTCCTTTGTTTCTCTGCAGAAGGCTGTTGAGCAGCTTCGCCCGGATATTGTGCACAGCCACCTGGCGTATGCGGACGTTGTAGCGACCGCTGTAGTCAACGCGCTACGCATCCGTAGCGTTATCAAGCGCGGCACCTGCGTGCCGAAGCTTCTGACCACTGAACACGGTATCGCCGGTAATGATTCGGTGTACCACGGCAGCTCCTGGCGTTCTAAGCTCATGGAAACCGTACACCGTGTGCGCCTGTGGGGCACCGACCAGGCGATTGCTGTTTCCCGTTCCACCGCTGATCAGATGCGTGCCAAGTGGGGCGCTCGCGGCGTGGAGCTGGTGTACAACGGCGTGGATATCCCTGAGGTGCGCGCGGCTGTTGAGCAGCAGCGTGTACCTGCCGAGGGCGGTCCGCGTATTCTTTCGCTGTCTCGTCTGTCCCCTGAGAAGGGTATTGACGTGTTGCTGGATGCTTTTGCGCAGCTTCGTGCTGATTACCCGCAGGCTCATCTTGAGATTGCGGGCTCTGGCGATTTGGCGTCCGAGTTGCAGGCTCAGGCGCAGCGTCTGAACCTGGGTGATTCGGTGACCTTCAGCGGTTTCGTTAACCCGATTGAGGCGATGGGCCGTAGCGACATGATTGTTCAGCTGTCGGTGTGGGAGAACTGCTCCTACACTCTGCTGGATGCTAAGGCAGCCGGCCTGAAGACGGTCGCTACCGCTGTGGGCGGCAACCCGGAGATTCTGGGTGCCGACGAGCTGGTGGACCGCCAGAGTGCAACCCTGACTCAGGATGTTCTGCAGGCTATGCGCCAGCAGCTGCTGAAGGGCGAGTCTGAGCCTTTCACCTGGATCTCGAATGAGCAGATGGCTGCTCAAACTACTGAGATATACGCTCGTACTTTGGAGAAGAAATGACTGCAGCTCACTCTCAACCTGCATCTGGAACTAAGTACCCAGCTTCCGCAGGTACCTCTTCGAGCAATGCTACTCGTTTTGGACAGGCTACGAAGACTGAAGCGAAATACCTTGCTAGTAGTGTTTCGAAACTGTCAATGCTCGACTTCTGGGCAGGGTTTGGCCTGATTTTTATTGGTATTACAACAGCGTTTTTTGCTATGCCGGTGGGAACTGTCGTGGTGATGGTGCTTGTACTCTACAACTTGACTAAGCCTGCCAAAATCGAGAACACCTACAACGGGCTATTCTTTACGATTCTTCTGCTAGCCATTGGTTGGGCACTATTCGAGACTTTGACGTTCAATAGCTTCCCTGTTGAGTATGCGATTCGTCGTGCTGTGCGTATGGCGGTTGTGGTACTGCTTGCTCTGCAGATTGCGCAGAAGAAGATTGATATCCGTTCTCTACTGTTTGGTGTGGCCTTTGGCCTCTTGGTCAACGTCATTGGCTTCTATGCGGGTATAGCACCTGATAACTATGGCGGTACGTTGACCGGTTGGCTCAATGATAAGAACCAATCGGGTCTGTACTATGCGCTTTTCGGTTTCCTCTTTGTCGCCATGGTCAGAAAGACAAGTCACCGCCTTGTCGCTATCGCTATTACTGCGGGCATGTTGTGGTTGACTGGTTCTCGTACTTCATTGGCTGCGTATGCATTCGCCGTCCTGTGGCTGTACTTCTCCTACCGTCTGAATCTCTTCGGCAAAGCTGTTCTGGCGTATCTGTTTTATCTAGGCGTGAACTACCTGGAAGATAATTTCGCGCGTGCTGGTGCTTTCGCGGATCGACTCGGTAGTGACCTATTGCGTCAGCGAATTGATGAAGGAATGTACCGCATGATTGATGTGGTTCCGTGGTACGGCGGCGGTCTGGGTACTGCACAGGTTCCACTACAAGATCGATACTTTTACTTCCATAACTCATATATGACGCTGGTCCAGGAGGCTGGATGGCTCTATATGATTGTGATTGTATCCTTGATGATTTCTGCCGCATTCATCTGGAAGCAGCCGCGTGCTCAGCGCATTGTTATTGCCGAAGCCGCAATGGTGATTATCATTATTACCTCCCAGCGTCTTGGTGAGGTGATTCTGACTGTGCCGTGGGCTATCGTGGTGGGTCTTGCACTGCTGTACCTGAACCCGGATAAGGATCTGGACGCTTCGGATAGCGGTCATCATGAACCAGGTGCTATGCAGAAGGTGCAGAGCAGTGATGAAAAACCTGAGCCGCAGAACGGCAAGCTCATCGAGCAAGAAGCTCCTGTCTCTGTACCCCCCCAAGAAACGCCTAAGAAGCCGACTACTTCTAAATCGTTTGACGTCAGTTCTATCCGCCAGCGGGCAAGGAAAATATAACGATGAAAGAGCTTTATATAGCTACCAATAACGGTGACATAGGCGGCGGCGAGGTCATGCTCCTGAATATTGCTCGCGCAGCCCGTAGCCTTGGCTACAAGGTCACTATTGTGGGTCCTTCCGAGCCGAAGCAGCTTGTAGAAGCTGCTGCGGATGAGGGGTTCCCCCGCATTGTCTTGCCGGCTAAGAACCGCGCACAGTACATGGTGGCTCTGCGTAGCTGGCACGCTCGCCATAAGGACGTTCTGTTGTGGTGCAATGGTCTGGTTCCCGCAGCGGCAACGGGCGGCCGTAAGAACCGCATCGTGCACCTGCACCAGCTGCCTACCGGTGTGAACGCGAAGCTCGTACCCTTTGCCCGCCATAAGGCGTCTGTCACCCTGGTGCCTAGCCGCTATGTGGCTCGTGCCTGCCCCGGTAGCGAGCTGTTCGCGAACTGGGTCAGTGGTGTGTCCACTGAGCTGGATCACCGGGTGGGGGAGCGACGCCTCCGTATCGGTTACCTGGGACGTTTGACCCCGTCCAAGGGTATTGCAACCCTGTGCCAGGCGATGAGCTCCTTGAACGCTAACGGCATTGAATACGACCTGGTGATTGGTGGCGAGCCTGTCTTCGCAACTGATGAAGAACGTGCTGAGGTTGAGGACGCCCTAGCCCGTGTTGCTACGTTCAGCACGCGTTTGGGCTGGACTACCCCAGACCGTCTTTTCGGTGACATTGACATGCTTGTTGTACCTTCGATTGCCCCTGAGTCCTTTGGCTTGGTGGTCGCTGAAGCGATGAGCGCGCGCGTCCCTGTGGTTGTCAGTGATGCTGGTGCTCTGTCGGAGGTGCTGGGCGGCGCGTCGTACCCGTACGTTGTGCCTGCTGATCAGCCGGTAGCTCTTGCACAGGCCATTAAGAGCCTGGGTACTGAGCTTCGAGAAGATACGGATGCCCTGGCGGAGCGAACCTCCGAGCTGTTCTGGCGTTGGCAGGAGAACTATTCGCCTGAGGCTGGTCAGGTCCGTGTCGGTGAGATCCTGGAACGTTTTATCCGCTAAGGTGCTTCTAAACCTATAGATCATTCCCAACGGATATCCTCTCACTCAAACCCCGAAGGAAAATTATGACGACTACCCACCGCTACAAGGCTGCGGTTATCATTCCCTCTCGCGGTGGTGCAGATATTCTGCACTACCCGCTGGATGCGCTTGCCGCCCAGACCGAGAAGGACTTCCAGGTTATCGTGGTCCTCGACGGCGATATTGACAACAGCGAAGCTGTGCTTGACCGCTACATTGCGGAAGGCAAGCTGAACCTGACCAAGATTGTTTTCGAGGAGAACCGCGGTCGTGTGGCAGCGCTGAACGCTGGTCACCGTGCGGCTGATGCGGATATCCTCATCCGTTGTGATGACGATCTTGAGCCTGCTGCTGACTATGTCGAGGCGCAGATTCGCCTGCACCGTGATTATGACGGTGTGATTGGTACCTTGAAGAACGTGTACCCGGACACTCCCTATTCTCGTGTGTACGGTAACTTCCGCGATGCCCGATTCAAGGAGGGAGCCCTCAGCGTAGCTGAAGAAGGCCGTTGGCTGTACTGGAACGGCAACTCTTCTATCTCTGCGGAGTACTTTGACCGTACTGGCGGATACGACCCTGCGTACCGCCTCTACGGGTGGGAAGACGTAGACATGGGCAAAATGGTCCATGACGCTGGTGGCCGCATCATCATCTCTGATGAGGTTGAGGTCAAGCACTATGCTGAGGCTACCACCACTGCGGTGCGTGCCCTGCGTGCCCTACACTCGGGTTCTGCCCGCACTATCTTCGTGCGTAAGCATGGTGAAGAAGCACACCCCGCCCCGAACCCGACGGGTCCGTGGGGTTTGCTGGTCAAGACCCTCGCTCGTTTCACCACCGAGAAGACCATTAAGGCTCTGGGCGATGCGAGCGATAAGATTCTGCTCAAGCTGCCGGCTAAGGCGGCTGAGAAGCTTGTGGCTTTGCAGGTTGAGGCTGCATCTTACGCCGGTATTCACTATCCTGAGCGAGCTCAGAAAGTTTTCTAGGAGGAAAAGAAAATGTCACTCACTCAGCTCTTGACCTCCGCTCCGTTTACCGGGCCGAAGAACCCTGACGCGGTGCTTGCGGATATCCCGAAGAGCCTCAAGAAGCTTGGCCGCCTGGTGCGTCGTTACGTGCCGCTGGTGAAGCCTGAGGCTACTGAAGAGATTGCAATTGCCCACGACTACCTGACTCAGCGCGGCGGTGCGGAGCGTGTTGTGCTGGCAATGCACCGTGCGTTCCCGGATGCACCGATTTACACGACTCTGTACGACCCGGAGGGCACCTTCCCCGAGTTCAAGGACGCGAAGATTATCACGAGTCCGCTGAACAAGATTGGCTACCTGCGTCGTAACCACCGTATGGCTCTGCCGATTCTGCCGTTTGCTTCTTCTCTCTTGAAGGTGCCGGCTGAGCGTGCTGTGGTGTCGACGACCGGCTGGGCGCACGGCTTCAACTTTGCTGGTCGTAAGTTCATTTACTGCCATTCGCCGGCGCGTTGGCTGTACCTGAGCGATCAGTACCTGGGTGAGAAGAGCACCGGTCCCGTGCCGTTGCTGCTGAAGACTCTGCGTCCTGCACTGATGCTGTGGGATCACTGGGCGGCTCACTGTTCGGCGGTGTACGTGGCGAATGCGAGCGTGATTAAGAAGCGTATTGAGAACGTCTACGGTAAGAAGGACGTTCCGATTTTCTTCCCGCCGCACTCGGTAGACGCCACCGCACCGGTTGAGCCTATTCCGGGTCTGGAAGAGTTTACCGAATCGGACGATTACTTCCTGATTGTTTCGCGTCTGCTGCCCTACAAGAATGTTGATAAGGCTGTTGAGGCGTGTAATGAGTTGGGTAAGAAGCTGCTGGTGATTGGTCGCGGCCCGGAGAAGGAACGCCTGGAGGCCCTTGCTGGCCCGACTGTTCGTATTGCTTCGGGTGTCTCGGATGCGCAGCTTCGTTACGCGTACCGTCACTGCTTGGCGCTGCTGGCTATCTCTTATGAGGACTTCGGTATTACCCCGCTGGAGGCGGGCGCTAGCGGCAAGGCCGTGATTGCCTACCGTGCGGGTGGCTTCCTGGATACCATTCAGGAAGGTAAGACCGGCATGTTCATCAACCAGCCGACTGTGGAACAGCTGGTGGAAGCCCTCAAGGCTTTCAATCCGGATGACTGGGATGCCGACTACATCCGTGAGCACGTTGATGGCTTCTCGGAGGCTCGTTTCATCAGCCGCCTGAAGATGTACGTGCAGGCTCTGCCTGAAGACTAAAAGAGCTCAACGGCTCATAGAAGAAGGCGGGGCGGTAGAAACTAAGGTTTTTTTCTACCGCCCCGCCTTCTTTGCGCCTTCTGGAGGCCTTAGCGGGCCTCTAGGAGCCCCTTGGAGAGTAGCTCGGGAATGAAACCCTCAATCTGCGGTCCCATGGTCTCTATGGGCTGTTCATACATTTCGCAGAGCTCGTCGATAGCATCCTGCAGAGACATCGGGTCCTCAAAAATACTCCAAATAATGGAGGCAGAATCCTGAAGAACAGACAGCTCACCGTTGGCAAGATTCGCGAGATAAGTTGCCGTGGGGGAGTACTTAGCGAACTCTTCAGAATGAACATACGCGATGTTCTCGGGGATGCCGTATACGGTCTGACGGGAATCTACCGGATTGCTCATTTTTTCACCTTGATTCCGAAACGATCAAAGAACTTTGCACGTATCTCTGCCTTAGTGGGGGTGCGTCCCAGCTGCATCGCCAAATGGTCCTTATTCACAAAGAAAATATTTTTGAGGGTGCGTAGCTTATCGTGCAGGGTCGTCGCCGACTGCAGACGTCCGATCCACTGGATGTAGTGGGGCACATCCTGGGAGACCGACAGCCACAGTAGGTAGTCGCGGTCGTCACGGTACTGCTCCAGACCGCCCATAGCCGCGCTATATGCCAGGGACGAGTCAAGCTCCTCGGCGCGGGCTTGTAGGCGCTGCCAATCGCTGTAGGAGAGCAGAGAGACCAGGTAGTTAATATCTGCACTGTAGCGTGATGCTGCGCGGGCGCGGTGAAGCACCACGAGAAGACGCGCGTCCAGATCGCTGGGGACAGTGCAGGGACGGTGAGCAATCATACGGGTCTTGCGTGCCGCCCAGACGCGGTCAAACGCCTTCTCATAATCGCCGTGGCGTCCTAGACCGGGGAAGAAACGATGAATATCAGTCAGGCCCCATGAAGCGTGGTAGAGCGTCATCGCGTGCTCGAACACGGAACCTGTTTCGAAGTGGGCTTGGATACGCCATCCATCTGCCAGAAGGATCTCTACAAAGCGGTCCACGTGAGAGGGACGGACGAGCAGGTCAGCGTCGGAGCTGTACCTGCCCTTGCGGTAAATTTCCTGGGAGAAAGCGTAGCCTTTGACATGCAGAATATCGATGGAGTGCATGTCGGCAATTCGCTGGAAGTAGGCGTGCGCAAGCCGAATCCGTGCCGCGAGCGGAGTAGTCTGCGGCTCCGGGGTATTGGATGAGTGAGTGGTCACAATAGCCTTTCGGTGCACATGTATACCAGATAAGTATAAGGCGGGACAGACAGAAAATACTGCCCATCCCGCCCTAAGTCGCTCCCTATAATTTAGGGCGCTTATTACGTTATTACTTCTTAGCCGAGGACTTCTTTGACGACTTCTTGTCGCCGTCCTTGCCGTAACCGTAGTAGGTTGCATAACCAACGTAGGCGCTTGCGTAGCCGAAGCCGTAGTAGGAGTTACCCAGACCCTTACGGGGTGCACGGTTCAGAACCATACCGAGGAGGTTAGCGTTGACCTTCTTCAGGATGTTGGCAGCCTCGGTCATCTGCTCACGGTGGCTTCGGCCGATAGAACCAACGAGAATCACGCCATCCACGGAGTGGGAGAGCAGCGAAGCGTCGGTCACGGGCAACAGCGGCGGAACGTCAACGACCACGATGAACTCTTCGGAGAGCTCGTTAATCAGCTGGCGCATCTTATCCGAACCCAGAAGTTCGGAGGGGTTCGGGGGGATACGGCCTGCAGGCAGGACGAAGAGGTTCGAATCACCCAGCTGGTGCACAGCGTTAGCAATCTCAACCTGACCAGCCAGAACCTGGGTCAGACCGACCTTAGCGTCGAGCTTCAGCTTCTTAGCCACGGTCGGGCGGCGCAGGTCGGCGTCAATGAGGATGACGGGCGAACCCGCATCAGCCATTGCGCGAGCCAGCGACAGCGACACGGTAGACTTACCTTCACCGGGCACTGCGGAGGTGACGATGAACGAACGCGGGGGAGTGTCAACGTTCACGAAGCGCAGGTTGGTGCGCAACTGACGAATGGATTCCTGTGCGATGTGGTCGTCGGTGTTGCCGTTAACGATGTTTTCTTCGTTCAGGTCGTCACTGACGGGCAGAACACCCAGGATGCTCGCGCCGGTTGCCTTGGTAGCATCGTCACGAGTGCGGATGCGCTGATCCAGTGCGCGGCGCAGGAAGATTGCAGCGTAGACCAGAACCAAACCGGTGCCAGCACCGATAAGAGTGTTCTGCTGGTAATTCGGAGCTACCAGCGGCGGGTTCACGCTTGCGTTATTCAGCGGAATCACGCGAACGGTGTTGCCGCCAGTCGGGGATGCACCGGTGTTTTCGCCGTTTACCAGAGCCTGAGCATTACCGGGGTTCTGCTCAATCTCCTTGATGTAGTCGGCGGTAGCCTGCAACGCACCGTTAGCGAGCAACTGTGCGTTCTTCGGGGAAGAAGCCTGCGCGCTCACGGTAATCAGCGCGGCGTTATCACCCGCAGTTGCAGTGAGGCTTGCACGAATCTGCCCGGTAGTCATGGAGAGTTCGGGGTTGTTCTGCTTAATCTTCTGTGCCACGGCCTCAGAGGAGACGATAGCAGCGTAGGAACGAGCGCGCTCCTTAGCGGCTGTAGAGCCGGAGAGAACATCCACCGTACCGGACTCGCCCACGGTCACGTAGCCCGAGGACGAAGCAGCGTAGACCCTCGGCTGGAGAGAGGCATAGCCGAAGCCCGCTGCGGCACCGACAACGATGCCAATAATCAGCAGCCAGAGGTTAGCCCTCGTGGTGCGGAAAAATTCCAAAATGGTCATGGTAGTGAGAATACTCCAGAAAGTTTGAGTTAGTGTACCTGCAACGTGGAGTGTTGTTGCAGGCGGTGAAGGGATACGAAAATCCCCTGGTGTTTATTAGCGGAGCAATCCGAGCAGGTAGCTACCGTAACCGCTCTTAACAAGCGGGGTAGCAATGTCGCGCAACTGCTCATCGGAGAGCCAACCGTGGCGCCACGCAATTTCCTCCGGGCAACCAACTGACAGGCCCTGACGGCTCTGAACAGTGCGGATGAAGTTAGTGGCATCAGCGAGTGAATCAAAGGTTCCGGTATCGAGCCACGCGGTACCGCGAGGCAGAACCTCAACCTTCAGTTTACCCTGTTCCAGGTAGACGCGGTTGAGGTCAGTGATTTCCAACTCACCGCGCGGAGAAGGCTTAATCTGACGTGCATACTCTACAACCTTGGAGTCGTAGAAGTACAGACCCGGAATAGCGTAGTCGCTCTTGGGGTTCTCGGGCTTCTCTTCGATGGACAGTGCGTTGAAGTTCTCGTCGAACTCCACCACGCCGTAGGCGCGAGGATCAGCAACCCGGTAAGCGAAGACGGTTGCGCCGTCCTTCTGCTCGTAGGTGGCAAGCTGAGTACCCAGGCCGGGACCGTAGAAGATATTGTCACCGAGCACGAGCGCTACAGGGTCATTGCCAATAAAGTCGGCACCCAGAATAAATGCCTGTGCCAGGCCGTCCGGGGAAGGCTGCACCTTGTATTCGAGATTAATACCGAAACGGGAGCCGTCACCGAGCAGTCGCTGGAACTGCTCCTGGTCGGCAGGAGTGGTAATAATCAAAATATCGCGGATACCCGCCAGCATGAGAGTGGACAGCGGGTAGTAAATCATCGGCTTGTCATAGACCGGAGTGAGCTGCTTGCTAATACCCTGAGTGATAGGGTGCAAACGGCTTCCGGTACCGCCGGCAAGAATAATTCCCTTCATAACTTCTTATTGTGTCATGTTTATCTCTTTGTTGAGGCATAAAAATCACTGTTTAGCCAGGTAAAATCTACCGTATGGCTCACATTCTTGTTACCGGCGGTGCCGGTTTTATTGGTTCGAACTTTGTTCACCACCTCATCGATAACACTGATCACACTATTACTGTGCTGGATAAGATGACCTACGCCGCAAATGCTGCGTCTTTGGAGGGTCTTCCCGAATCCCGCTTTAAGCTCGTCGTAGGCGACATCGCCGACCGCGAGCTGGCTGACGAATTGGTCGGCAAGGCAGATGCTGTCGTTCACTACGCTGCGGAATCGCACAACGACAACTCCCTGTCCAACCCCGAACCGTTCATCCACACTAACCTCATCGGTACTTTCAGCCTTCTGGAAGCAGTCCGTAAGCACGGCACTCGCTACCACCACATCTCCACCGACGAGGTCTTCGGCGACCTCGATCTGGACGATCCGGCAAAGTTCACCGAAACCACCCCCTACAACCCCTCTTCCCCTTACTCCTCCACTAAGGCAGGCTCCGATCTGCTCGTGCGCGCATGGGTCCGCTCCTTCGGTATTGAAGCAACCATCTCTAACTGCTCCAACAACTACGGCCCCTACCAGCACATCGAGAAGTTCATCCCCCGCCAGATCACTAACATCCTCTCGGGTTTGACCCCGAAGCTGTATGGCGAGGGCCTGAACGTTCGTGACTGGATTCACGCATCCGACCACTCTTCTGCTGTGCTGCGCATCCTGGAGCAGGGCAAGATTGGCGAAACTTACCTCATCGGTGCAGACGGTGAAGAGAACAACATCACCGTTCTGCGCACCATCCTGCGTCTGATGGGCAAGGACGAGAACGACTTCGAGCACGTGGTTGACCGCCCCGGTCACGACCTGCGCTACGCAATCGACGGTAGCCGCCTGCGTGCAGAGCTCGGCTGGGAGCCGAAGTTCACCGACTTCGAATCCGGTCTTGCCGACACTATTAAGTGGTACACCGATAACCGCGGCTGGTGGGAGCCCCTGAAGGCTGAGGTTGAGGCGAAGTACGCAAAGGCTGGCCAGTAATGACCAAGGAATTGAAGGTTACTGAAACCGAGATTCCCGGCCTGCTCATCATTGACCTGCCGGTTCACGGCGATAACCGCGGCTGGTTCAAGGAAAATTGGCAGCGCGAGAAGATGGTCGCAGCCGGTCTGCCCGACTTCAACCCGGTGCAGAACAACATCTCGTTCAACGCTTCGATAGGTACCACCCGCGGTATCCACGCCGAGCCGTGGGATAAGTACGTTTCTGTTGCGACCGGCCGTATCTTCGGCGCGTGGGTTGACCTGCGTGCCGGCGAGTCCTTCGGCAAGGTCGTCACCGTGGAGCTGGGCCCGGACACCGCAATCTTCGTGCCCCGCGGCGTGGGTAACTCCTTCCAGACCCTGGAAGAGAACACCGCCTACACCTACCTGGTGAACGACCACTGGTCGGCGGATGCAGTATCTGGCTACAGCTTCCTGAACCTTGCCGATGAGACCGTCGCAATCGACTGGCCTATCGACCTGGCGAAGGCGGAACTCTCCGAGAAGGACCGTAACCACCCGCGTCTGAACGAAATCAAGCCCCTGGAAGCCGACCCGATCCTGATTATTGGTGCGGGCGGTCAGCTCGGCACCGAGCTGGTTCGCCAGCTCACCGAGCAGAACGTACCCTTCCTGGCTGTGGATCGCGACCGCCTCGACCTGGGCAAGCCCGAGCAGTGGCGCGACGCATTCCGCTGGCGCTCCTTCCGCGCGGTCATCAACGCTGCAGCGTACACCGCAGTGGATCAGGCAGAAACCCCCGAGGGGCGCCGTGACGCCTGGGCAGCTAACGCCCTGGGTGTGAGCGCTCTTGCCTCCATCTGTGAAGAAGCTAACCTGCCGCTGGTTCACGTATCCACCGACTACGTCTTTGACGGCTCCCTGCCCCTGGGCGAGGAATACCCGGAGGACTACCCCCTGGCACCGCTGAGCGTCTACGGCGCATCCAAGGCTGCCGGTGAGGTTGCCGCCGCCGCATGGCGTAAGCACTACACCCTGCGCACCAGCTGGGTTGTTGGCGCCGGCAAGAACTTTGTGGGCACCATGGCGTCCCTGGCTGAGCGCGGTATCGACCCGTCCGTGGTCGCCGACCAGTGGGGTCGCCCGACCTTCACCCAGGACCTGGCAGCAGCTGCCCTGCACCTGCTCTTCTCCGGCGCTGAATACGGCACCTACAACGTGTCGAACACCGGTGAGGTCATCAACTGGGCACAGTTCGCTCGTGCAGTGTACGAGGGCACCGGCCATGACCCGGCACGCGTCAGCGACACCACCACCGAGGAATACTTCGCCAACGCTGAGCTCTTCGCTCACCGTCCGACGAACTCGGCAATGGACCTGTCCAAGCTGATTGCTGCAGGCTTCACCCCGCGCGATCACCGCGAGGCGCTCGCCGCCTACCTTGCAGAAATGGGTTCCTAATCCTCTAGGATTTGGTCCTAATATCTGCTGATAACAGCATAAAAGGCGTGAAAAGCGCCATATCACAGGTTCCCGGCCCTTGAAGAAGAGCCGGGAACCTGTACAATATTGTCTTGGCCAAGGCGGTGGAATACACGAAACGTGTAGGTCCGTAACTGACGGTGGCTGGTTGGAAAGAGATTTCTGGCGCCAGTCCCTATTCCACTTGGCGCATAACTTCTAACCAAGAAAGGGTGGACAACTCATGTCAGATACCATCAAAATTTCAGCTACCGTACGTAGCGACTTCGGCAAGGGCTACGCGCGCCGCATCCGCATGGCAGGCGACATCCCCGCCGTCATCTACGGCCACGGCGAAGAGCCCAAGCACGTAGTACTCCCCGGCCACGCAACCACCCTGGCTGCCCGCGTCCCCAACGCTATCCTCGACCTCGACATCGAAGGTGAATCACACCTCGCAATGATCAAGGACATCCAGCGTCACGCAATCCGCCCTGAACTGCAGCACATCGACCTGCTGACCGTTAAGCGCGGCGAGCGCGTTGAGATTGAGGTTCCTGTACACGTTGAAGGCGAGCCTGCTGTTGGCGCCGTTGCTAACCAGGAAGAAACCGTTCTTCTGGTTGAAGCTGACGCACTGAAGGCACCCGAAGCTTTGACCGTGAGCATCGAAGGCCGCGAAGCTGGCGCTCACGTTCTGGCATCAGACGTTGAACTGCCCTCAGGCGTAACCCTGGTTGCAGACGCTGAACTGCTGATCGTTAACGTTTCTGAGCCCGAGGAACTCGACGTTCCCGAGCCCGGTGAAGAAGGCGAAAACGCACCCGAGGGTGACATCGTTGAAGCTTCCGAGGAATCAGATCAGGCTGGCGAAGCTCACGACTCAGATAACTCAAAGCACTAGACCGCGCCCTGCGCCTAGCGCAACAATGATTTGTGGATGGCCCGCCGCTACCTCTCTTCTGAGGTGGTAGCGGGCCATACTCATAGAATGGTGTAGTCCATGAATTTTCTAAAAACCTTTTACAGCGCCGTGGAAAGGGCGAAGATATGTCTGATGCGTGGCTCATTGTTGGTCTGGGGAACCCGGGCCCGGAGTACGAGAAAACCCGCCATAACATCGGCCAGATGGTGGTTGATGAACTGGCGCGTGAAGTAGGCGGTGGCTTCAAGAAGCACGGACGCGCGCGCGCCCAGGTGCTGGAAGGACGTTTGGGTATAGGCGGACCCAAGGTAGTGCTGGCCAAGCCCCTGACCTATATGAACACCTCGGGCGGCCCGGTATCGGCTCTAGCCCAGTTCTACGATATTAACCCCGACCGTATCATCGCGGTGCACGATGAACTGGATATCCCCTTCGACACCATTAAGCTCAAGATTGGTGGGGGAGAGGGCGGCCATAACGGTCTGCGCGATATCACCAAGGCGCTGGGCACCAAGGACTACTACCGTGTTCGCACCGGCATCGGTCGTCCTCCCGGACGCATGGACACCGCAGACTTCGTGCTCAAGCCCTTCAGTAGCACTGAAGCGAAGGACCTGCCCTTCCTCATCTCAAACGCAGCGGATGCAACCATGATGCTCGTAAAGGAAGGCCTGCTGGCAACCCAGCAGCGCTACCACGGCGCAGGTTCCTAGCCGTATGACCCGTGCCGGGTAAACACTGAACTGGGTCAACACTGAACTGGGGTAATGCATGATGCGGGCCGATGTGTGAACTAGGCTCTACCTAACTATGCAAGAGCCCGGTGAGGGAATAAGCTAGAAAAGAATGACGTTATACGCTCCACGACGGGAAAACACCCGACCGTGGAGCGTATGAGCGAGAGAAGAAGGTACCCGTGGCTGAATACTCCACCCCCGCCAACACCCCGCTGAGCGACGACATTGTACGCCAGCTTCGTAAGGATTTTCCTATCCTCAACACTGAGGTTAACGGGCATCCTCTGGTCTACCTGGATTCGGGGGCGACCAGCCAGAAACCCCTTCAGGTGCTCGACGCAGAACGCGACTTCTACCTGCACGCTAACTCTGCCGTACACCGTGGCGCACACACCCTCGCGGTTGAGGCAACCGACCTGTTTGAGGACGCGCGCATCACCGTCGCCAACTTCGTGGGCGCTACCGACGAAGAGCTAGTGTGGACCTCCAACGCAACCGAGGCGCTGAACCTGATTGCCTACTCCATTGGTAACGCCTCGCAGGGTATCGGCGGTCCCGCCGCCGAGCGTTTTGCGCTGGGCCCCGGCGATGAAATCGTCACCACCGAGATTGAGCACCACGCGAACCTCATCCCCTGGCAGATCCTTGCTCAGCGTACCGGCGCGATCCTGCGCCACATCCCCTCCACCGAGGACGGTCAGCTCGACTACGCTGCTGCCGAGGGCATCATCAACGAGAAGACCCGCATCGTGGCGTTCACCCACGTCTCGAATGTGACCGGCGCGATTACCGATGTGCCCCGCATGGTCGCCATGGCTCGTAAGCACGGCGCTCTCGTTGTGCTGGATGCCTGCCAGTCCGTGCCGCACATGCCCGTAGACTTCCACGCCCTGGACGTCGACTTTGCGGCGTTCTCCGGCCACAAGATGCTGGCTCCCACCGGCATTGGCGCCCTCTACGGTCGTGCCGAACTGCTTGAGGCCCTGCCCCCCTTCCTGACCGGTGGCTCCATGATTACCCGCGTGGGTCTGCAGGATGCCGAATACATGCCCGCCCCCATCAAGTTTGAAGCGGGTACCCAGCGCGTCTCGCAGGCAGTCGCCTTCGCCGCCGCCGTGCGTTACCTGCAGCACCTGGGCATGGAGAACGTTGAGGCATGGGAGCACGAACTGGGCGCTCGCCTGGTTGAGGGTGTTCAGAAGATTGAGGGCGTGCGCCTGCTCGGCCCCGCCGACCCCTCCAAGCGTGCCGGCCTGGTAGCCCTCGCCATTGAGGGTGTGCACCCGCACGACGTGGGCCAGCTGCTCGACACCCAGGGTATCGCTGTGCGCGTGGGCCACCACTGCGCCCAGCCGCTACACCGCTGCGCCGGTGTGACCGCCTCGACCCGTGCATCCACCTACATCTACAACACCACCGAAGATGTGGACGCTTTCCTGAAGGCACTTGCCGAGGTGCGCCCCTACTTCGGGTTCTAAACGTAGACGCGTTAGAAGCTAACGCCTCAATTTTTCAGACAGACCAACTGACGGAAGAAGAACACCGTGTCTCTTGAATCCCTGTACCAGGAAATCATTCTGGAGCATTCCAAGCAGCGTAGCGGCGAGCACCTCGTAGAGGTACCCGCCGGCCACGCAAGCGCCGATAACCACCAGTACAACCCCACCTGCGGTGACGAAATCAACCTGCGCGTGGTGCTCTCTGACGAGCTGAAGGATGGCGAGAAGACCATCGAGTCGATCTCTTGGGAAGGCGACGGTTGCTCCATTTCGATGGCTGCCGCTTCCGTGCTCTCTGAAATGGCTCCCGGCATGACCACCTCCGAGCTGCAGAGCCACGTGGATGCGTTCCGCGAGATGCTGCGTTCGCGCGGTAAGGTGACTCTGGACGAAGAGGAGTACGGCGATATGGCGGCTTTCTCCGGCGTTTCGAAGTTCATGGCGCGCGTGAAGTGCGCAATGCTCTCGTGGGTTGCTGTTGAAGAAGCCACTAAGGAAGCGGCAGCCAAGAACTAACTCTTCGCTGAGAATGTAGTGGAAACGGCGGGGGAGTAGCTAGTATTTGAACGCCAATCGAAAATACCGAATGGAACCATCGACAATATATTGCATTTATGTGTAATATTTTTTGATGAACTTTTAGCGGTAAGCACCGAACGAGACCCGAGCTGAGAATCTACCCCCTGCCCTTTCTTGATATAAGTTTTCTTTGATTTAAATCAATAGGATGAAAATATGAGGCGGATACTACACCGTATCCGCCTCATATTTATATCTTTTCCTTTTTCCTTCAAAAAGGTGACTGGTAAAATAAAAGGACGAAGGGCGCCCAACCAGCACCCTCGAGAAACTCTTTTCGGACCCGCACGTTCTAAGGCAACAGCGCGAAGAAATAGGGCAATATAAGAAAATATTTTCTCAATATTGCACATTCTTCGTTTCATCTCATGCTCTCACCCTAGACCGCGGATACGTTTCTCACCCTCCGGTACTTCAACCACACCGGAATAACCATCGCCGCTACCAACCACAAGGAAGCCCTATGATTATTGGCTACGCCGCAGGCGCCTACGACCTTTTCCACTACGGCCACCTCGAGATTCTCCGCAAGGCTAAGGAAAACTGCGACTACCTCATTGCCGGCGTCGTGCACGATGACGTTCTGGAAGTGACCAAGGGTCGTCGCCCCGTCATCCCCATCGAAGAGCGTGCCGCCATCGTCAGCCACATCGACTACGTGGACGAAGTGCACGTTGAAACCAACCCCGACAAGCTCGAAACCTGGAAGCAGAAGCCCTTCAACGTCTTCTTCAAGGGCGACGACTGGAAGGGCACCGAAAAGGGCAATGCCCTGGAAGCACGCTTCGCAGAGGTCGGCGTGGAAGTACACTACTTCCCCTACACCGAGCACACCTCCAGCACCAAGCTGCGCAAGGTCGTTGACCTACTCGAAGCAGAGCACGACCTGCGCGTAGAGATGCGCCGCTTTGCTGAGCTGCTTGGCGAACGCGAATACTCCGAGGCGACCGTCGCCTCCTAACGCTCCTACCCCTTCATAGGTGCGTTAGAGCTCATAAGACTCATAAAGACACAAAGAGGATCCCCGCCGTAAGTACTTACGGCGGGGATTCTCTGCATATTGGCGGTATATCAGCTACACCTCAAAGGTGAGCGTCTCATAAGCTTTAGCGCTGTGCCAGCCACTTCTCAGCGGAGGAGCCCAGAACCTTCAGCACGCGGCCAACCTGCGGCTCAGCAGCGGCTGCAATCTTCTTGCCCACCAGTGGGATGGAGCAGGAGACTTCACCGTTGACGTCCAGGCGGGTCTGCTCGCCCTCGGGGGTCAGCTTCTGAGTAGCCTGAGCGGACACGGGCACGCCGTTGACCTTGACCTCGGTAGAAACGGTGCGGGATCCGTCAGCAGCCGGTGCGCTTACGGTGTCCATCTGGGTCATAGCAACGCCGTTGCCGACGAACTTACGAGCGATGTCCGGCACGCGCTCAGCGGGTACGGTACGCTCGGTGGTTGCGGTGAACTCGGCGGAGGTGTCACCGGAAACGGAGAAGCTACCGAACTCCACGCCAACCTCGGAGCATACGAAGCGTGCGAAATCCTCGCTAGAGAACGCCTCGATAACCTGTTCAACGCTTGCGTTGATAACGGTCGATTCCTGAACTGCCATAATTGTTCCTTTCGTAGTGCGCGAAAACCCCGCGCATTATCCCTTACTAAGGATACGGTGCGCGGGGTTTCGCAACCAATGTAAAGACGCGAATCCACCTGAGAATATGCCGTGAACAAGGGAAAACATCCACAGCCTCTCACAGGGTGGTTGGAGGATTCGCATGCCGGTCTAAAAATGTGGGAAGCGCCCGGCCGGGCACCTCCCACACCGCATCACGAGGATGCTGAGCTTAGAAAGCAAGAAAACCTTAGGCGCTGGGAGCCATCGCGTCGATGCGAGCCATCTCAGCCTTACCCGCACGGTGCGCGCGAGCAGCCTGCTTCAGGCGGCCCCAGAAGGAATCCTTACGGTGGGTCTTGCCGGCGAGCAGGTCCTGCAGTTCCTCACCCAGCTGAGCTGCGGAAATCTCCGGGGTGGAGACGTAAGGCTCAGCGGTGCGGAACAGGGAGGGGTTCGCCAGGGCAAGATCGAGCTTAGCGAAGAGATCTTCGCGGCTCTCAACGACAACAGCGTGGCCGCGCTTCTCCATCAGAGCGGTGAAGGGGACCTGGTGGTTGTCAACGACCTCATTGAACTCTGCGCGGCGCGGAACAGCCAGGGGCAGAGCGCCGGTGCGGCGTGCATCCTGGATGGAGCCGGGGCCGCCCTGAACCAGTACTACGCGTGCGGTTGCGTAGTAGTCCAAAAGCTCGGAGGCGGGAAGAAGCTTAAGGTTGTCTGCGTGCTTAATGGGCGCAGTGTGGCCATGCTGCACGAGGCAGGTGACCTCGGGGTGAGCCTCAAGATAAGCCTCAACCCAACGCAGAAGACGATCAAAAGTGTGAACGTCGGTGCCGAGGGACACCACCAAATCGTAAGTCTTAGTAGGAATACGAACGGGCGCGACGGCAGGGGTAAATACGGGCAGGTCGAACTTGGAAGTATCAACGCTGACGTGGGGGAAGTCCTGAATAGACATAGCCTATTCCTCTCTATGTATTTATCGGTAGTAACCCCGTATACCTGACGCAAAAATCCGGAGGGCATCATTGGTATACGCGGCGGCGTCGTGCCGGAGAAAATGGTGAGTAATCTCCGCATACGCTTCTCTGGCGAGTGGTTAGTTCGCTTGGATGGTGAGTCCACAGTGGAGCGCACGACTTATGCGTATCTGTATGTATTAATAAATACTATACCCTGAAAATAACGCCCTCAGCACACGCGAGGACGCTATTTTCAGGATAAATTCATCACTCTTAGAAAATGGGATGAATCACACGAGAATCAGGGAAATTCTCCTGCTGTTCCTCGCTCTGAACAATAATTCGATCAGCAAAGGTGTACAGCATCTTGCCGGTCATCGTCGGCAGAGTCGGGCGATCAAAACACTCAATATAAAGAGTCTTTACTCCAAAGAGTTTAGCCGCCACAAAGAAAGGAACGGCAACACCGGCGCCGGCAGAAACAACCGCATCCGGACGTTCCTTCGGAAAAATACGAAATGC
This sequence comes from Rothia sp. HMSC066G02, assembly GCF_001813145.1. NCBI lineage: Bacteria > Bacillati > Actinomycetota > Actinomycetes > Micrococcales > Micrococcaceae > Rothia > Rothia sp. HMSC066G02. Next base: position 162,974 of record NZ_KV811597.1, on the reverse strand, counting down.
CAAGAACAGATTACGAATAGCGTTCTTAATATTTCGGGTGGTCGGGTAATACGCCCAATAGGTCTTCTCATCAGCCAGAGAAGATTCAACATCGGGCTGCTTAAAGCTAACCCACACGCGGTCATAATCCTGCCACGCAGCAGAAGTAGCCGTCAGATGCTTCAAGTGTCCGCCACTGCTAGAAACCAGCAGAAGCTTCTTCTTCGGTGCCTGAGAGGAAGTTGCCTCAGTCATAGTGTTCTCCTAAAGCCCCAATACAAGAGAAAAATAAGAAGAGAAGATAAAGGTGAGCTGACGGGCCCGGCGGCACCTGCATCAACAGACCTATCACAATAGATCCGCCTCAGCAGGTACCACCGCACCCTACGCTCAAGGACGAAGGACGAACCCGCACAGAGGCGAGGCATCCATCAACAGAACCCCGAGTACTCGCGGTCTGATTACTCGCGATCCAGGAACACAGCCAGAGCGTTCACGCCCTCAAGCTGATCCAGCTGAGCGAAAAGCTCACGAACCTGCTGCAGAGAAGTAGCCGCAGTCACCGGAACCAGAGCCACGCCGCCAGCCTGGACGAAACGCAGCTGAGTCGACAGGGGAGTAGCGGTGCTCAGGCTAATCACCAGAGGAGTCTCGCTCTTCTCAACCAGCGACTCGGGAGTGTGGCGGGTCAGCGCGTCACGGACCGAAGCGTAATCGGTGAAACGTGCGTACTCGGTGGGCAGAACACGCTGCAGCATCTGGTATAGGTGCTCAACACCGCGGTCAGTACCGGGCAGAATCACAATGCCGGAAGCGCCAGCGCTCTTCACGTCGCCGTCGGGAGCACCAATGGTGCGCAGCAGCATGAACGCGTCATTCGCCTCAGAAGTGGAACCCAGCTCGTGAACCGGGATACCAGCATCTTCCAGACGATCAGCGTAACCAACGTGACGCATAGTGCGGTCACGACCGTACGCCAGCACAGCACCAATCAGCAGACCGGCAACAGCACCAACAATACCCATCTTCACCGGGCCAAGAGCCGAGGAAGAAGAAGGAACCTGAGCCTCGCTCATCACGCGACCACCGGTGGTGGAAGTCAGCTGAATCTGAGCGCGACGGTCCTGCAACTGAGAGAGCAGACCCGCACGGTTGTTATCACCCTCGAGGGCCGAAATCTGCTCATCAATCTGGTGCAGAGCAGAATCAACGCTGCTCTTCAGCGACTCGGAACGAACCTGCAGGTATGCGTTCGCCATAGCGTTAGCGTAACGTGCAGCCTCCGTACCGTTGGGGCGGGTCACCTCAATATCCAGAACAGCAGTCTGGGAGGTGCCGGTCACCTTGACGGAGTTCATCAAGCGGCTGGTCAGCTGAGCCTCAGAGAGGGTATCGCCATTAGCAATCAGAGACTTTGCCGCGTTCTGTGCAACCTCGCGAGAGGATGCAACGCGAGACTCGGTCGCAATATCCACCTTCGCGGAGTTAGCGCTACCGGTACCGGCGGGATCAACCACCAGCGGGTAAACAACCAGCGAAGCCTTAGAAGTGTACTTGCTATTGGTCATGTAGCCGTAGACGGCACCCGCCACAGCGAAAACCACAACCGACAGCAGAATCAGCAGACGGTGTCGGAAAATGCGACGTACCTGGTTGCCAAGGGTAACCGAGGAGGTATGAGAGGTGTTATCCATGAGGACATCCTAGAGGAAGAGAAACGGACACTAAATATCGGAGAAAAACGTAGAAGAAGCGGAAGGCTAAGACTTCGCGCGGCGGGCGGAAAGGAAACGCTCAATACCGAGAGCCTTACGGAAGCGGTACAGTACCGCACCGTACACCGGAACGAGCAGCACCACGTACACGATGACGCCCAGCACGCTCTGACCCAAGAAAGCCAAAGACGCCAGAGCGCACACCGTCGGAACAGCCGCACCCAAGAAGAGTGACGGAGCCATCTCGCGAACCGAAGCGCGAATACCAACGAGGCGGAATACCTGGTAGCTCGCCAGGAAGGTGTCAATCAGCAGAGCAGACGCCCACGCCGTCACCGCACCGTACAAGCCCCAAACCGGAACCAAGGTGAAGTTCAAGGTCACAGCCACCACCAGCGAGGAGAGTTTGTTCAACAGCTGCCAGCGGCTCTTACCGCTCATCAGCAGAACGGACTGCACGCCACCGGCGCTCATCGACAGCATCGCCGCCGGGCAAATCACCCAGAGAATACCGGCGCCAGCCTCAAAGCCCTTACCGAAGAAATGCAACAGCACCGGACCAAAGAACGCCAGGGAGAGGTAGAACGGCCACGACAGAGCAGTCAACACGCGAGTGGTCGACAAGAAAATCTCTCGAGCACGATCTAGCTGACGGGTAGCCAACGCCGCACTAATCGACGGTCCGGTCACCACGCGTCCGGTGTGCTCAATCATGGTGCCCACACGAACACAACGGTTCACAGCACCATAGATACCACCGGCAGCGGCACCCAAGAACGCCGTCACCACCAGCACGTCAATCCACTCCAGGATGGTTTCCACAATGGTAGCGACACCGCGTGCAGAGCTGAAACCCCAGAACGAACGGAACGTCTCAGGCGGAGAATCCTCAGAAGAAAGAACCTCCACATGCTCCTCGGAAGGGAACGCCCGCTCCAAAAGCCACAGGGCAACCACCGCAGTAATCGCCACCGGGATGGTCCAGGCGTACACCAAATCCATGAGCTGACCCGAGAACAGAACAACCAAACCCACCGCCGCAAAACGCAGAGTGGGAAGCAGAACATTCTGCAGGAGCGTAAAGGTCACCACACGATGCAGGCCACGCAGAGCGCCGAAGAACACCGTCATCAGCGCCGCTATCAGCACGAAAGCCGAACTGACACGCATCGCCGCCTGATACTGGGGAGCCATCGGCACAATCTCGGTGTAGATGTACACACCCGCCACCAGAAGCACCGAAGTCACCAGCGAAGGAATCAGACCGTAACGGATCAGCTGCGGAAGCACACCGTAACGACCCAGCGCACGCTGAGCACTCATCGTACGAACCAAGCCCGTATCCGCGCCGAAAGTCACCAGCGAAATCGCAATCGCGAACAACGCCATCAGACGGAAAAACTCGCCCGAACCCTCAGCACCAATACCGTTCGACACCACCATCGTGGTCACGAACGCGATACCCGCGCCGTACATCACGCACAGAGAAGCAAGAGAGCCGCTCTTTGCCAGGCTGGGCTGCTTAGCCTTTCCGGGAGCTTTCTTAACCGGCACGCTCTTCGCGGATGCGCTATCTGCCTGAGCACCTGACGCGGAAGGCTTAGCCTTCTCATTCGGAGTCTTTTCTTCCTGCGCCTTTTCTACAGACTCAGCAGTAGCCGAGGCAACCCGCCGGGAACCGGACAGATGAGCACCCACTACAGCGGTAGCGTTTGCCGCTGAGGAACCAGCAGTCGAAGTACCTGACTCCGAAGAACCCGCCTCCAAAGAATCGGGCAGTAACTCTTCGGAAGCAAAGCCTCGAGCCGGAGGCACAATCGACAGCGCCGTGGTCGCAGGAAAACGACCGGAACGGATATCGTCCACCGTCGGAGCAAACTCATCGGCAGAAGACTCAGCCAGCGATTCGCCCTGCTCCACTACCGGCTCGATGTACTCGCCGCTCTCACGCAGACGCGCACGGCGGCTAGGATGACCACCCGTCGAATACGCATCCTCGAAAGATGAAACCGCAGAAGTATCTAAACCACGAGGGGACTGATTCTTCGTCATAGCCCCTCACCATCCCGAATGGAACGAATGCACGCCATCGATGCGAGCATCAGAATGGTCATCTGAGCAATATCGAAGCTGTAGAAAATAAAGACGACGCAGCACGCGACCGGCACGCTATGCAGCCAGTACCCGGAGGTGGTCTTCACTCGTGCGCCGCCTGCTACAGTGCACACCATGAAGAGCGCGAACAGCGCCAGACCCACGAAGCCGAAGCAGAACATCAGAGTCCACAGGTACCCCTGGGTACCCATTGACACGCCAATGCTCGGTTCCATACGCGGAGTGCCGTAACCAATAATCGGGGACTCCAAGGTCGCCTTCCAGGTGGCGCGGTAGAGCGCCGCACGGCCACCGGTGGAGTCAGAGTAGTCCTGACGACCCAGAATGTTATCCACGGTGCCCGACGCAAAGAGCGCCACAACCACAGCCGTAATCGCCGCAACACCCGTACCCACAGCACGCCAATTAGCCGCAAGGAACTGACGCAGCAGTACGTACGCTGCGCTGATACCTAGACCAATGAACATGCCGCGGTTACTGGTCGCAATCGCAGGCACAGTAGAAAGCGCCATACCAATCAGCAACGCAATACGCAGCCAGATGGAATGCAGGCGAAGCAAGCACGCCAGCATCACCGGGGTGAGCAGAGTGTACGCCAGACCCCAACTATTCGCGTAGGGGAACGGCGCGGAGGGGCGAATATACGCCTCGGGAGCGCCCCACGGGCGCTGAACCTCAGCCAGGGGAGGAAGCATGTAGTCACGCACCAGCGGATTCTGCATAAAACCAGAAGGCATGATGAAGCTCATCGGGGTACGCAGACGGAACTCAGGGAAGAGAACGCCGCCGTAACCCAGGACAATGAGGGTCACCCACAGGGTCGCCAGACCGCCCAGCAGCCTATTGATGCTAATAGAGGATCGCGCGTTGTAGTAGTACAGGGCGTAAATACCTGCACTGAGAATATTCACAAAGCGCAGACCCCAACCAATAATGTCGGTGGAACGGGTCAGCGCAAGCGCCGCAACAACAACCCACACGCAGAACGCGCCCCACACCCACAGGGAACCGGGCACACGCACATTACCTCGAATAATGAGGTAAAAAAGCATGATCGCTGCCAGTACCAGCGGTGCAATCTGAAGCACACCCAAAGCCCACAGCGCCGGGAAGCCGTACAGCAATGCCAGCAGAGGCCAGGCCGGGAGCTTCTTCTGCGCCGTAGACAACGGGCGGATGCGTGCGCGGGCACGCAGAATACCGCTGGGCGGAGTACTATCCGATCCGGCGGAATCCTTCAGCCCCGTAGGCGAAGTGCCCGGAGAGGAAAGAACGGAAGAGGAAACCATGTCTGTGCGATACCTGGTTAGAGACCTCGACCGGTCTTCTGGACGAGATCAAGAAGAGTGGCGGGCTTAATAAGACCGGTGGACACAACATACGCCGCCCAAGCACGAAGCTGCATGGGGTCGCGGCGCAGAGCCGCGCGAGCGTACGCGCGCGCCTCCTTGTTGTTGCCCAGCGACGCCTGAGCGTACGCAATCTGACCGGCGATACGTGCCAGACCCTTGGGATCCTGCTCGAATTCAGGGAACTTACGCAGAATGTAGCTCAGACCGTCAACCATGGACTGCCACTTGCCGGAGAAGAAGGAAGGGCGGTCCCAGAGCACCAGAATCAGCGGTTCGGGCACGCTCAGTACATCGCCGTGACGGGTTGCACGCAGCAGCAGGTCGTAGTCTTCACCGTAGGCGGCGGGCAGTTCCTCATCGACCAGGCCGATGCGGGCGGGCTTACCGTCAACGCCGAGCAGATCCTCGCGGGAGTACAGCATGGCGGAGGGGTGAATTTCGGTAATGCGCGAACGCAGGAAGTCAGCGAAGGTTGCGCGCTCGGGCGCCAGGCGCACGATATCCTGACCACCGGAGCGGACGGTAATACCCGAAGAGATAGCGGTTGCTTCGGGGTTTTCGCGCCAGAGAGCGACCTGCTGGGTGAGCTTGGAAGGCATCCAGTAGTCGTCATCATCGCAGAAGCCAATCATCTCGCCGCTGGAGGCGATGATGCCGCTGTTGCGGCCGCCAGCCAGACCGCCGGAGCGGGTGTTGGAGACAATCTTCAGGGCACGGTTTTCGCCGACCTCAATGTCCTCGAGGCGGTCGGGCTCAACACGGTCAAAGACAACAACAACTTCAACGAAACCGCGGTAGCTCTGCTCAAGGATGGAGCGGACAGCCACGCGCAGCAGTTCGGGGCGCTTGCCGTTGGTTGCGATAACGGCGGAAACAGCAGGGGTGCGAGAGGTGAAGTGCATCATTGGGATTCTCCTTACTCAGCGGGGGTCGCGAGGCTAACGTACTTGCGACGCATGGACAGCAGGACGGTTGCGGCATTAGCCAGCAGAAGCAGTGCGTAGACGATGACGAATACGGGGCCGAAGCCAACGAAAATGTAAATCCAGCAGAGGGTGCCAGCGTCCATGTGCAGGTTGATGAAGGAGCGCAGGGGACCACCGGTCGGCGGTGCCGCGGTCTTGCGGTTGTTGCGCAGCTGCTCAGCCAGAATCTGGCTCATGAAGTGACCTGCGGTCAGCGCGGTGAAAATCATCGGCATCGCAATGATCCAGCCGTTGAATGCGCTGGAGCCGGTAAAGGAGTAGTGCGCCGGGTACAGCAGGAAGGAGAGCAGGGTTGCCATGTGCACGGAAGGCACGCGGATGGAGTCGACCACGTGGTCGAGCCACTCACCGGCGGGGGAGGACGCGCCGGTCACGCGAGCAACCTGGCCGTCAGCGGAGTCCAGACCGTAACCGAGCGCGAAAAGCAGGGCAACGCAGATACCTACACCAACGCTGGGCGGGCAGGTAATCAGAACGATGATGCCTGCCGCGGAACATGCAGCGGAAATTGCGGTGACGCCGTTGGGGGTGATGCCCAGCGCAACAGCTGCCGCAGCGAAGTAGCGTGCTACTCGGCGGTTGACCCAGCGGGTGTAGGCGGGAACGCCAATGCCGGGCTTCTGCGCTGCTTCAAGAGAGCGCAGGGTGTGAGAAAACTTCGCAGAAAATCCCGATGCGGGCGCGGAGTTCGGGGCGTGAGGTGCCTCAGAGGTGGACATGCACATTCCTTTTTAATCGGTGAGAGGAGTGAAGGAGAGTGAATTACTCCCTTTCGGGGTGGTTGCGAGAAAGTCCGGAAGTCTCGCACGCGAAAAAAGAGGTGGTTGGTCCCTTTTTTCACGTACACCACTATATAGATATTTTACAACGAGATGAAGTGCAACAGGGGGCGTGTGGTCAGGGTCAACAATTGTGTCGTAAAAACCCTCTGACAATGCGCTTTGGTGCAGATTTGCGGGATCCTTCGGGTAGGCTTGGTGTGCTGTTAGAGGGGGTTATCGGCGCTTTGTTCTCGTGAATTGTGGATTTAGAAAACATTTCTGAACATTGTGCAGAGAGGCACATGACAGAAGCACAAATAATGGGAATAAATGATGCAAAAAACACGGAAAAGTGGGGAATATACGCAAATGGGGTTTGATTTCCTGAATCATTCAGAAAATCAAACCCCATTTAGCTGAGATTATCTAGAAGGTATTAGTTCCTTCGAGACTGCATCGGAACGCGGGTTCCGACTCCGTTATTGACGATGCGTCGCTCGCCCTGGCCGGCTGCCGCGTTGTTCGCGTTGTCGACCACGGGCTGCTCAGCCTCGTGTGCGGCGGGAGCATCCGCCTCCTTGTCGCCTTCCTTCTCGGCAGGCTGCTCAGCAACCGGTGCCTTAGCGATTGCCTGCATGTCGAAGCTTACATTCGGGCGAACGTTTCGTCGACTGATGCCCGGATGAACCTCAACTGCGATGAGGTTCTCGCCAACCTTCAGCTTGGAAGAAGGAACGGTGAAGGTCACCGGAGTCTTCTGAGCCGTAGCGGTATCAATCGAGCTCGATGCAATCGCGCTATTCCACAGCTTTCCACGAGTGTCAAAGTTGGAACGACCAACCTCTTCACCGTTGACACCCACCGCAATAGCGTCATCCGCGTAAGTGGTCAGCACGAGATCACGGCTGGCCTGCTCACGAGTGAGCTGGATGGTGGTGTAGGCGTAGATATTGTGGCGGGAACGCACGAGCGGAACCTTAACGGAGGTGTTGAGGTTACCAGTACCGACCCCAATCGGGGTCTTGCCGGTCTGCCATGCTTCCTGCGCAATATCTTCCAGGCTGAAGTGGAAGTTGTACTTCCAACCGTACTTACGGTTGGGAGCCTGGGTAGAGACCATGTACTTCCAATCCGAGGCGTAGGGCAGAACAATCTGGTCCTTAGCGGCTTCTTCCTTCGGATTCTCAGGCTTGGGATCGGCGGGCTTAGGCTCCTCAACCTTCGGGTCCGGATCCTGGACCTTCGGTACCTCAGTAGTCGCTTCTGCACTCGGGGTAGCGCTTGCCGAAGCACTGGGGTCAGCGCTCGCGGTCGGGTCAGCACTTGCCGTGGGGTCTGCAGTAGCAGTCGGGTCAGCGGTAGGCGTTGCGGTCGCGGTCTCCGTGGGGGTAGGAGTCGGTCGCACCGGAGCTACCTGGACCGGAGTGGACGCAGAGTAGTTATCCGAGCTATCCACAGCGCGCACAAAGTAACGTGCGTTATCGGTGTGGTCAATCTCGAACTTCGTACCCGAAGTGCTAGCAATGACGCGGTCATCACGCAGAATCTGGTAGCGGACACTACCGGTATCCTGTACAGCATCCCAGGTCAGAACGTCCTTATCGTCCTTCAGCTCAACCTTCAGGTTCTGCGGGGTAGGCGGAGGAGCCACATCGCGAGCCTCAAAGCGCGCAAAACCGACGGTATCCTGAGTACCGTGAACACCCAGCGAACGGTGAATATCGCCGCCAACCCACAGGGTGCCCTTCGAATCCACGAAAGACTCCCAGATACCGAATCCGTGGTCACCCTTAATAGCAGGGGAGAACTCCGGCAGCATCTTACCGCTGTCCTTATCGAAAGCAGCAACCAGCTTGACCGAGTGAATCACGCTCGAACCGCCCACGGGGGTCCGCTTGTTACGCGAATCCTGGTAGAGGAAGTCGCCGCAGTGGCAGGCGCCGTAGATGGTGTTACCGTGCAGGTGCAGATCCTGGAAGTCTCCACCATCGCGGGTAATCGCGGTGTAGGTGGGGGTCAGAGACGCCTTATCGTAACGAGAGATGAGGTGCTCAGTACCGCCCACCCAGACGCCGGTACCGGCATCCTGGACGTCGAACTGGAAACCCCAAATTTTGGTTTCATTACGCAGGTCAGAGACATTAGCGCCAGCAGGAATCTCAGACTGCTGGTACGCCCACGGGCTGCCCTTCTGCATATGCTGAGTAATATCAGCCACGCGGTAGGCAAGGCCACCGTTGAGCCAGGTGAAGTAACCGGCTACGTAAACATGAGAGTTATCAGCGGAGGCGCTAATACCGTTGACAGTACCGTTGAACACCTGGCGCCAGTTACGGTCTATACTCACAATACCGGGCACACCGTTAGAAGGCTCGCCCAACTTAAAACGGGCAATATTGCGCGAATACGCCTCACCCGCCTTTTCACTTTCATAAATGTGGGTAAAGGTGCCGCCAATATACACGTAGTCACCCTGACGGTGAATGGTCTTCACTGTCATGACCTCGGTACGAATGCGATCTTCGACTTTAACCTGGGCCCATTCAGGGGCAACTTCACCGGTTGTGGCGTCAACAACGACGAAGCTCTCATGCTTCTCACCGTTAACAAGCTTGAAGTTACCGCCAACAGCCAAACGGTTATTCGGCAGAGCCTCAACAGCCTTCACTTGACCGTCAACAGTCAGCTTAAAATCGCGGCGCAACTCGCCGGTCACCGGGTCAAAAGCAGCAATATTAGATTGCGCAACACGCTCACCGGTAGAGGACTCAAGGTACTCGAAGTCGCCACCAATAAACACGCTGGAGGTGCCGTTACCGTGATCGACCTCGGTAATGGCCTCAACGTAGGTGTTCATTTCGCCGGTTTTACCGGAGGCGGTCCTGGCGCTGGTTCGCCAGCGCCAATCCGCCGAACGGCTATTGGGCAGGGCACGACGAGCGCTCGCCGGGGTACCGGAATCCGGGATAGCGCCCAGGTTCAAATCATTCTGGGTCAGCTTCGGGCGCAGGAACATCTGGGTGTAACCGAAAGAGGCCTCACCGTTGCTTTCCTTACCGTAGATGTAGGAGTTCCGCGCATCGGTGATTGCCGGCTCAGAGCCATCCTGCGAAATGGGAGAGTTTGCACCGTAACGGAAACCCATACGGTAATCCTGGGACGCCAACTCATCAAACATCAAAGTCTTGAAGCCGTTGTTCTGTCCACGCAGAATGTGGTCTTCCCACGTGCCATCAGGCCAGTCCCTGCGGCCATTTTCATTGTAGGAAGAGAACTCGTCAGGGTTCGTGACGATCGCATTAGACCAGACAGCGTTCGAACGCAGAGCCCAGGTCCACTCGGAGGTCTGACGGCGGTCAACCGTCGCCTCCTGCCACTTGGTGCCCGAGGTGTTCAGCGCGCGACGGAAACGGTAACCATCGGGCAACTGATCGGGGCGGGTGCCGTTGAGCAACTGCGAAATGGTGGTACCCGAAAGCTGAATCGGGGTCTTCGCGGCGGGCAGGGAGCTCAGAGCTTTGCCCTGTTCAAGAGTCATACCGGAAGATGCGGGTGCGGCATCGCTGTAGAGCTGCGAAGTGTCACCCTGACCTTCATAGTTTTCAGTCCAGCCGTCGCGGCCCTCACCAATCTTGACCCAGCCGCCACCATCAGTTTCCTGATCGCAGTAGAACTGAGTCGGCTGACTCATCGAAGGAGTGTACAGCCAATAGGCGCCGCTCTTTGCCTCGGGGTTAGCCTGCTTGGCTTCCCAACAGCTAGCGGCAGCACGCTCGGAGGTCGTGCCATTGTAGAAAGCAGAGTCCCTTTTTTCCGCAGTCTGTTCGACAGCGGTACTCGGCGTAATAGCGGGGATAGCTACGGGCAAAGCCAACGCCGTAGCAATGCTCAAGCAAAGAGTTGAGCGAGTTATAGCAGAACGTGAAAAGCCAGAGCCCGTCATGCCAAGGTGGGCTTTCATAATATCTCCAAATGAATGCCAAGAAATGTTATCGAGTGCGCATCAACATTAATGCGCTATGGATGATAATGCGCGGGTTCCAGCGAATCATAGCTGGAAACCGGCATCTTTAATTAGACCCTAACAATCAGGATTGTTCGGGAAATCATGGGTCGCAATCTTCCACTGACCATCGACCTGAACGAGGGTGTAAATATTGAGTGAACGCTTCGGAGAATTGTCATCCTTAACGGGCTGATTATTCTCGTCATAGATCTTCACAGAGGAAGAATCCATGCATACTTCCAGCATGCGCGCGGGCTGACCCTTGTACTGGGTTTCAGTCATACGGGGAGTGCCCACGACAGTGGAAGAACCTTCATAGTGCCAGCCAGCCAGTGCGTACTCGGAAGCCTGCACGGCAAACTCAGCGGCAGCGGAATCAACAGCCACGGCCTCGATGGAGCGAATCGTCTCATCATCGAGAACAGCGCGGGCCCGCTCAACGTTCTGTTGCTCAGCCTCTTCGTCGCTGGTCGGATCAGCGGCACGCTCAGGCGAAGCCTCAGCAGAGGGGGCTGCCTTCACCTTGGTCAGAATGGTCTCAAAAGAGTTAACCAGTTCGGTAGTCTTCTTAACTTCTTCAGCGTCAACAGGTACGGAAGAAGCGTTCCTCATCTCTTCAGCGCCAGTGTAAATCTCTTCAAGCTTCTGGCCGTCAGAAGAGGTCGCCTCACTCTTTGCCCCATCCTTTGCCTCAGCCGAAGCCCCAGAGGAAGCATTGGCGGATGCTTCTGCGGTGCCCTGCTCAGAAACCTGGGGGGAAGCGCTCGAAGACTTGTTTGAGGAAGCATGCGCCGACGCGGAAACGCTCGCGGACGCAGAAGCAGGCGAAGAGCTATCGGAGCTCGGGTTTTCAGTAGCGCAAGCGCTCAGGACCAGGGTGGATACCGCAACGGTACCCAAGGTGCCCAGAAGGCGGGACCGGGAGGGGTACTTGAAGAACACTGACATGGAAGCCTCTTTAGTGGTTGGAGTGAGAATGACTATATTCCGGAAGATAATACCTCGCACGAAGGTAAGGCACCTAAAGGCTAACACGCAAAGCTGGGAAAATACTTAGACCCGCAAAAATAACGTTTTTATAAATGATGAGAATAAGCCCTAACTAATGCTCTATTTTGACTCGATTAGAAGGTAAGTATATATCTCTGCATGAAAAAACCTTCATGTAAATGAATGAAATAGATTCACTATGTGCAAAAAAATCCCGGGCTGGTTTAAAACCAGCCCGGGAGAATAGGGCGAACATCACTAAAATTATTTGTCATAAAAGTGAATATCGCCCTGATGAGGGGTTATGCCGCCTGAGCAGCCTCGGTACTTGCCGAATAGTTATCCGCAGTATCTACCGCACGCACATAGTAGCGGGCGCCGTCGCGGTGATCCACCGAATAGCTCGTGCCCGTAACCGTCGCAATAGGACGATCATCGCGCAGAACCTGATACTTCACCCTATGCTCGGAAATACCCGACCAGGTCAGCTGATCCTTGGAGCCGTTCGTCGTAACCTTCAGGTTGCTCGGGGGAGCCGGAGGCGTTACATCGCGAGGTGCATAACGTGCGAAACCAACGGTCTGCTGCACGCCGTTAGCACCCAGCGACTTACGGATATCGCCACCAACCCACAGAGTGCCGGTGGAATCCACGAAGGACTCCCACACACCGTAGCCATACGCGCCGTTCATAATCGGGGCGAACTCCGGCAGCATCTTGCCGCTGTCCTTATCGAACGCAGCTACCAGGCGAATGGTCTGAGCATTAGTCGCGTTCTCCCACTCCGAATAGACAGTGTCTGCGCCCTGGAAGAGGAAATCGCCGCAGTGGCACGCACCGTAAATGGTGTTACCGCTCAGGTGCAGATCCTGGAAGTCGCCACCCTCACGAGTAATCGCACTGTCTGTGCGACGCATGCTCGACTTCTCGTAACGGGTAATCATATGCTCGGTGCCACCCACCCAGACGGAGGAACCAGCATCCTGAACATCGAACTGGAAGCCCCACATCCTGCGCTCGTTTTTCAAATCCCAGGTTTGGGCATTCTTGGGGGTGTACGAAGGACGGTGGTGCCAAGCCACCGGGTTCGTGCTACTGCCTTGCATATGAGCGAGACGGAACGCCTCCTGGTTATTCAGCTGGGTGAAGTAACCAGCGACGTACACATCGGCATTGCCCTCAGAAGCGCTCACGCCGTTAACTGTGCCATTAAAGACCGGACGCCAGTTCCAGTCCACCTCACCGTTGCTCAACTTAATGCGAGCCAGGTTCCTCGCATACGCGTAGGTGGGGGAGGTCTGGCCCTTCAAGTGAGTGAAGGAACCACCAATGTACAGGTAGCCATCACGCACGTGCAGGGTCTTAATCTGTACCGGTACGGAAGCAATGCGGCTAACCACGCGGATATCCCAGTCCTTAGCAACCTGACCGGTCTGCGGATCCAGAATTACAAAACCGTTGTAGTACTCGCCGTTCACCTGGTCGAAAGAACCACCCACAGCAAGCAGGCCGTTCGGCAGAGCCTCAACCGACTTCACCTGACCGTTAATCTTCGGGCGGAAGGAACGGCGCAGCTCGCCGGTACCCACCTCGTAACCAGCCAAGAAAGCCTGCTCAACCTTCTCACCGCTTGCCGACTCAACGTACGCGAAATCGCCACCGGTAAAGACAGCGCCACCGACCTCGGTGATAGCCTCAACCTGGGTGTTCATCTCGCCGTTCTTACCGGTTCCGGTATCAGCGCTGGTACGCCACTTCCACTTCTCGGAGTAGCTATTGGGTAGCGCGCGGCGGTTACTTGCCGCAGCGCCCTGCTGGCCATAATCATGCAGACCCTTAGCCACCAAATCGTTCTGAGTCACCTTCGGGCGCAAGAACATCTGAGTAAATACCAGGGGAGTGGTCGAATCATCCGCCGGGCGGTAAATATACGCCGAAGGACGGTTCATCAGGTAGGTCTCGGTCCACCATGTAATCTTGGCGTTGCGACCGTAGGTGAAGCCCAACTTGTAGCCCTGCGATGCCTTCTCTTCGAAGTTCAGGGAACGGAAGTCATCAGAATCATGGGTGAAGATGTTACCAGCCACCTGACCACGGTTGGCGTAGTCATAACGGTTACTGTACTGCCAGGTGTTTTTGACCGAAATATTTGACCAGAACATCTTCGAACGCAAAGTCCAAGTCCATTCGGTACTGGAATCACGGTGAGCCTTAAAATCCTGCCAGGTAGTGCCCTCAACGTTCATCGCGCGATGGAAACGCACGCCATCGGGCAAATCCTGCGGACGGGTACCGTTCAGTAGCGCGTTCACGGTCACGCCGGAGAGCTGCACCGCATCAAAGCCGGTCGGGTTCTTATACAGCTGATCGGCATTACCGCGACCGTAGTAGTTCTCAGTCCAGCTCTCACGACCGCGGCCAATCATAACCCAGCCGCCGCCATCAGTTTCCTGATCGCAATAGAACTGCTCAGGAGCACTCATCGCAGGGGTGTACAGCCAGTACGCGCCGCTCTTGCCACGCGGATTATTCTGCTTAACCTCCCAGCAGCTCGCAGCCGCGCGCTCACTCGACGAACCGTCATAGTAGCGTGCATCAGCAGCCTGCGCGCCCGAAGCAATCGGACCCAAAGAAGCCGCAACCATCGCAAAAGAAGCAGCCGCCGCACCCAAAGCACGGGACCCGGAGCGAGAAGCTACGCGAGAGCCCTCAGAAGCGGAGGAAGCAGCACCCTGCGCGCGCCCTCCACGCGTGAACGGAAGAAAATTCATTTGTCTCTCCTAGAGACCTCAACCGGCACACAGCAGAAAACTGCAATTCACACAGCAACACCCACCCCACACAAGGCACAGCATAGTGACCAGGCATCGGGGTAAGGGGGAAGCGTTATGAACTGCGCTAACAGCGAGTCTGTAGCCGGAATCAGTGAGTGTAGTTATCGGAAATTGAATGAATACGCCCCACCCCTCACGCACGAAGCCAACAATGGCACCGTACCCGTACGAAGCGGAACGCTAAAAATCTGTGAAGTTTCCTCTGTCGTACCAACAGCGAAGAAACACCACAGACCAAGATTCAGCCCATCATCGGAAAGGACGGAAGCAACCCATCCGACGCAATGAATCCCAACCCATCATAGCCGCCGCAGAGGCGAAGAGATAGCAAACTGGGAAAACCGGACCGAACCAAAACTATAGAGGGCATACACCCCGGGTGCACCGCCGCCTGACCCGGACCCCGCAAACCCTGCAGAGCCCGAACCAGGCGGCGGCTCAAAGAAACTAGATCAACAATCTGACCTAAGCCTGAGCAGCTCCCGTGGAAGCCGAGAAGTTCTCAGACGCATCGATGGAACGCACATAGTAGCGAGCGCCATCAGTATGCTCAACCTCGTAGCTGGTGCCCGAGACCGTAGCAATCACACGGTCATCACGCAGCACCTGGTAGCGAGCACCGCTCTCACGAACACCAGACCAAGACAGCTTATCGGTCGAGCCATCACGCTGAACCGACAGATTCGACGGAGTCGACGGGGCGGTCACATCGCGAGGAGCAAAACGAGCAAAACCGACAGTGCGCTGCTCACCATTAGCACCCAGCGAACGGTTAATGTCGCCACCAACCCACAGGTTGCCGCGAGAATCCACGAAGGACTCCCAAACACCGTAGCCGCTAGCGCCCTTCAGAACCGGGCTGAACTCGCCGATGACTTCGCCGCTATCCTTATCGAACGCTGCGACCAGGCGCATACGGTGAACCGCCTTCGATTCCTTCCAATACGTGTGGTAGCCGGTCGAACCCTCGAAGAGGACATCACCGCAGTGGCACGCACCGTAAATGGTGTTACCGCTCAGATGCAGATCCTGCCAGTCGCCACCGTACTTAGAGATAGACGAAGAAATACGGCCGTAACCGTTCTTCGAGTAGTTCGCAATCAGGTGGTCAGCGCCGCCAGTCCACACGGTCGAGCCAGCATCCTGAACATCGAACTGGAACGCGTACACAATACGGTCAGTAATGTTCAGCTTCAGCGAAGGCTCCCACTCCCACCTAATGTTCGAAGCATCCGAGCCGTTCAGAGCAGCCAGGCGGAAAGCACGCTGGTTATTCAGCTCAGTGAAGTAACCCGCAGCGTGAACAGTCGAGTTATCGGACGCAGCGGTAATACCGTTGACCGTACCGTTAAAGTTCGGGCGCCAGTTCCAATCCACCGCACCGTTCGAGAGCTTAAAACGAGCGGCACCACGCGAGTAAGCGTACGCCTTAGACGTATTGCCCTTTACATGGGTGAAGTTACCGCCAATATACAGGTAACCGTCCTGAACCAGCAGAGTCTTCACCTGTGCGGCATCGCCATTGCGACGCTGAATCTGAAGGTCCCAGGTGCGGTCAATCTGACCGGTGGTCGCGTCCAGAATGACGAAGTGGTTAACCTTCTCGCCATTCACCTCGGTAAATTCGCCGCCAACTGCCAGGCGGTTATTCGGCAGAGCCTCCAGAGCCTTAATCTGGCCGTTGAAAGTCGGGCGGAAGGAACGAACCAGCTCACCCGAATCCACGTTGTAACCAGCCAGGTACGACTGATCAACGCGCTCGCCGCCAGCCGACTCCACATACTTGAAGTCGCCACCGGTGAAGACGGTGTCGCCTACCTGAGTAATAGCCTGAACGTAAGTGTTCATCTCGTTCTTCTTGCCGGTGCCAGTCTGTTCACTGGTGCGCCAACGAACGGGCATCGTGTAGCTATTGGGCAGAGCACGACGGTTGCTGGCGGCAGAGCCAGAACCAATCTGCGAGAAGTTCAAGTCACGCTGAGTCAGCTTCGGGCGCAGGAACACCTGAGTGAAGGGGATAGAGTAACCGAAGGAACCGCGCTTGTGGTAAATATACGAATCAGAATTCTCATTACCGAAGTTCACCAGTGCACCGTACGCAAAACCAATCTGGTAGCCCTGGTTCGGGTTCGCGAAGAAACGAACCGAGCTGGTGGTAATGCCCGGAGCCATTTCCGAGGGGGAACCGCCCATATGAGCGGTGCGGTTAATGCCGGCACCGGTGAACTTCACGGTGCCCCAACGCTGACCGTAGCTCATCGCCCAGGTCCACTGCTCAGTCTGAGGACGCTGAACATAAACGTTCTGCCACTGGGTGCCCCTTGCGTTGTGGGCACGGTGCAGGCGCATGCCATCGGGAAGGTCCTGAGGCTTAATGCCGTTCAGCAGCGCATCGACAGTGTTTGCGGGAAGCTGGACCGGAGTAAAAGCGGAAGGGCCGGTGGGGTTCTGGTGCAGCTGATTCGGGTCGCCGGTGCCGTTGTAAGACTCGGTCCAACCCTCACGACCGCGACCAATCATGACCCAGCCGCCGCCATCAGTTTCCTGATCGCAGTAGAACTGCGCCGGGCCGCTCATCTGCGGGGTGTACAGCCAGTAAGTGCCAGAGGAGGCAGAAGGATTAACCTGCTTGACCTCGTAGCAAGAGGCAGCCGCCTTATCGCTACTGGAACCATCATGGGTTCCGGTCGCAGCCGAGGCGGGAGTAGTAG
The DNA here is from genome assembly GCF_001813145.1 of Rothia sp. HMSC066G02. NCBI lineage: Bacteria > Bacillati > Actinomycetota > Actinomycetes > Micrococcales > Micrococcaceae > Rothia > Rothia sp. HMSC066G02. Next base: position 145,525 of record NZ_KV811597.1, on the reverse strand, counting down.
GAGTAAGAGGTGCCGCAGTGAAAGCGGTACCAAAAGCGAGTGCGAAAGCGGCCCACTTTTTAGCAGACCATGAACGGACATGGGGCTTTTCAGTGGGTTTGTTCGTGTATGTGGTTGTCATATGCGTCTTTCTGATGCGACGTTCCGGAAGAAACATCGAAAGATACGGTGAATTTAGCGCACTAGAAAAACCGCAGTAAATACTGAAAACCTGAGGTTGGTTGGAAGAGGTAAACAGAATCCGGAAGGGGATATACTGTCTGGTTTTTCTGTAAGCGTTAATGATTAGGGTACAGGATTAAGCTGTGAAAATAATGGTGCACAAAGTGCAAAGATGTCTGTGGATGTGTGATTTGCGCCCCATGTGATGAACGTTGTGGCACAGGAACAGACACGGAAGAAAACCATACTCAAATATCACCCACGAAAGCGACAACCGAGTGCAAAAAGGAATATATTCCATCACAGAGAATACAAGAGAAAAATGCCAGAAAAAGCGGACAAGTCCTACAATGGAAAAGCCGCAAAAAAAACACCCCAAAACGCACAAAAAGCACCATGAAATAAAGGCAAATTCACTCGGACGCCCCAAACCGGTACCGCCCTATACCGACCATCCATAGCAGCCCTCCACCAGCTCAACCGCCGCAAGCGAAGACCCCAGACTCAGGAGAACCCGTGAGCACCACCCGAAAAGCTACCGCACAGCCCCTCGAAGCACCCCTGCACCCCCTCCTGAAAACCCTCAACCAACTCAGCAACTGGGCCGCAATCCGCACCGCTGCCTCCGCACAGCCCACCGAACGTAGCGCACGCACCCTCATCGGCGCCGTCGCCGGAACCCACGCCGCGCTCATTGCAGACATCTCCACCGCAGTACGCGATACCACCGCCGAAGCGCTCAGCCTCATCATCGCCCCCACCGACCGTCAAGCAGAAGACCTCGCCGCAGCCCTGCGCTCCTACCTGCCCGCCGCAGACATCGCGCTCTTCCCCGCCTGGGAAACCCTGCCCCACGAACGCCTCTCACCGCGCTCCGACACCGTAGGCCGCCGCCTGCAGGTACTGCGCGCCATGACCGGGGACGCAGATAAACGCCCCCAAGTCGTTATCGCACCCGTACGCGCCGTCATCCAGCCCATCGTCACCGGCATCGAAAAACTTGAACCCGTACACCTGGTTCGCGGCGAAGAATACCCCTTCAAAGACGTAGTACGAGGCCTCAACGATGCCGCATACTCCCGCGTAGACCTGGTTGCCAAGCGCGGCGAATACGCCGTACGAGGCGGCATTATCGACGTCTTCCCGCCCACCGCAACTACCCCCGTCCGCCTCGAATTCTTCGGCGACGAACTCGACGAAATGCGCCACTTCTCCGTCGCCGACCAGCGCACCCTCAGTGGGGGAGAAGAGCTTACCGAACTCACCCTGTTGCCCTGCCGCGAACTGCTCATCACCCCCGAGGTCATGAGCCGCGCCGCACGACTGAAAGCCGACTACCCGGCAGCCGCAGCCATGCTTGAGAAGATTGCCGGCGGAATCTACGTCGAAGGCATGGAATCGCTCACCCCGCTGCTCATCGAATCCATGAACACCCTCACCGAGCTGCTGCCGGCAGGGTCCATGATCATTAACGTCGAACCCGAGCGCGTGCGCGCCCGCGCCGAAGACCTCGTCGCCACCAACGAAGAATTCCTCGCCGCAGCATGGGACACCTCTGCAGAAGCCGACGCAGTAGCACCCATCGACCTCGGCCAGCTCCGCATGAGCGACAGTGGATTCCGCACCATCGACCAAACCACCGCACAGGCACTCGAAGCCAAGCTCAGCTGGTGGGAAATCACCGAACTCGTCACCGACGCAGACCTACTCGAAGACGCCGCCGGGGCGCTCCAGAACCAGAACATTGCCGACGCCATCGAAGACGGAATCGACACCTACACCGTCAACGCCACCCCCGCAACCGCATTCAACGGTTCCGTCGAACGCATGCTCAGCCAGGTCGGCGACCTCATCCAGCAACAGTGGACCGTCCTCGCCCTCACCAACGGCCGCGGCTCCACCGACCGCCTCATCGACCTCTTCCACTCCGGCGAAGGGGCACCCGCCGTACCCGCAGCCCGCCGAACCAGCCTCGAAGCCGACCCCGCCGGGGACCTCGAACACGGCATCGTGGAGGTCTGCGAGGCGCCCGCCTCCGCAGGCTTTCTCATCGAGGAGGCGAAGCTCGCCGTCTTCACCGAAGCCGAACTGCTCGGACGCCGCGGCACCTACGCACCCCGAGGCGCCGCCGGACAGAAATTCGCCACGCGCCGCCGCCGCAACGCGGTTGACCCGCTCGCACTGAACCCCGGCGACTACGTGGTGCACGAACGCCACGGCATCGGCAGGTTTGTCGAGATGACCTCCCGCCCGGTGGCGGGCGCCTCCCCGGTCAACGGTGTGCAGCCCATGAAGGAATACCTGGTCATCGAGTACGCCCCCGCCAAGCGCGGTGGTGCACCCGACCGCCTCTTCGTGCCCTCCGACCAGCTGGACCTGATCTCCAACTACGTGGGTGGCGAGAACCCGAGCCTGTCCAAGATGGGCGGCAGCGACTGGGCTAAGACCAAGTCCCGCGCCCGCAAGGCAGTCAAGGAAATCGCCGCCGACCTGGTGAAACTCTATTCGGCACGCCAGGCATCGCGCGGTCACGCCTTCGCCGCAGATACCCCCTGGCAGCGAGAGCTGGAAGAGTCCTTCCCCTACAACGAGACTCCCGACCAGCTCACCGCCATCCACGAGGTGAAGGAAGACATGGAGAAAGAAATCCCCATGGACCGCCTCATCTCCGGCGATGTGGGCTTCGGCAAAACCGAGGTCGCTGTACGTGCCGCATTCAAGGCGGTACAGGACGGCAAACAGGTTGCCGTGCTCGTACCCACGACCCTGCTCGCGCAACAGCACTACGAGACGTTTAGCGAGCGCTTCTCGGGATTCCCCGTGAAGATTCGCGTGCTATCCCGCTTCCAGAAGGCGAAGGAAACCCGCCAGATTACCGAAGAAATCGCATCCGGCGCGGTGGACGTGGTGATCGGTACCCACCGCATCCTCTCAGACAGCGTGGTGTTCAAGGACCTGGGCCTGGTCATCATTGACGAGGAGCAGCGCTTTGGCGTGGAGCACAAGGAAAAGCTCAAGCAGATGCGCACCAACGTGGACGTGCTCGCCATGAGTGCAACCCCCATTCCACGCACCCTCGAAATGTCGCTAACCGGTATTCGCGAGACCTCCACCCTTGCCACCGCGCCGGAGGAACGCCACCCTGTGCTGACCTTCGTGGGTCCGCGAACCGACAGCCAGATTACCGCCGCAATCCGCCGCGAGCTCATGCGTGAAGGGCAGGTGTTTTTCGTGCACAACCGCGTGGCTGACATCGACGATGTTGCTGCGGAAATCGGCAAGCTCGTGCCGGAGGCGCGCATCGCCACCGCCCACGGCCGCATGAGTGAATCGCGCCTGGAGCAGATTATTGTGGACTTCTGGGAGCGCCGCTTTGACGTGCTGGTGTGCACCACCATCGTGGAGACCGGCCTGGATATTTCGAACGCGAACACCCTCATTGTCGACCACGCCCAGAACTACGGTCTGAGCCAGTTGCATCAGCTGCGTGGACGTGTGGGCCGTGGCCGTGAGCGCGCCTACGCGTACTTCCTGTACCCAGTGGATAAGACCCTCGGCGAGATTGCACACGAGCGTCTGAAGGCTGTAGCGACCCACAATGAGCTGGGCGCTGGCCTACAGCTTGCGATGAAGGACCTGGAGATCCGCGGTGCCGGCAACCTGCTCGGCGGCGAACAGTCCGGCCATATTGCCGGTGTCGGTTTTGACCTGTACCTGCGCCTGGTCGGCGAGGCGGTGGCGAACTACCGCGGCGAGAAGGAAGAGCGCGAGGTCGAGACGAAGATTGACCTGCCCGTCAATGCGCATATTCCGCACACCTACATTGACTCGGAGCGTCTGCGCCTGCAGGCATACCGCCAGATTGCCGCCGCCGATACCGAAGAGAAGATCGCGGAGGCTCGCGAGGAGCTGGTCGACCGTTACGGCGAGTTGCCGGAGGCGGTCGAGAACCTGCTTGCCGTGGCGACGGTGCGCATGCACGCCCGTGCCGCCGGTATTCATGAGCTGGTGGTGTTGGGACCGAAGGTTCGCGTGGTAACCGCTACGCCGCTGCCGGAGTCCCGCCAGATGCGTCTGAAGCGCGTGTACCCTGGCTCCACACACGCCCAGCCGAAGGGTATGGACACCTGGCTGACGCTGGTTCCGCGCCCGAAGACCATGCCGGTGGGCGGTAAGGACCTGGTGGATGGCGCGATGCTGCAGTGGGCTGAGAAGTTCATTAACTCGATTTACTCGGAGAAGCCGCAGGCTCTCGAGGAGTAGAGACATACAGGGGTAGGCGCCGCCCAGTCATATCGGGCTGCCGAACCATGATGCCGAACCATGAAGATGCTCGCCGTGCAGATTGCCACAATATGGCACATCTGCACGGCGAGTGCGTTTGCCCCGTAGGGGCGGCATAGCTCACAATTAAGGCATGACTTCAACGGTGAACTATGCATCTCAGCGAATTGTAATTATTGGTGGTGGCCCCGGCGGCTACGAGGCAGCGATGGTGGCTGCCGCATCCAACGCGGACGTGACTCTGATCGAACGCAATGCCATTGGTGGCTCCGCCGTTCTGACTGACGTTGTGCCCTCTAAGACCCTGATTGCTACGGCGGATATGATGACCCGCTTCTCCGAGGCGGGTAGCCTGGGCATCGAGAACACGAAGGGTAAGGCGCCGCAGCTTCGAGTTGATATGGACCGCGTGAACCGCCGAGTCCGCGACCTGGCCCAGCAACAGTCTGCCGACATTAAGCGTGCCCTGGCCTCTGCAGGAGTGAAGATTATTCACGGTACCGGTAAGCTCCTGGACCGCCACACCGTGCAGGTGACCGATGAGGCGGGTCTGGTCTACCCCCTGCACGCGGACTTTGTGCTGTTGTCGGTGGGTACGCATCCGCGTGAAATGGCGACCGGTATGCCCGATGGCGAGCGCATTCTGACCTGGACTCAGCTGTACAACCTCTCCGAGGTTCCCGAGGAGCTGATTGTGATTGGTTCGGGTGTGACCGGTGCCGAGTTCGCGTCGGCGTATAACGGTCTGGGCTCGAAGGTGACCCTGGTGTCTTCGCGTGACCGTGTGCTTCCCGGTGAGGACGAGGACGCAGCTCGCGTGCTGGAGGACGTCTTTGAACGTCGCGGCGTGCGAGTGATGCCGCGTTCCCGTGCGGCTGCTGTTGAGCGTACTGAGGACGGCTCCGGCGTTATTGTGACTCTGTCGGATGGTCGTAAGGTTTCTGGCACTCACTGCCTGGTTGCTATTGGTTCGATTCCGAACACTGAAGATTTGGGCCTGGAAGACGTCGGTGTTGAGCAGACCCCGAGCGGTCATATTAAGGTGGATGGTGTGTCCCGTACGAGCGTGAACAGCATTTACGCTGCCGGCGACTGCACGGGCGTGTACCCGCTGGCTTCCGTGGCTGCGATGCAGGGCCGTATCGCTATGGCACATATCCTCGGTGATGCGGTGCGCCCGCTGCGCACCGATAAGGTTGCCGCGAACATCTTCACCTCCCCGGAGATTGCGACCGTAGGCGTGAGTGAGAAGGACCTCGCCGAGGGCGCCTACCGCGGCGACGCGGTGACCCTGCAGCTGGGCACGAACCCGCGCGCGAAGATGATGGCGATGCGCGACGGCTTTGTGAAGATTTTTGCTCGCCGCCACTCCGGCACCGTCATTGGTGGCGTGGTGGTTGGTCAGCGTGCTTCCGAGCTGATTTACCCCATTGCCCTGGCGGTGGAGAAGAAGCTCGCGGTGGATGACCTGGCGGATACCTTCACGGTCTATCCCTCGCTCTCGGGCTCTATCGCTGAGGCTGCACGTAAGCTGCACACTCGCGGCTTGTAGCCCGCACATAGATACCCTGGGCTTGTAGAGAGCCGGTATCTCTGAAGCGCACAAAAGCGGTGGGGGTCGCCTCCTGATTCTAAGGAATTCAGGAGGCGACCCCCACCGCTTTGCTGTAGAGACGCGTTAGCTCCGTGAAGCTTTACTTCGTGGTGCTGACAGCGTTCATGTCCACGTCACGGGTTTCGTGAGTGAGCAGGATGAAGATAACGCTCAGGATCGAGGCGAATGCCAGGTAGCCGCCCACTGCAGCCACACCGTAGGAGGTGTTCAGCCACACAGCCACGAACGGGGTCAGTGCCGCACCGAGGATGGACGCCACGTTGTAGGCGATACCGCTGGCGGTGTAACGCACGTTGGTGGGGTACAGCTCCGGCAGGTATGCGGACATGGAACCGAAGGACAGACCCATCAGGCACATACCGATAAAGATGAAGAGGGTAACCACTGCCGCGTTTGCGTTCGCGCCGGTACCAACAACGGAGGGGGAGATGAACAGACCGAAGGACAGACCGAAGACAGCCATCGCGATGGTGGTCCACAGCTGCTGAGTGCGGCGGCCGTACTTGTCAGCCAGCCAACCCGAGATTGGAATGAAGATCGCGAAGCCAATAATGGAGATCAGCTGAATGATCAGGAACTCGCGGTAGGGGATAGCCAGGCCGCCCTTATCCGCCTTGCCGATACCGTAGGAGAGGACCCAAGCGGTCATCAGGTAGAACAGCACATAGCAGGCAACCATGATGAAGGTGCCCTGAATCATGGGCCACCAAGCGACCTTGAACGCCTCAACGAGCGGGGTCTTCACCTTCTCGTTGTTAGCGGCAGCCTTGGCGAAGACGGGGGTCTCCTCCAGCTTGAAACGCACGTACAGACCAACGGCGACCATCACGATGGACAGCAGGAACGGAATACGCCAACCCCAAATGAGGAAGGGGTGCTCGAGGTTCTTCGCGTCGGTTGCGGAGTTGAAGGTAATCCAGCTGGTCAGCAACAGCATGAAGCCGTTCGCAAGCACGAAGCCGATGGGTGCACCCAGCTGAGGCCACATCGCGGCGCGGGCGCGCTTGCCATCCTCAGCGTATTCGCTCGCGAGCAGCGCCGCACCGGACCATTCGCCGCCCAGGCCCAAGCCCTGGCAGAAACGCATAATGGTCAGCATGGTCGGTGCCCACAGACCAATCTGGTGATAGGTGGGCAGCAGACCGATGATGAAGGTTGCCAGACCCATGGTGAGCAGTGCACCGACGAGGGTAGCCTTACGACCGATCTTGTCGCCGAAGTGGCCGAAGATCACGGAACCGAGGGGGCGCGCGATGAATGCGACGCCGAAGGTAGCGAAGGAAGCCAGAAGCTCGGTGGTTGCGTCCTTCGAGGGGAAGAACAGTACGGGGAACACAGCCACTGCTGCAGTGGCGTAAATGTAGAAATCGTAGAACTCGATGGTGGTACCAACGAGCGAGGCGAGAATAACTCGACTGCGAGGAGTCGTATTCTTCACCGGTGCAGCAGACGCTTTCGTGTCGGATGCAGAAGCGCTCATGAGGAAAACTCCCGAGATGGTGAATTTGTGTGTACACATGGAGCCTGAGGTAGGTGTTCCGTTGCCGGTCAGCGCGGGAGGGGGGTGTGCCGTAGGCGCGTACTGGGTGCCGTGACCGCACCGGGTGGGGTGCGGCAGGTGTCGGATTCTGAAAGGCTCCTCTAAAGTGCAACATTATAACTCTGTTCAGAAAAACCCAAACAAATACAGCCACTATCTGGACGCGAACACAAGGGTTAGCGGCGTAAATCCCACTTAAACAGGCAAGAGCGGACATAGAAAATCCCCCGGAAAGATACGAGACGTTACCTCATGCCCTTCCGGGGGATTCGTATAGCCTATGGCGCTCGCGGTATCGAGACCGCAGTAGCGAGATAGAGCGTTACTTGATGGTTGCCAGTACCGCGCCGGAGGTGACGGTATCGCCCGGCTTAGCCGACAGACCCGAAACCTTACCCGCCTTGTGTGCGGTAATGGGCTGCTCCATCTTCATAGCCTCCAGCACCAGAATCAGGTCGCCCTCGGCGACGGTGTCGCCGTCAGATGCGGCAACCTTCACAATGGTGCCCTGCATGGGGCTGGTCAGCTCATCGCCGCCACCCTTTGCCGCGCTACGTGCCGAACGGGACTTGCGGGTCTTGGACGCGGGCTTAGCGGCAGGCTTAGCGCCACCGCCCAGCTCGGGCAGGGACACCTCCATGCGCTTGCCGTTGACCTCAACGACCACGGTGGTGCGCTCATCCTCATCGGAGCCCACGCTGCCGGGTGCGCCGGAGTACATGGGGATAGTGTTGTTGAACTCGGTCTCAATCCAGCGGGTGTGCACCTTGAAATCGCCACCCTCAGCCGGTGCGAAGGCGGGATCATCCAGCACGACGCGGTGGAACGGGATGACGGTCGGCATACCCTCAATGGTCAGCTCAGCCAGGGCGCGGCGGGCACGCTGCAGAGCCTGCTCACGATTCGCGCCGGTGACAATGAGCTTAGCCAGCATAGAGTCGAAGTTACCGCCGATGACATCGCCAGCCACAAAGCCTGAATCCCAGCGCACGCCGGGGCCGGTGGGCACGGTCAGCTTCTCGATGGTGCCGGGGGCGGGCATGAAGGAACGGCCCGCATCCTCACCGTTGATGCGGAACTCGAAGGAGTGACCGCGCAGAACCGGGTCCTTCTCCTCAATCTTCTCGCCGCGAGCAATACGGAACTGCTCACGAACCAGGTCAATACCCGAAATCTCCTCGGAAACCGGGTGCTCCACCTGCAGGCGAGTGTTCACCTCAAGGAAGGAGATAGTGCCGTCGGTACCGACCAGGAACTCACAGGTGCCTGCACCCTGGTAGCCGGCCTCGCGCAGAATCGCGCGGGACGCCTCATACAGGCGCTTGTTCTGCTCATCGCTCAGGTAGGGGGCAGGTGCCTCCTCAATGAGCTTCTGGTTGCGGCGCTGCAGGGAGCAGTCACGGGTGGAAACCACCACAACGTTGCCGTGCGCATCCGCCAGGCACTGGGTCTCAACGTGGCGGGGCGAATCCAAGAAACGCTCGATGAAGCACTCGCCGCGACCGAACGCCGCGGTAGCCTCGCGAACAGCGGACTCGTACATCTCGACGATGCTCTCGCGGTCACGGGCAACCTTAATGCCGCGGCCACCACCACCGAATGCGGCCTTCACCGCAATGGGCAGACCGTGCTCATCCGCGAAGGCAACAACCTCATCGGCGGACTTGACCGGATCCTTGGTGCCGGGCACCAGGGGAGCGCCCACCTTCTGCGCGATGTGGCGTGCCGCCACCTTATCGCCCAGCTGGGTAATGGACTCGGGGGAGGGGCCAATCCAGGTCAGACCCGCGTCGATGCACTTCTGAGCGAACTGCGCGTTCTCAGACAGGAAACCGTAACCGGGGTGCACGGCGTCAGCGCCGGAGCGGATAGCAATCTCAATGAGCTTATCCATCACCAGGTAGGACTGCGCCGCAGTGGCACCGCCGAGAGCGTAGGCTTCATCGGCAAGCTTCACGTGCTGGGCGTCGCGGTCCGGGTCAGCGTAGACGGCGACGGTCTGCAGACCCTCATCGCGGGCTGCGCGAATCACGCGGACAGCAATTTCACCGCGGTTAGCGATCAGAATCTTGCTGACCGGGCCGGTGTGGCGGCCGGGAACTGCAGTAAATTTCTTGGCGGCTTCTGCCTGGTGCTGAGTCACTTAAAGCTCTCCTTTAATCTCCTGCTCCAAGGATACATCGGCAGGATTGGCGAATATAACGCGCATCATACTGTTCTATCTTATCGATTGGTGTTCAACAATGTGTATTTCAGGGCGCGCTTTGAGACGGATTTATGCTGTGAGCCGGTTCTAATCCTCTTGCTCGGGCGCTAGCCACAAATCGGTCACCGCGACCTCGCGGCGGCGCAGCATATCGCGTAGTGCGTGGATGGACAGGCCCACCACCGTGTGGAACTCACCCTCAATACCGCGAATAAACGCCGAACCGTAACCGTCCAGGGTGAAGGATCCCGCCACCCAGAGCGGCTCACCGGTAGCAATGTACGCCTCGATTTCCTCGGGGTTGAGCGTATCAAAGTGGACGGTAGCGCTGCGCAGCTCAGAAACGGTGGGCAGCTCAGAAGTAGCGGACAGCTCGGCACCCGGCTCAAGACCGCGCAAATCCACTAGAGCGTGACCGGTGTGCAGCACGCCGTGGTTGCCGCTCATTGCGCTGATGCGCTCGCGTGCCGCCTCGGCAGTGTGAGGCTTGCCGTAGGCAACACCCTCAAACTCGAAGACCGAATCGCAGCCCAGAACCAGCGCATCGCGCACACCCTCGGCGGCGAGTTCAGCGGCAACTGCCTGCGCCTTCAACTGCGCCAGAAGGGAAGCGGTCTCAGCCGGGGTGAGTCCCGCACGTCCCTGCGCTCGCGCCTGTTCGTTGGCGGTAGCGAGTGCGGCGTCTTCATCTACGGAGGAGACGCGCACCGTGAACGCGATGCGGGAGTCTTCCAGGAGCTTGCGGCGCGCCGGGGATGCGGAGGCAAGAATCAAACGGATCGGTGTGGTACTCATAGGTTCTATTTTAGAGCCTTGCGGGTGAGCCTTACCCTCGAGTGCAGATTGAAGGGTGTCAAGAAGCTGGGGGAATGGGCAGAAAAGTAAGGGGGGGGACGAAAAGAGCGTGTCCCATCCCCCTCAACCACGTAGGAGATGGAACACGCCGTTCAAAATCATAACTCTTCTCAATCGTTAAAGAAAAAAGAATCAATAGTGACACTTTTATGACGTTTGACAAATGTATTTTGCCCATGCTGAGGCATGGGTGGTGGAGAAGCGACACGGCGCTAAGCGGTACCGCCTAGCGCCGTGTGCGTGAGCCTTCGTCAGATTAGCGGTGTGCCGCGGCGGTGTTGTCTTCCACCTCGTGAAGTCGCTGCGCCTCGCCGGCGATGCGCTCATCGTAGAATTCCTGAGCCACGAAGCCGCCCTCCGAACGGGGAGCGTTGTAGAGCTCCTCATCCAAAATGCCCTCGCGGCGAGCCACAATCGCGGGAACCAGAGCTTGACCGGCAACGTTCAGGGCGGTACGACCCATGTCAACGATCGGGTCAATCGCCAGGAGCAGACCCACACCGTCCAGCGGCAGACCCAGAGTGGAAAGGGTCAGGGTCAGCATCACGATAGCGCCGGTCGTACCGGCAGTCGCAGCCGAACCGAGCACGGACACCATCACAATCAGCAGATACTGGGTGAAGTCCAGCTGAATACCGTAGAACTGAGCCACGAAGATTGCGGCAAGAGCCGGGTAAACCGAAGCGCAGCCGTCCATCTTGGTGGTCGCACCCAGCGGAACCGCGAAGGATGCGTAGGCGCGGGGAACGCCCAGGTTGCGTTCGGCAACGGTCTGGGTCATCGGCATCGAACCCATCGAGGAGCGGGAAACGAAGCCCAGCTGAAGCGCCGGCCACACGCCCGAGAAGTACTGGCGGACCGACAGGCCGTTCGCGCGAACAATAATCGGGTAGACCACGAGGAAGACCAGCAGCAGGCCAATGTAGAGGGCGATGACGAACGCGACCAGCGAACCCATCGACGCCCAACCGTACGCGAACACTGCCTTAGCAATCAGACCCACGGTACCCAGCGGTGCCAGGCGAATAATCCACCACAGAATCTTCTGAATAATCGCCAGAGCGCTCTTGACTACGTCAATGAACGGCTTGGCTGCCTCACCGACCTTCAGCGCGGCAATACCGACTGCGCCGGAAATGACCAGGATCTGCAGCACGTTGAAGGATGCCGAGGCGGTAATGCCGGAATCGCCGGACTTAGCGCTGACACCCAGACCCAGGAAGTTCACCGGAATCAGACCGGTCAGGAACGCGGTCCACGAACCGGTCGAGCCGGTGTACGCCTTACCCTGCACCTGCGCACCCACGCCCGGCTGAACAATCAGGCCCATCGCAATACCGATGAGCACCGCGAAGAACGCGGTAATCGCAAACCAGATGAGCGTGTTAACCGCCAGACGCGCCGCGTTAGTTACCTGCGACAGGTTAGAGATGGAGGCGACCACGGCGGTGAAAATCAGCGGAACAACAGCCGCCTTCAGCAGGGTGACGTAGGAGGAGCCGATGGTATCTAAGGTCACCATGAGCCAGTTGGGGTTGCTCTTCGCGTCCCCGCCCAGTGCGAGGGCGAGCGCGCCGAGAACAATACCCAGAATGAGGGAAGCAATGATTTGGTTGCCGAAAGAAGTAGCCCACTTGGGCAGACGTGAACGAGATGATGCATGCGGTGTAGACATGTGGCATACTCTAAAACTTTTACGCGCTCCGGCGCGAGTTTGTGTGAAGAAGTATTGCAAACCCGGTGCAGTGTAGGGGATGTATGACGAACCATGACTTTCCGGCGGCACCTTTCGGCTGTACATCCCGCAGCCCAACCAGCAACACAGCCCAACCCCGCTGCCCAACCAGCAGAGTAGCCCAACCAGCAACGCCGCCACCAGTGCCGCCAGCAGCCCCCCACATAGGCGGTTAAATCGGCTGATAGTTAATTAGGAATTGCCGCAAAAGCAAACAGAAAGGAAACAACTGCGCAACATGCGGGGAAGCTTGCTGAGATTTTGCCGTCAGCTAATAAGCCGAAAGCTAGAGCTTGATATGCTGGAATCACACCGATAGTCCGGCGAAAGTCGCCGGATGATGCTGTACCCACTCAGCTTCATGTACGCGTTGAGCAATACGCCACGCACCACCTTTCAAGGAGAGATGCATGAGTTCTGCTCCCCAATACCCCGGCGGAACCACCACCCCCAACGGCCCGAAGAAGCCCGGCAACCGCATGGAAGCAGTCGCCAACTTTGCTACCCGCGCCGCACAGACCTCTGCCCAGCAGACCCTGAACCTGGGCGCGACCCGCCCCGGCATCGCCAAGATGATTGCCGTAGCGGGCGCTGGCGTGCTGCTGGTTGGCGGTGGCATCTTCGCCTACAACTCCATGCACCAGGAAGAGAACGCGTTCCTGTCGCAGGGCGAAGAGTACGCCCGCGTCTGCCAGGATGCGAAGACCGGCCTGCGCGTGGAAGATAGCGAATGTGAGAAGGCAGGCGTTCAGGAGCCGACCGACTCATCCAGCAGCGATTCCTCGGGCTCCTCGAACTCGTCGGGTTCCTCTAGTTCCTCCGGATCTTCGGGCACTTCTGGTTCGACCACCACTCACAATAATTCGAATGCGTTCCTCTGGTACTACCTAGGTCGCCAGAGTGCCGCAAACTCCACCGGCACCCCCACGGTTCCGGGTGTGGGCACTAAGCTCTCCGGAGGCAGCACCACCCGCCCCAGCAACGGCACCGTCTACAGCGGCGTGTCCTCCAAGGGCGGCGGCTTCGAGGACTCCTACCGCACCGCGAAGAAGTCCTCCACCGTCTCCTCCGGCAAGGTAACCAGCACCAACAACTCCGGTAAGACCTCCACGGTGCGTAATAAGACCACCGGCTCGGTCTCCAGCGGTAAGCAGGGCACCAGCAATAGCGGCAGCACCGGCTCCTATAGCAAGTCGAACACCTCCAAGTCGGGTTCGTCCTCGAAGTCTGGTTCCTCGTCTAAGTCGGGTTCTTCGTCCAAGTCTGGTTCTTCCTCGAAGTCCGGTAGCAAGGGCGGTTTCGGTGGCGGCTCCAAGTCCGGTGGCGGCCGCTCCGGCGGCTAAGCCATAAGCCATCACACTAAATGCGGGCAGGGACTGAACGGTCCCGCCCGCATTTTCCTCACTATTTTCCAATCACTACTTCGAAGGAGCCTAGCCCCTCATGCGCCGTGAAGAATTTCCCGTCGGCCGACCCGACTGGGAGAACGTCATCATTGAGGAAGGCCTCACCTACAGCGTGGACGGCCCCCACGACACCGACCACTATTGGAACGAATACGCCGCCTACATTTTCAGCCCGCAAGAAATGGACTCTGTGCGCGCCCAGGCGGAAGAAATGCACCGCATGTGCCTGGAAACCGTCGAGTACATTGCCTCCGGCGCGTTCGGCACCCTCGGTCTGCCCCAGGCGGCGTTCAACCTCGCCGTAGAATCCTGGAACCGCCGCGACGCCGACTTCTACGGACGCTTCGACTTCACCTACTCGGGCGTGCCTGGCGACCCCATGAAGCTGCTCGAATACAACGCAGACACCCCCACTGGCATCGTGGAGGCGGCAGTCAGCCAGAAAACCTGGGCGAAAGACCAGCGCCTCGATACCCGCGGCTACGCCCACTGGGGTGAAATCGGCGAAGCCTTCACCAACCGTTGGCGCCACATCTTCGCAGCCGAAATTGCCGCTGGCGTGCAGCCCGTACTGCACCTGGCGCACGTGAGCCCCGAGATTGACGAGAACAACGAGGACTACAACAACCTCTGGCTCATCGCCTACGCGGCGCAGCAGGCGGGCATCAAAACCCACATGATTCCCATCGACGAAGTCATCTTCAACGAGGACACCAAGAGCTGGGAAGACGCCTACGGACGCGCCATCACCAACCTCTTCAAGCTCTACCCCTGGGAAGACCTGGTCACCGACAGCGAAGCAGGCTACGACAAGCTCCTCTTCGCCTACCATGACTCCATGCAGCGCTGGATTGAGCCGGCGTGGAAGATGTTCCTCTCCAATAAGCTGCTGCTTGCCGCGCTCTGGGATAAGTACCCCGGCCACCCGAACCTCGTACCCACCTACGCGGGCCACCGCGGCGGCATGCGCAACTGGGTTCGCAAACCCATCTTCGGACGCGAAGGCGACGGCGTAGAAATCTACGCCCCCGACTACGACGTCTTCATCAAGCCCGAAGACGACGACTTCTTCGCCAACGCCCCCGAAAGCGAATTCATCTACCAGGAGTACATCCCGGCACCGCGCTACGAAGGCATTATCAACCCGGTCAGCCACCCCATCCTCGGCGTGTGGGTGGTCGACGGACGCACCGTAGGCGTGGGCATCCGCGAATCGAACGGCGCGCTCACCGACTACTGGTGCCGCTTCGCCCCGCATCTGGTGGATCTGAACGACTCCACCGGCATGGGATTCGGCACCACCGACCCCGGCACCGCAAACTTCGGATAGCCCGGAATCCCGATAGATAAACCTCGCACGAAAAGACGAAGCCCCCGCCTCAGCCAAAGCTGAAGCGGGGGCTTCATCCCTAGAGCTCCTAATCAGAGACTCTAGAAAACCACTCAACGAGGAGCGAACAGACTAGAGGCTACTCGTCATCGTCCTCATCGTCGTCATCCTCAGTATCCAGAGGAAGCATCATCTCATCGGTCAGGGCGCGACGCAGAGTATCCAGGCCCACCGAACCGAGCAGAAGCGCACGCGTGTGGAACGCACGCATGTCATCGCCGCGGCGCAGAGCCTGATCGCGCAACTCCAGCCAGAGGCGCTCACCAATCTTGTAGCTCGGAGCCTGACCCGGCCAACCCAGGTAACGCAGGAACTCGAAACGCAAGTGGCCCTCGGACTCGTCCAGGTTCAGCTTCAAGAACTCGTAACCCAGCTCAGAAGTCCAGATGGTGCCCGGCTCAACGCCCAACTGCTCAGCCCACTCGGCGGGAATCGGCATCTCGCAGTGAACACCAATATCGAAGACCACGCGGGCGGCGCGCATACGCTGAGCGTTCAGCATACCCATGCGGTCACCCGGATCCTTCAGGTAGCCCAGTTCCTCCATGAGGCGCTCGGCGTACAGCGCCCAGCCCTCACCGTGACCGGAAACCCACAGCATGTTCGTGCGCCAGGAGTTCATGGTGCCCTTCAGAGCCGTGGCGATAGCAATCTGCAGGTGGTGGCCCGGAACACCCTCGTGGTACACGGTGGAGGTTTCACGCCAGGTAGTGAACGTGTCCTCACCCTCGGGAACCGACCACCACATGCGGCCCGGACGCGAGAAATCGGGGGAGGGGCCGGTGTAGTAAATACCACCCTCGTTCGTGGGCGCAATGCAACACTCAATGCGGCGCATGGGGCCGCCAATTTCAAAGTGAGTATCCGCCAGGTTCTCCACCGCGGCGTCGGCGAGCTTCTGCATCCACGCCTTCAGCTCATCGGTGCCGTGCAGCTGACGTGCCGGATCCTCATCGAGCAGCTGCTTCGCACGCTCAATGCTTGCGCCCGGCTCAATCTCCTCGGCAACCTCACGCTGACGAGCAATAATGCTCTCCAGCTCCTTCACGCCCCAGGCGTAGGTCTCGTCCAGGTCAATGGTGGTGCCCAGGAACGAACGGGAGTGCAGGCTGTACGCCTTACGGCCCACAGCGTCGCGGGAGGGAGCGACCGGCTGCAGCTTCTCCACCAGGTAGCTGTTGAGGCGGCGGTAGCCTTCCTTCGCAGCCTCGGCACCGGCGGCAGCCTCATCCTTCAGGGCGGGGACAGCCTCGGCGACCTCAGCGGCAAGCTCGTCAAAAAAACCACCGGGAGCGTAGTACGCGGCGGTCTGCTCAATGACAATATCCACCTGGCGGCGCGGGGCGACCTTGCCCTCTTCACGAGCCGCCTCAAGGGTCTGGATGTAGCCCTCCAGCGCCTCGGTCACGCGGTGCATACGACCAATAATGTGCTCCCAATCCTGCTGGGTGTTGCGCTTCATCAGGTCAAAGACCGAGCGCACCTCCTGCGGGACGGAGGCAATATTGTTCAGCTGCCAGCCACCAAAACCAGCCTTGTACTGCTTGCGGTACAGGCTCAGACGCTCCTGCAGAGCATCCAGGGTGACCAGGTCAACGTCATCAATAGGCAGGACGTTATCGACCTTCTTCAAAGTCTTCTTCGCAAGGCGCGCAAAAGCCTTCTCGCCGGCGGGCGAGTAATCGGGGTACAGGGTCTCTACGCCCTTACGACCAAGCTCGGTTGCATGGACGGGGTTCAGGTCGAGGACCTTTTCAAAGTATTCGTTAGCAATCTGATCGACGTCGGTCAGCGAGCGCTTCAATCGGTAGATGCTGGGAAGTTCCTGGTAAGTGCTCATGTTCATATCCTAACGCAGGGGTGTGCCTCCAACCACGATTTTCGGTGATTTAGCTCGCTTAAACCGGCAATATTACGGGCTGAGCGGCACCGAACACGACGAAAAGGGCTCACCTGTGGACAACTCACCGGGGCGCAGGCGCGAAAATGCCCCGGCTTTCTCCCACCTGAACGTGCAGGAGAGAGAAAACCGGGGCATACCCAAGATGGGCTAAAAGCTGCTAGCTGGTGACTTAGCCGGCGAAGTATTCACCGTTCAGCTCCAGCAGACCGTTTGCGCTCTCGACCACGCCGAGGCGGTGCGCAATGAGGCGGTCCTGCAGCTCATCGCCGGACACCAAATCCACCAGAATGTTCGGGTACTTGGTCGAGCAGCGGATGAACTCGTCGTACGCCTCATCGCTGAACGCCGCGTTCGTGATGAAGGTGCCGAGCTGACCGCCGCGGGCGTGAATCGCCAGGAAGAACGCGGTAATATCCTGCGGCTGAACGCTCGCGGACAGCACACCGTTCGCTACCGGGCGCAGAGTACGCACGTAGAATGCGCGTTCTTTTTCACCGGTGGCGGGAGTTGCCACACCATCTACGCCCTGAGCCTCCAGAGCCTCCACCGTGTAGCCGCGCATCAGGAACAGATCGAAACCAATGCTGCGGAAACGCTCCTCAGACACCTGAGCCAGCGCCGGAGCCAGCGCCTCGCGGCGGAAGACCTGACGGTAACGCTTCAGAGCCTCACGCACCTGCGCGGCAGCCACCTGCAGAGCAGTCGAGGGCTCAACAGTCGAACCAGCGGGAGCGGACACAGCAGTAGCGGAAACAACCGGCTGAACGGGAGCTGCAACGGGTGCAGAAACAGCAGGAGCGGGCACGGCAGGCTGGGCGGTAGTCGCAGCGACCGGTGCCGCCGGAACCTCAGCGGGTGCCTGGGCAGTAGTCGCCTGGGTAGGAGCCGCTACCGGCGAACCAGCCGGACGCGCCAACAGCGCCGGAGAAGCACCCGGCACCGGAGCCAACGGCTCACGCGAAGCACCCTCACGAGCCGCCAGGCGAGCCTGACGCTCCGCCGCGCGCGCCTCCTTAGCAGCCTGAAGAGCCTCCTCACGAGCCTGCAGCTCAGCCGCAATATCCTGAGGCAGCTTGTGCTTGAGCGACTGCGGCGGCAGCGGCGCCATGCGGGCGGTCACCGCCTCCGGAGCACCCTCCGGGAAACGCTTGAGCAGCTCCTTACCCGCCTCGCTCAGCTCGTAACGCTCCGGGTTCTTGCGGGAGGTACGGCCCGTACCCTCACGCAGAGCGTTCAGGTAGCGTTCGCCCTTGAGCACGTGCATCGCCACCGAATAGCGGTTACGCAGACGCGGGGTCAGCTTATAACGGTGCGGAGCAATCTCACCCTGCAGGTACGGGATATCCAGGGCGAGCTTCAACTCATCGTAGATGTCGTAGTAGGAGATACGCGGGTTCTCCTCCACGAGCTTCAGAATCGGGTACAGCAACTGATGCGGGTACGGCAGAGCATCCACCGCCGCGGGATCCAGCAGAGCCGAAGCCACCAGCTTCTGAACGCTCGGCTCAACCATCTGCGCCAAAGCCGGTGCAAACGCAGGACCCAGCGAGTAGACGGTCTCACGCTCGGAGAGATAGTGGTGGGCAATCAGCACATCGTAGAGGTAATCCTGCGCGTCAATCTGCACAAAATAGGGGTTCGAGGACGCCTGCTGAATGCGCTCGTCGCGGTCAAAGACCTGCTCCAGGCTCGGAAGGCTCAGCTCCACATCGGCGCCGTGGTCGTTGAGAGTATCGAGCAGAAGAACGCCCATATGGGTCAGCAGAGCATCGGTTGCGGCAATATCCTCAGCGGTAATCGAGGTGCCCTCATCCTTAACCAGCGCCAGCACGGAGCTCAGCTCGCTTGCGGGCACGCCAGTCTCCTCGTGGCGTGCCACCAGCTCCTTCGCAGACGGGGACAGCGAGTACAGCGTCAGCGGCGAATCCGTGTGCTCGTGAATGGTCTTGGTGCGCAGGTAGCCCTCACGGGTCAGCAGGCTCAACGCCTGAGCAATCACCGGCTCCACGATGCGCTGCTCCAGATACGACAGACCGTACCAACCCTGCACGAAACCGCACTCACGCAGCACCAGCTCGCGAATCTTCACGGGCGCCGCCGCAGGGTAGGACGGGGTAACGCTCAGGACAATGGGCAGAAGCTCACGCACCGTAATGTGCGAGAGCAGAACCGGGTAGAACTGCTTCAGATAGTGCAGGTACACGCCGCTCTGCAGAGGCAGAACCGGCAGAAGAGCCTGCGCCTGCTGTTCCTTCGGGGTACCCAAAAGCTCACGGCCAGCCTCGCTGAGGGTGTAGTGCAGGTTGCCCGGATGCAACTGGCTGAGGGACACCTCAAGATAATCAGCATTGACCAGCGCCGCAATCAGCTTATTGAGTGCCTCACGGAAGAGGACATTGTCACCGACCGCAATGAAACGCTGAGTCATGTTGAAACCCAGGTCCACGCCAACCGGGGTGTACATATCGGGGAAGAAAACCTTCTCGCCACGATCCTGCGCGCGCTCAAAATGGCGGAGCAGAGAGAAAGCCGCCGCAATGCTGAGAGTGCGTGCTTCCTCGGGTAGAGCCTCCCACGAGGTTTCCTGCTGCAAAGAGTGCAATTCGGAATGATCGATATGGAGCATTGTTTTATTCACAAAAGCCACGCCGGGCTCCTTATCTAGTGTTATTTATCGTGCAGGCGTTCTTCATAAAGTGCAGTCATGCGAACGGGAAAATAATCACGAAAGTGAGCGGCACCATCTTTATTTTTGGGCCGGCACTTTGAAATCCCGCAGTGAAGAGAAGCGAAGAGAAGCAGGGTAGGTAGTTTTTTCTCAACCCGTCCCGCTTACGCACCGTCTTCAACGACGAACACTTCAGAAAAGAACGCTATAAATTGGGGTGAAGTGTCTAGACCGTCACGGGTATATTCACTTCGTGAAATAATGCGAAGAATATATAACGCATTACCTTCATTATTGTATCGGCTGGTTCGAGAAATAACCTAGATTTCTAAAACCAGCCGATATGTGAAAAATATCCTCAAGGAAAAGTGAAAATACATTAAGTGAAATGACGTGGGAAATGCATGAAGGCCAGAGATATTCGGAGAGAAATAACTCGCCCCAGAAACACCCCGGCTACTCCAAGCCGCGGGCAAAATACTCCTCGTCAATGCGGTAACCGCACTCGCCCTCACCATCAAGAACACCCACACGGTGACGAATCATCAGCTCCACCAACTGGTGTCGATCAACCAGCGCAATATTGCGAGCGCCGGGCAAACCCTGCAAATACTCGGGAACCGGATGCGCAAAAGCACCGCAGGTCACCAAGACACCCTGCAGGCCGCCGTGCAGAAGCACTGCACCGGCAAGCTTCTGAATCTCGTTGGGGGTGACCTTCATAGTTCCGCAATAATGCTTCACCTGAATATAAATCGGCGCGAAATCCAGGCCATCAGAATAGCGGGCAATAACGTCAACACCCTTATCATCAGCACCGCCGGTTACCTCGGTGTTAAAACCAAGAGCCGTAAAAATATCGGCAACAATCTGCTCAAAATATTCTGGCGTCACCGCGTGAATATGCTGAATCAAATCCTGCGTAAAATGCTCCGCGAACTCAGCCTGAGCGTGAATCACCGGCGAATCGCTGGCACGCAAAATAATATCCAGAGGTGACTGACCGGCGGGCCAGGACCCCGCAGCCTCCGCAGAATTCAAAGCATGCGCAAGATGCGCCGCGCCGGTTGCTTTGTGGGCAGCAGTAGCTTCCCCGGCATCGGCAGCAGGGAGGAACGGTTCCATACCGGTGACCGCATCACCATCGGAAGCGCCAAAAATAAGGCGATGCTCCTCCTGCGCATTCTCCAGTAGCGCGTTCGCCTGCTTCTTCAGCTTCTTCACGCTTTTTGCCGTCAAACTCTGAGAGCACAACGCCTGCACCTGCTTCACCACACGCGGCGGCACCGAACCGTGCAGATGCGGGGTGCAGGTCAGCTCGGCGCCCAGGGGAGTGAGCAGGTACTTCCTCTTCTCCCACGGGGTCAAACGAGGCATAAGCTGGGCATAACGAAGCGCCACCAAGATTTTCAAGGTGGTGCGCACAGCCACCGCAAAATCGGTGGATTCAAGATCCGGTAGGTTCTTCTTCGACCCCAACGCCTTAGTCTGCTGCCGCAACTGCTCACTAACATAGGCGGCGGTGCGGGGCACAGTCTTCGACAAGCGCCGTAGCGTCGGCAACAGAAGCGTGATATAGACATCCGGTGGGGGCCTATGGTTTTTATTCAGCATCTTTGCCATGGTCCCTGCCAATTTACTAACACTATTGTGATGGTATATACATCGTAGCATCAGGGCGTATCATCATCGCTTTATCGTTTCTAATATGACAAAACCGCAAGAACCAGCGCATTAGATGTTCAATAGCGCAATATAAATCTTAAATTTGGGGCAAAACAATATATTCCCGTCACACCGGCTGGCGTGACGGGAATATAAGAAGCATAGTTAGCAGCCCGCATTACATGGGGCGAGCGCGCCTCCACGAACCGGGGCCGGGACGCAACGAAACACCCAGGCGCTGACCGCGGTTCAGGATGCGCGAAGCGGCACCCACCAGCAAATTCTGTTCCTGCTGCGCGGCATTCGCCTGCATCATCGCAACCACAGCGGTGAGGGCGGCAATCTCCTCCTCAGTGGGGGAGCCCTTAACCACCTTCAGTAGAGGCTCCTGCTCAGCGTCAGTATCTACCGAAGGCTGAGCAGAATCCTTCGGCGGGGCGCTGGATGCGGTATCTGCGTGCGCAGAAGAATGTGCGGAGCTACGCTCAAGCTGCTCGGCGCTCTCAGTAGCCTCCGAACTATCCTTCTTCTTACCGAATGAGAAATAACTCAGCGGGTTGTAGCCTGCCAAAGGCACGCCTCCTTAGAAAACCTAAAATCCTGGGAATGCCCGCGCCACAAATGGTGCGGGCACAAGGGAAGCCTACAGCGGGATGTTGCCGTGCTTCTTTGCCGGGGTAGACGCACGCTTATCGTGCAGGGCACGCAGCGAAGAAATAATGCGCACGCGAGTCTCGCTCGGGGCGATAACTTCGTCAATGTAACCCAGCTCGGCAGCCTGGTACGGGTTCAGCAGCTCTTCCTCGTACTTGGCGATCAGCTCAGCGCGGCGAGCCTCAACGTCGCCGCCCTCGGCTGCCAGCGCAGCCAGCTCGCGACGGTACAGAATGTTCACCGCACCCTGCGCACCCATCACGCCAATCTGCGCGGTGGGCCACGCCAGGTTAATATCGGCGCCCAGCTTCTTCGAACCCATCACAATGTACGCGCCACCGTACGCCTTACGGGTAATGACCGTGACCAGCGGAACGGTCGCCTCCGCGTAAGCGTAGAGCAGCTTAGCGCCGCGGCGAATAATGCCGTTGAACTCCTGATCGGTACCGGGCAGGAAGCCGGGAACATCCACAAAAGTCAGAATCGGAATGTTGAACGCATCGCAATGACGCACAAAACGGGCAGCCTTCTCAGACGCAGAAATGTCCAGGCAGCCGGCGAACTGCATCGGCTGGTTCGCCACAATACCGACCGTGCG
Source organism: Rothia sp. HMSC066G02 (assembly GCF_001813145.1). NCBI lineage: Bacteria > Bacillati > Actinomycetota > Actinomycetes > Micrococcales > Micrococcaceae > Rothia > Rothia sp. HMSC066G02. The sequence goes on along the minus strand of NZ_KV811597.1, from coordinate 122,844 downwards.
GCCCTCAACGCGGGCGTAACCAATCATCACGTTCGGGGCGTACAGCGCCTGCATCTCCAGGAAGTGGCCGTCATCGACCACGGACTCAATGACCGCACGCATATCGTAAGGCTGGTTCGCCGAATCCGGGATCAGGGTGTCCAGGTCCAGATCGTCTACCGTCACCACGGGCTCCTGGTCGTGCTCCAGGGGCAGGGACTCTGCAAGGTTATTCGAGGGCAGGAACTCGAGGAGCTCACGCACAAAATCGAACGCGTCTTCTTCATCCTCAGCCAGGTAGGTGCTGGTACCGGTCACGGAGTTGTGCTGACGCGCACCGCCGAGGGTTTCCATGTCCACATCCTCGCCGGTCACGGTCTTAATGACGTCCGGGCCGGTAATGAACATGTGCGAAGTCTTATCCACCATGATGATGTAGTCAGTCAGCGCTGGGGAGTACGCGGCACCGCCAGCGCAGGGGCCCATAATGACAGAAATCTGCGGAACCACGCCGGACGCACGCACGTTCATACGGAAAATGTCGGCAAACATCGCCAGGGAAGCCACGCCCTCCTGAATGCGGGCGCCACCACCATCGTTAATGCCGATGACCGGGCAACCGTTCTTCAGAGCGAACTTCTGCACCTTCACAATCTTCTCGCCGTTCACCTGCGAGAGAGAACCACCGTAGACGGTGAAATCCTGCGAATACACGGCAACCAGGCGACCATCCACGGTGCCGTAACCGGAGACCAGGCCGTCACCCAGAGGCTTCTTCGCCTCCATGCCGAATGCGGTGGTGCGGTGGCGGGCGAGGGCATCAAACTCTACGAAAGAACCCTCGTCCAGAAGCATATCGATGCGCTCGCGGGCGGTGTGCTTGCCGCGTGCGTGCTGCTTCTCGATAGCTGCCTCACCGCTGGGCGCGAAGCTGCGCTCTCGACGTGCATAAAAATCAGCGAGCTTACCGGCGGTGGTGCTCAAATCAAATTCCTGCTGGAGGTTCTCGGACATTATTCCTCGTTCCTGCTCCACCCGATCGTCGGGAGCCAGTGGTTGCGGTGATAAGGTGCTCAGGTGCCCCGAAGAGCACTCTTGAACAATGTGCATATCTTTCAACTATAGTGCGAACTAGGGCACATATGCCAGGTGAGAAGCCAGAATATCAACACTAGATACACTTTTATGCACTCAGTACCCAAGAAGGTGCATATAGTAAACGAAAAGTGCGAAAGCGCGGCTCAAAAGAGCGCAGAAAACCCCCTTTTCGCTTCGGCAATCCTTGTCGACGGAAAGGGGGTTTGCGTTCAAACTTTCAGCGTGAAATGACGCTTAGATGGTGCCCAGGACCGGGTTCCACTCGGTGATGGTGTGAGACAGAACCGCGCCACCAATGTTCATGGGGTCGCCAGCAACCAGCTTCTCAGCTGCCTCAACGGAGTCAACCTTTGCAATCAGCAGAGCGCCAGCGGGGGTCTCGCCGTCCAGCAGAGGACCCGAAACGATCAGGTTGCCCGCCTCAATCTGCGAACCAAGGTACTCGCGGTGAGCCGGACGGTACTTCGCCTGCTCCTCGGGAGCTGCGTAAACGTAAGTAATTGCGTAATAAGCCATAGCGGTCTTCTTTCGAGCAGGGCGGAGGAACCTCCGCAGCCGGTCGGTGCTTGATGCACCCTCACTGTCTAATGTACCGTCTCGGGTGCCGGTGGGCATCACCGGCGGCAAGAAATTGGTATGGTGAGAAATCAGTGCGACTCGGTAGAAACCGGCAGATTACGGCGGCAGGTTGATAGCGGGTCTGCGAATTGCAGGACTGATTGAGGTAGGACAGAAAGGTGCAGGCTATGGCTGAAAACATGCATAACGAGAGCGATTATTCGGTTTTGGATGTGCCACGCATCCGCACCATTGCAATGGAAACCGGGTACTCCAGCGTAAACCTCTACGATGAGGTCGACTCCACCACCACCCGCGCCCGCGAACTACTCATGGACGGCACCGACCCCGAACGCGAACAGCTCGGCGAGCTCTCCGTCTACGCCAGCCTCTACCAAAGCGCCGGACGCGGCCGCCTCGCCCGAGCCTGGACCGCCCCTCCCGGGGCCTGCCTCGCCGCAAGTATCGTGGTGCGCCCGCACGCCTCCACAGACCCTCTCGCCCGAGAACTACCCGAAGACAGCTACCACTGGCTGACCCTCATCGCCGGGCTCAGCGTGGTCGATATTTGGCGCAGCTACGGCGTGGATGCCGCCCTCAAATGGCCCAATGACGTCATCGCGCAGGGGGCTAAGGGCTGCGGAATCCTCGCCCAGCTCGTTCCCGAAAGCGGCTCCACCGAGGGGCAGCGCAGCATCATTGTGGGTATCGGCCAGAACACGAACATGTCCGCTGAACAGCTGCCCGTACCCACCGCCACCAGCCTGAGCCTGTGCACCGGGCAGGTCATCGACTCCTCCGAGGTGCTCACCCGACTCTTGAGCATCTTCGCCCGCCGCTACCGCGCCTTCGTGCGCGCCGGCGGTGACCCCGAACGCCCCGACCCCCTCAACCCCGACCCCCTCAACCCACAGAGCATCAGCCTGCTCGACCAGGCACGCGCCTCCACCGCAACCCTCGGAGCCAGCGTGCGCATGAGCCTGCCCGACGGAAGCACCGTAGATGGCATTGCCGAAGACCTCGATGCGCAGGGGCGCATCCTCATTCGCCGCGAGGACGGAACCATAGAGCCCTACGCGGTGGGCGATATTGAGCATCTTCGCCCCGCCAACGGTAGCTACGGAGATTTTCAGCAGGCACACTAGAACCAACCTATAAAGTTTCTGCCCATAAAATTTTGCCCGGCACAGCAACACTGAATACGCCCGCACCACCTCAAACCGGCGCCTCCAGCCGGGACATAACAACCAGCACAGCTAAGGAACACCATGCGCCTGCGCGGAAAACTCAACCCCGGTGAGCATGTCATCATCGCCACCCGACAGCACTACGGTGCACTGCTACCCGCGCTCGCCTACCTGCTGGTTGCTATCGCCGCATCTACCTTCGCTTCCACGGCACGGTCCTCACCGATTCTGTGGACTCTCGGCACGATGTGTGCGGTGGGTGCCCTGCTTGGTGCTGTGCGTACTGCCTGGCGGTGGGTTACTACCTACTACCTGCTGACCACCCATCGGCTCGTAGTGCGCCGCGGTGTGATGACCCGTAGCGGAGACGAATCCCTCTACCTGGATTCCATGGGCGAGCGCTGGGCAAAACAGCGTGGCCCGGGCGCTTGGTTGGGCTACGGTTCGGTGTACGTGGTATGCCGCGGGGTGCACCACCGCCTGACCTACGTGCCCGACCCCAAGCGTTTCGAAAAAGAAATTAAATCCGCTCGACGCGACTACTACGCCCTGCGTTCCCGCTACATTTAGCCCTCTCTGGGGTGCCTCCTCCCACTACAAGGAGGGCGGACCGGTTGGCTCAGAGCCTAACCCGGCACCTAAAATCAGCCGAAAAAATGCGGATTAGAGTATTCTTAAATGTGAATTACTCCACTAAAATATCTTTGGGTGTGGAGGCTTTGACGCCCAAAACACCGCAGTGGAGGGTATATTAACAAGGCGCTATACAGTGAAGCAGTGCACAGTCGACGCACGGCACACACCAGTGCATCCGCACGGCAGAACAGATGATCCGGCAGATATGAAAGGAGCGGCAGCGGCAATGAGCACGGCAGACCCCCAGAAACCTGCACACTCTCCGCAGGGCACCGGTGCCACCATGGGCCCCGAAACCCAAATGCTGAACCTCAAAATTCTGCAGAACCTCGCCCAGAACAATATCTACCGCGACGAGGAATCCAAGGCAGGGATTCGAGCCCTCGAAAAGTCGCTCCTGGGACAGGGTCGCCGCTACACCCCCGTAGAAGTTGCAGAGTGCGCCGGACTTCCCCTCGAAACCGCCCAGCGTATCTGGCACAATGTGGGCTTCCCGACAATCCCCAACCACTCGCCCTACTTCACTGAAACAGACGTGCAGATGCTCGCCGACCTGCAGAAGTTGGACGCAGACGGCGACATTCGCATGGAATATGTGGCATCCCTCGTGCGCGCTGAAGGTCAACTGACCGACCGTACCGTCGCCTGGCAGATTGAGGCGCTCGTGCACAACATTATGGTCACCGAAAACCTCAGCGATAATGATGCCCGCCGCAAGCTCCTCAAAGACTTCCCGCGTTACCTCGAGGTTCTCGAGCGCCTGGCGCTCTACGCATACCGTCGCCAGATGTACGCCGGAATCCTGCGCCTGGGATTGCGCGAAAACAACGTGACCACCTCCGGACTTTCCCGCCTGCCCCTGGTGCGAGGCGTAGGGTTCGTTGACCTGGTTTCCTATACCTCCCTGGTGCGTAACCTGGACGCCGCGGCTCTTTCTCAGCTCATCAACCACTTTGAGCAGAGCTGCCTGGACGTCATCGCACCCCTGGGCGGTCGCATTATCAAGACCCTCGGTGACGAAGTCTTCTTCCTCACCGAAACCCCGGACACTATCGCAGAAATTAGCCTGCAGCTCTCCGAAAAGATCGGCGCCGACCCGCAGCTACCGGAAGCCCGCGTCGCCTTCATTTGGGGCGAGGTTCTGGCTAACCGCGGCGACGTGTACGGCTCCAGCGTGAACCTGGCTGCGCGCCTGGTCTCCCTCGCTGAACCGGGTACCGTGCTGACCGATAATGAGACAGCAAACACGCTCCGACAGGTGGGAAATCGCTATACTCTCACCTCTCAAGGGACGCGAAACGTTAGAAGCTTTGGTAACGTAGACCCCGTGGCGGTGACTCGTCGCGCGAACTACACAATGGAGATAGACCTCTCATGACTGAACTGAAACTACGTACCGGTGGTGCAACGCACCGCGGCGCACATCGAGAAAATAACGAAGATTCGATGGTCGTCGCCGGTTCCCTTTGCGTGGTCGCGGACGGCATGGGAGGCCACGAAGCCGGCGAAGTAGCATCGCGTCTGTGCGTGCGTCAGCTTGCCTACTCGCCCTTCTTCACCATGCCCGGTGGCCGTAGCGAAGAGGAGCAGCAGGCCTACGCTGAACGCCTCGCCGCCATTGACGAATCCGACCCCGCCAAGCGCCGTCGCCGCGCAAACACCCTGCTTAACAATGAAATCGTGGGCACCCTGAACCGCCTGCACGATATCCTTGGCGAAACCAACGAAGAAATTAAGCAGGCGCTCTCCCGCGCCGGCGGCACGACCGTCACCGGCGCCTGGCTGACCAGCATCGGTGACCGTAACCTGTGGGTTATTTTCAACGTGGGTGATTCCCGCACCTACCGCCTGCTGCGTGAGGACGAAGGTATTCACCACTCCGCCATGGAGAAGCTGCCCGGTTCCGAGGGCTCCGCCTCGCTGGAGCAGGTCACTAGCGACCACTCCGAGGTGCAGTACCTGGTCGATGAAGGTCAGATTACCGCCCTGGAGGCGCTGACCCACCCGCGCCGCAACGTGATTACCCGCGCGCTGGGTACCGGCAACTACTGGGAACCGGACTTCTGGGTTCTGCCCGCCCGCGCCGGTGACCGCCTGATGCTCTGCTCCGATGGTCTTTCCGGTGAGCTTTCGCACGAATACATGGCGCGTGTACTCACCTCGATCCGCCACCCGCAGGACGCCGCTGACGTGCTCCAGCACGAGGCGCTGCGTTCCGGCGGCCGCGACAACATTACCGTGATTGTTGCCGACGCTGTCGAAGCCTAAACTTCATACCTTGTGATTCACCCCCGCCCTCTACAGGTACTCGCGCGAGTGCCTGCAGGAGGCGGGGGTGAACTGTATCCGCGCACAGAAACTAAGGAAGCGCAATCCGGTAAGTGGCTACGGCACTCTTGCCTCATCGTTTGCCTCATCGTTCGCGCTCGCGGAACCTGCCAATATGACGAGCGATAGGGGAGAGGCGGATCAAAAACGCTAGACTGGACGGGTGACTGAGAACAACACCACCCAGCAGACTGCCCCCGCCGAGACTCGAGCAGAGAGCCCCGCAGAAAACTCCGTGGAGATTACCGAGGCCCTGCGCGCCGAGTACGCGGAACTGACCGATAAGATTCGTGCCGCCCGCCGCGCCTACTACAACGAGGACGCGCCCTTCCTCTCTGACGCCGAGTACGATGCGCTCTACCGCCGCCTCGAAATCATCGAGGCGGAGCACCCGCTCATCATCGCCAACGACTCGCCCACTCAGGAAGTCGGCGGTGAAGCCATCGAAGCTTTCGCGCCCGTCACCCACCTGCAGCGCATGTACTCCCTCGAGGATGTCTTCTCCTTCGAGGAGCTACGCACCTGGTTGACCAAGACCGAAGAGAACACCCGGAACCTCACCGGTGGCGCACCGCAGTGGCTGACCGAGCTGAAGATTGACGGCCTGGCGGTGAATCTGCTCTACCGCAACGGTACCCTCGTACGCGCGGCAACCCGCGGCGACGGCACCACCGGCGAAGACGTCACCCACAATGTGCGCACCATTGCGAGCATCCCGCAGCAACTGACCGGCGAGAACCACCCCGAGGAGATTGAAATCCGCGGCGAGGTGTTCATCTCTTCCGCTGATTTTGAGAAGCTCAACGAGTCCATGATTGCCGCAGGTAAGAACCCCTTCGCGAACCCGCGTAACGCCGCGGCAGGCTCGCTGCGCCAGAAGGATGCGGCGATTACCGCCTCGCGCCCGCTGAGCATGTACGTGCACGGCATCGGTTCGCGCACCGGCCTGGATATTGCCACTCAGTACGAGACTTACGACCTGCTCGCCTCCTGGGGTCTGCCCGTGAGCCCCTACAGCGAAATTGCCGCCAACACCGAAGCGGTGTTCGACTTCATTAACAAGTACGGCGAACAGCGCCACTCTCTGGTGCACGAAATTGACGGCATCGTCATTAAGGTCAACGACTTTGCGACCCAGGCTCAGCTGGGCTACACCTCCCGCGTGCCGCGCTGGGCGGTGGCGTATAAGTACCCGCCCGAAGAGGTGCACACCAAGCTACTGGACATCCGCGTGGACGTGGGACGCACCGGCCGCGTGACCCCCTACGGTGTTATGGAGCCCGTGTTCGTCTCCGGCTCGACCGTGGAACGAGCCACCCTGCACAACCAGGACGTGGTCAAGGCTAAGGGCGTGCTCATCGGTGACACCGTGGTGCTGCGCAAGGCAGGCGACGTGATCCCCGAGATTGTCGCCCCCGTGGTTGCCCTACGTGACGGCACCGAACGCGAGTTCGTCATGCCCAGCGAATGCCCCTCCTGCGGCTCGCCCCTTGCCCCCGGCAAGGAAGGCGACGTGGACCTGCGTTGCACAAACCCTCGCTCCTGCCCGGCGCAGCTGACCGAGCGCGTGTACTATGCGGCAAGCCGCGGCGCCTTCGACATTGAGGCGCTCGGCTTCGAAGCAGCAAAGGCCCTCACCAGCCCTGCAACCCCGGACACCCCTCCGCTGACCACCGAGGCGCACCTGTTCAGCCTCAACATTGAGGACCTGCGCGAGGTCACCATTGAGCGTGAGAAGAAGGTCAAGGGTGTGGGCACCGGAAAGATGGAGCGCGTGCCCTACTTCTACACCAAGCCGACCAAGGCACGCCCCGAGCCGAAGCCCACGAAGAATACGCTGAACCTCTTCGCTGAGTTGGAGAAGGCAAAGCAGCAGCCGCTGTGGCGCGTGCTGGTTGCCCTCTCGATTCGCCACGTGGGCCCGACCGCTGCCCGCGCGCTCGCCGCGGAGTTCGGTTCGATGCAGGCGATCCGCGAGGCCGACCGTGAACGCCTTGCCGCTGTGGACGGTGTGGGCACCACGATTGCCGACTCGATTATTGAGTGGTTTGCTGAGGATTGGCACGCCGAGGTGGTGGACTCCTGGGCTGCCGCCGGTGTGCGCATGGAAGATACTCGTGACGAGTCCGTGGAACGCACCCTGGAGGGCTTGACTGTGGTCGTGACCGGCACGCTGAACGGTTACACCCGTGACGGTGCGAAGGAAGCCATTATTTCTCGCGGCGGTAAGGCATCCGGTTCGGTGTCTAAGAAGACCCACTTTGTGGTTGCTGGCGCGAACGCCGGCTCGAAGCTGGATAAGGCTCAGCAACTGGGTCTGAAGGTGCTGGATGAAGAGGGCTTCACCGCCCTGCTTGAGAGCGGTCCGGAGGCTGTCGAGAGCGCCGCGGAGTAGGCCCGGTAGCGGGGTCATCTGAATCTGACCCCTGCAATATATAGAGCATTCAGGCTCTGAAGCGCGTGGTTCAGAGCCTGAATGCCAATTTTTGGCATTTGTAATTACCACAGCTTTTAAGGCGGAAGCGCCTTAAAACACTCCCAAAGCGAAGAAATATTTAAAAAATATTTACACGCCGTTCAAAACCCTTAAAGGGGGCGCGCGCCAACCCCGAATCAGAAAGCTCGGCGGGGGAGCGCCTCCGAATTAAAGCCCTAGAAAACCCCGAAATTCCGGGGAAAAACCCCTAAGGCGCGCGGGGTTCAAGATCCCAGTTAACGTTTCCTGCACTTTTAACCTGGAAGAACCCTGGGAGAAGTCGGGACGTTCGCTGTGAACTTGAAATCGGGTTGGAATCAGAAAAAACCTCGGCTATCTTGGAGACCAGATAGATTCTCGCAAGGGAATCGCCTGTGTGGTTTCAAGCTTGGAATGCTTGAAACGATGCCCGGTTCTACCGCACGTCCCCATCGAGGAAGTGCCACCCGGATTCCGTACACAAGTGCAGAATCGCTCACGGTGACATGAAATCGGTGGAGAGCCGCTCACATGGTAGAGCCAGAAAATGAGTAACCTACTTCGTTATCAAAGGGTGAGCGGCGGCGCGCTAGAGTTCCGGGGACGGAACGAGCGGGGACGGCCCCAAGGAGCATTATGAAGAACACTTCCATTCGTCGTACCGCAGCAGCTCTCGCCATCGGTGGCGCTGTAGCAGCTACCATGTCGATGCCCGCTGCAAACGCAGTAGACGGTGCTACCTGGGACGCACTGGCACAGTGCGAGTCCGGTGGCAACTGGTCCATCAACACCGGTAACGGCTTCTACGGCGGTCTGCAGTTCACCCAGCAGTCCTGGAACGGCGTCGGCATGTCCGGCTCCCCCGCAACCGCTTCCCGTGCACAGCAGATCGAGGCTGGCGAGCGTCTGCTCGCTATCCAGGGCTGGGGCGCATGGCCCGCATGCTCCGCTAAGCTTGGCCTCTACGGCAAGACCGGCGCAGCTCCCACCTACACCGAGCCCACCACCACCGTGGCTGCACAGTCGCAGACCCAGCAGACCTACACCGCTCCCGCGGCACAGGCTGCACCCGCAGCTCCTGCAGCTCAGGCTGCACCCGCAGCAGTTGAGGCACCCGCAGCTCCCGCTGCACCGGTAGCACCCGCTGCACCCGCAGTTGAGGCTCCCGCAGCTCCCGCAGCAGCACCGGCAGCTGAGGCTCCCGTAGCAGCAGCACCCGTCGCAGCTCCCAAGGCAGCAGCAGGCACCTACACCGTGGTTCCCGGTGACTCCCTCTCGCTGATCGCTGCAAAGCTCGGCGTTGCAGGCGGCTACCAGGCAATCGCAGCTGCGAACACCGACATCATCTACAACGTTGACCTGATCTTCCCCGGCCAGGTTCTGACCATCCCCGCCTAAGGATTAACCCCCAAGCGTAACGTGGACACGTTGTAGCCCAACGCCCCGCACCTCATACGAGGAGCGGGGCGTTGAGTATTTAACCCGAAAACAGGGGAGAAGAACACCGCCTGAACACACAAACCAGCAGGTAAACCCTCCAACCCCCAATGAGACGGAAAACGCAACCTCCACTACACTAGAGAAGAGACAAGAAAACAAACTACGGGAGAACCATGTCTGCCATCACCTTTGAACAGGTAAAGCACCTGGCATCGCTGGCACTCATTGAGATGACCGATGAAGAACTCACCGCGATGGCGTCTGAGCTGGACGTCATCGTCGCATCCGTTGAGACCATGTCGCAGAAAGCAACTGCCGACATCCCCGCGACCAGCCACCCCATCCCCCTCGAGAACGTCTTCCGTGAAGACGTACCCGTCACCACCCTCACCCAGGAAGAGGCGCTCTCCGGCGCCCCCGACGCACAGGACGGCAAGTTCCGCGTGCCGGCAATCCTCGACGAAGACTAAGAGGAGAACAACCAAGTGAACGAACTGATCCAGCTCACCGCTGCAGAAGCAGCAGAAAAGCTCGCATCCGGCGAAATCACCTCCGTCGAGCTCACCCAGGCACACCTGGACCGCATCGCAGCCACTGACGGCGCACCCCTGAGCGACAACCGAGCAGATGGCAAGAACGGCCTCAACGCCTTCCTGCACATCAACGCCGAAGAAGCACTCGCCACCGCAGCAGCAGTAGACGCAGACCGCGCAGCAGGCAAGGAACTGCCCCCGCTCGCAGGCGTACCCATCGCCGTCAAGGACCTCATCGTCACCAAGGGCCAGCCCACCACCGCAGCATCGCGCATGCTCGAAGGCTGGATGAGCCCCTACGACGGTACCGTCACCCGCAAGGTCCGCGAAGCACGCATGCCCATCCTCGGCAAGACCAACCTCGACGAATTCGCAATGGGCTCCTCCAACGAGCACTCCGCATTCGGCGTAGTACGCAACCCCTGGGCACTCGACCGCGCACCCGGCGGCTCCGGCGGCGGCTCCGCAGCAGCCGTCACCGCCTTCCAGGCACCCCTGGCGCTCGGCACCGACACCGGTGGCTCCATCCGCCAGCCCGCAGCACTGACCGGTAGCGTCGGCGTCAAGCCCACCTACGGCTCCGTCTCCCGTTACGGCGTCATCGCCATGGCGTCCTCCCTCGACCAGGTAGGCCCCGTCGCCCGCACCGTCCTGGACACCGCACTGCTCCACGAAGCAATCGCAGGCCACGACCCGCTCGACGCAACCTCCCTGCCCGATGAGCCCGGCAACTTCGTTGAAGAAGCCAAGGCAGGCGCAGAAGCCGCACGCAAGGGCGACCTGTCCGGCCTGCGCATCGGCGTCATCAAGGAACTCGGTGGCGGCAACGGCGAAGGCTTCGAAGCAGGCGTCCTCGCACGCTTCCGCGAATCCGTCGAAGAGCTGCGTGCCGCAGGCGCAGAGATCATCGAGGTCTCCCTGCCCTCCGTCACCGAAGCCATCAGCGCCTACTACATGATCATGTCCTCCGAGGTGTCCTCCAACCTGGCACGCTACGACGGCGTCCGCTACGGCCTGCGCGTCGTACCCGAAGACGGCCCCGTCACCATCGAACGCGTCATGTCCGCAACCCGCTCCGCAGGTTTCGGCCACGAGGTCAAGCGCCGCATCATCCTCGGCACCTACGCACTGTCCGCAGGTAACTTCGACGCCTACTACGGCGCCGCACTGCGCGTACGCACCCTCATCCAGCGCGACTATGCAGCAGCATTCGAAAAGTGCGACGTGCTCATCTCCCCGACCGCGCCCTCCACCGCGTTCAAGCTCGGCGAGAAGACCGAAGGCGACCCCATGGCAATGTACCTGGGTGACGTCGCCACCGTGCCCGTCAACCTGGCAGGCGTCCCGGCGCTCTCCCTGCCCGGCGGCCTCTCCGAAGAGAACAACCTGCCCGTCGGCATCCAGTTCACCGCACCCGCACGCGAAGACGCACGCCTCTACCGCGTCGGCGCAGCGCTGGAAGAACTGCTCACCGCAAAATGGGGCGCACCGCTCTACAAGAGCCTGCCCGACACCGAAACTCTGATCCGCGACTTTGACTTTGGGGGAACCAAGTAATGAGTGAAGAAGTCCTCAGCTTCGAAGAAGCCATCGAAAAGTACGACCCGGTCCTCGGCTTCGAGGTGCACGTCGAACTGAACACCAAGACCAAGATGTTCGACTCCGCACCCAACGAGTTCGGCGATACTCCGAACACCAACATCACCCCCGTATCGCTCGGCCTGCCCGGCGCGCTACCCATGGTGAACAAGACCGCTGTTGAGTCCGCCATCAAGCTCGGTCTGGCACTGGGCTGCGACATTGCAGACAAGTCCTACTTCGCCCGCAAGAACTACTTCTACCCGGACTCCCCGAAGAACTTCCAGACCTCTCAGGCTGGCGGCCCCATTGCGGAAAACGGTTCCCTGGACGTTGAGCTCGAAGACGGCACCATCTTCACCGTCGAAATTGAGCGCGCCCACATGGAAGAAGATGCAGGCAAGCTCACCCACGTCGGCGGCGCAGACGGCCGAATCCAGGGTGCAACCTCCTCCCTGGTCGACTACAACCGCGCAGGCGTGCCCCTGATCGAGATTGTCACCCGACCCATCGTCGGTGCCGGCGAGCGCGCACCCGAACTGGCACGCGCCTACGTTGCCGCAATCCGCGACATCGTACGCTCCCTCGGCATCTCCGACGCCCGCATGGAACGCGGTAACGTCCGATGCGACGCCAACGTCTCCCTCATGCCCAAGGGCGCCGAGAAGTTCGGTACCCGCTCCGAAACCAAAAACGTGAACTCCCTGCGTTCGGTTGAGCGCGCCGTCCGCTACGAGATTCGCCGCCACGCAGCGATCCTCGAACGCGGCGAAAAGGTCACCCAGGAGACCCGCCACTGGCACGAAGACACCCGCGAAACCTCCTCGGGCCGCCCCAAGTCCGACGCTGACGACTACCGTTACTTCCCCGAACCGGACCTCGTACCGGTCGTCACCAACAGCGAATGGATTGAGCGTCTGCGCGCCGAACTGCCCGAACCCCCGGCAGAACGCCGCCGCCGCCTCAAGGGCGAGTGGGGCTACTCTGACGAAGAGTTCCGCGACGTCGTCAACGCTGGCGCACTCGACGTTATCGAAGAGACCGTCGCCGCAGGCGCAACCGCAGCAGCAGCCCGCAAGTGGTGGATGGGTGAAATCGCCCGCCGCGCAAAGCAGGCTGAAGTTGAGCTCACCGCCCTCGGCGTGGAGCCCGCAACCGTGGTCGCCCTCGAAGCGCTCATCTCCGAAGGCAAGATCAACGACAAGATCGCCCGCCAGGTGCTCGAGTTCGTCCTCGCCGGTGAAGGCACCCCCGCCGAAATCGTTGAGGCACGCGGCCTCGCCGTGGTCTCCGACGACGGCGCGCTCACCGCAGCCGTTCAGGAAGCACTGGCAGCAATGCCCGACGTTGCCGACAAGATTCGTGCCGGTAAGGTTCAGGCTGCTGGCGCTATCGTCGGTCAGGTCATGAAGGCTACCCGCGGTCAGGCTGACGCCGCTCGCGTGCGTGAGCTGATTTTGGCTGAGTGCGGCGTGGAAGGCTAAGCTTTTCTGCTGACCCGCCTCTAACGAAAGAGGCGCTGTCTCCCGAGGTGGGAGGCGGCGCCTCTTTCGTGCTTTACCCCATTCCAGGTTCTGCGCGGGATGCACGGTTCCGCTTAGATTCCGCACGGAAAGGCGGTTATCGTCCTCGTTCCTACAGGGAACCCGCCCTCGCTTCGCTTCGGGCATCCTGATGTCACTTTCGGACGATACCGCCTTTCCGCGCTGGGGCACAGTGCGGGTGCGGCCGTGTTTTCCGGATGCGCCCTCAGGGTGTCAGCCCGGGCGCTCTCCGATGCGGAGCGAGGAGGAAGCGGAGCGTCCGGGTGACGGGTGCCCCTGCGTAGGCGCGGAGGAAATATGCGGCGCCCCGCCCCTGCTTGGTGAGGGGAGGAACGAGGACGATCGGCGCCCCTCCAGTAACGCAACGTACCATAACGAGAAATGCTCCTTCCATATCTTCAAGATATGGAAGGAGCATTCTCTATTGCTGGGTGTTACTCAGTAACGCCGAGGTTGCTCATCAGGAACGCGTAATCCCACGCGATCTCACGCCAACGCGTATACCGGCCGGAACCACCACCGTGACCGCCCGACATGTCAATCTTCAGCAGCGGCACCGGCGACGACGGGTCAATCTGCTCACGCAGCGCCGCAATCCACTTTGCGGGCTCCACGTAGAGCACGCGGGTGTCGTGCAGGCTCGTCACCGCAGCAATCGCCGGGTAGCGGACCGGGCGGATGTTCTCGTACGGGGTGTACGACTTCATGTAGGCGTACACTTCCGGGTCCTCAATCGGGTTGCCCCACTCTTCCCACTCCATTGCCGACAGCGGCAGCTCCGGGTCGAGGATGGTGGTCAGCGCATCCACGAACGGTACGGCAGCCAGGCAGGCGGCGTACTTTTCGGGGGCGAGGTTCACTACGGCGCCCATGAGCAGGCCGCCGGCGCTACCGCCGTAGCAGCCGATACGCGCCTCATCAGCCCACGGCTTAGCCGCAATGTAGCTGGTGACGTCCACGAAGTCGGTGAAGGTGTTCTTCTTCGCGAGCTTCTTGCCGTTCTGGTACCAGGAGCGGCCCATCTCGCCGCCGCCGCGAATATGCGCGATGACGTAGATGACGCCGCGGTCCAGGATCGACAGCATCGGGATGGAGAACATCGGGTCCATGGACGACTCGTAGGAGCCGTAACCGTACTGGATGACCGGGTGCGGCTTGCTCATGTCCAGGTCGGCGCGGTGAATCACCGAGATCGGGATGAGCGTGCCGTCCTCCGCTGGTGCCCAGTCGCGGTAAGCGCGGTAGTTCTCGCGGTTGTAGCCGCCCAGCACGGGGGTTTCACGGCGCAGCAGCAGGGTCTGCGACATGGGGAAGTAGTCGTAGACGCGGCGCGGCGTCAGGTACGAGGTGTAGGCGATGCGCAGCACGGGGGAGTAGTTCTCCGCACGCAGCACGGAGGCGGTGTACAGTTCCTCGTCGAAGCCGGCAGGTTCCATGAAGGTCACGCCGGCGGGTCGGCGGCGGCGCCACTGGATGGGCAGCTGTTCACGCGGTGCGAGGAAGATGCGGGTGGTGGTGTCCGCGCGGGCGGTGACGACCAGGTGCGTTGCGGTGAAGGTGAAGCCCTCCAGGCGCACGTGTTCGCTGTGGCGGATGACCGGCACCCAACGTTGCGCGTACTCTTCGAGGCTTTCACCTTCGCGCGGCATGTCTGCGAGGACCAGCTCGGAGTTCAGCGCATTGTAGTCGTGCTGAATCAGCAGGTGCTGCTCGCCGGCAATGTTGAGCGGCTCGGCGTAGTATTCGATGCCCGCGCTCTTGGGGATGAGCAGGGTCGGCTCACCCTTGGGCTCGCGGGTGGGGATGAGGCGCACCTCCGTGTACTCGGAGTTGGAGCTGGTAATGACCACGGAGGAACGGTCGGAGCTCATGGCGGCGCCGAGCCACATGGTGTTGTCCGGTTCCTCATAGATCAGGTGGTCTTCGGTGCCCTGTCCGACGTCGTGCACGTAGACACGCCAGGGGCGCCACGACTCGTCGGGGACGAGGTAGATGAGCTGTTCGGCGTGGTTGATGAAGAAGGAGCCCGCCGCAATGTTGGGGATGGTGTCTTCGAGGAAGGTGCCGGTTTCCATGTTGAGGAAGCGCTGCTCGTAGCGTTCGTCGCCCTTTTCGTCCACGGAGATGCTCAGCAGCTTGCCGTTACGTGCGGGCTGGAAGCTGCCGAGGGAGAAGAACTCCATGTCCTTGGCGTATTCGTTGCAGTCGAGGATGACGACTTCACCCTCGAGTACTTCGCCGGGGGTGACGGTCGGCGGGGTGTAGCGCACCACCTCGTCGCCTTCGTGCAGGGCGGGGTAGCGGTAGAAGACGGGGTACTGGCCGCCGGGCACCATGCGGCTGTAGTACCACCAGTCACCGATACGGTTCGGGACGGTCAGATCCGACAGCAGGGTGCGGCCCTTGATTTCGTTGAAGATGGATTCGCGGAGGGGCTGCTGGTCTGCGGTGACAGCTTCGGTGTATTCGGCTTCTGCCTTGAGGTAGTTGAGGACCTCTTCGCTTTCCTTGTCGCGGAGCCATTCGTAGGGGTCGATGAAGACGTCGCCGTGGTGTTCGCGGCGGTGCTCGACCTTCTTCGGTACGGGCGGGGTGAGGTTCTGTTCAGCCATGCTGCCACCTCTTTCATTGAGTTATGGGTTTGTGAATGGTGTGTGCCGTCTGCGCCCGCGTTCCTGTGCCGCCGGGTGGCGGTGAGGGTGCGCGGGGGATTGTGGGCACGCCTAGTTCTAGTGTATCGAAGAGTGAGGCAGGCTACTATATTGCGGCCTGGGCAGGATTGCCCGGCTCAGCTTGTGGAAGCCCCGCCGGGATATGCCCGTTCGGCGGCTAGTTAGCGCGGCCCTTGATAGACATGAGGGTGCGGCGGCCTGCCTTGTTTGCCTTCGTGAAGGCGCGGTTACTTTGCCTGTACTCACGTTCTTGAGAGCGCAGGCGTAGACGCGCGGATTCGGCTATCATCCTGCGGTAGCGTTCGAAGCGCTCGGGGTCGAGGGAGCCGTCAGTGATGGCCTGCTGCACCGCGCATCCGGGTTCGGAACCGTGGGAGCAGTCGCTGTACCGGCAGGCAGAAGCGTAACCGGAGACATCGTCGAAGGTTTCGTCAATCGCGGCGCTATCGCTCGTTGCGGCTAGGGCTCGTATGCCCGGAGTGTCGATTAGCACCGTGCCAGATGATGATTTTGCGTTGGTCGAGTCTCCTTCGCTTGAGCCTTCCGCACCGGGTAAAACAAGCATCTGGCGGCTGGTGGTGGTGTGGCGCCCCTTGCCATCGGCACCGCGAACTGCTGAGGTGACCTGCACCTGATATTCTTGGCTATCCTCGCGGGGGTCAACTCCGGGGTTGAGCAGGGCGTTGACCAGGGTGGATTTTCCTGCGCCGCTACGGCCCAAGAACGCGGCGGTGCGTCCGGCGACAAGCTCCGCCACCGGGGCAGGGTCGTAGCCGTTGTCCGTGCAGACGGCGAGTACCGCATCCACACCACCTGCGAGGGAGTCCCTGTAGTTGGTGAGCTGTTCGGCCGTTACCAGGTCACCCTTGGTGAGAATCAGCGCGACCTGCACCCCGGAAGCGTGCGCCAGAGCGGTGTAGCGTTCAATTCGCCCAATGGACGGCTCGGGGAAGCAGGGCTCAACGATGCAGAGTATATCCACGTTGGCGGCGACAGGCTGATCCGCGGATTCTCGGGTGGCGCTGGGGCGGGTGAGGTAGCTTCGCCGGGGCAGTATCGCGAGGGGTTTATGCTCCGCGGGGTGGGCTGCACCGCCAGTTCCGGGGATGGGCTGGGTGAGTACCCAGTCGCCGACGAGGGGGTACTCTTCTTCGCCGTAGTCGTTCTCAACCGGACGCAGCGGAGCGGAAAGCTTAATGAGCTCACCCTGCTCGCAGGTCAGCAGTTCGCAGCGGGTGCGGTGCACTGCGCTCACGCGGGCGAGGGTGAAATCTTCAAGCGTGCCGCCGAGGGTGAACGCGGCGCGGATTGCTGAACCCTGCCAGGAGGGGTCGAACCCTAGAGTCTCTAAGGTGTATGAAGCGGGAGCAATGGTCACAGGAATAGTCTTTCTTGGTTGCGGCGCCCGGATAGCGGGTGAGTAAAAGGCTCGTTCTTTTTCAGGGTTCACCGTTTACAACAGCGAGGCGCGGGCGCCGGCACGGATGCGGCGGGCGGCAAGGAAAGTCAGCCCCAGCCCGATAGCGGCGTAGAGTACTGCCAGGGCTGTGTCTGCTGCCAGGAGCGCGAAGAGATTCGGGGTAGTGCTGCTCGCAATACTGCCAGAGGTATCTAAAGCCTGCACCAGCCGGGACCCCGGAACCCAGGAACACAGCCAGGCAAGCCAGCCGGGGTAGGTACTCACCGGCACAATCACGCCCGCGCTGACCGGCAGAACAATAGATAGAACATTCGAGCCCGTGTACGGATCCGACAGGTACAGACCCAAACCGGCGGCAAAAATGCCCAGGCAGACCCCGCCCAGAACCGCAACCGGCATCAGCGCAATGGCTCCAATCAGAAGCCCCGAAGCCGCCCCGGTAGAGGGTGCCGTGAGGGAGAGCAACCACACGATACCCACATTGCTCAGCCCCGTCACGGAGGCTAGCAACGCGGGTACCGCCGCCGCGCCCAGCCAGTAGCCCGCATCCACCGCTCGTGTCGTGCACACGTACTCGAAGACGCCGATCCACCGGTCGGTGGCAACGCGCGCGACGATGCCGGCGGCCACCGAGCTGAGGGTGGCAATCAGGGCGGTCGCGCAGCCGATGCGTACCGTATCGTTCGCGGCGAGGTCGGCGCCCAAAAGCACCGTAAAAAGCACGTTGAGGCCCGGCACGAGCACCAGGGTAGTGATGGCCGTTCCGAGGGTCGCGAAGGTAATCGACGACGACCAGCCAATAGAGGCGGTAGACAGTGCCCGACGCACCACGCCGGGCAGGGAATCAGGAGAGAGAACACGCACGCTACATCGCCCCCAGGGTGCCGCGACGACGGGCGGAGGCGAGAGCCTTCCGTGCAAAGAGGAAGGCGCACAACGCCCAAGCGAGGCTCACGGCGAGCGTCTGCGCAACGGGCAGGAGCGCATCCGCCGGGGTGTTCATGGGGGTGCGCCCAAGAAGCAGGTGCACCGGCGCCTGCAGGGGAATGAGTGCGCCCGCGGCATCCAGCCAGGCGGGCGCTTCAATGGTCGTGAAGAGAACCCCGGAAAGAATAAAAACCGGCACGAGGAGCAGCTCCTCGTAGGCGATAGCGTTCGGCGTCGCCACGAAGAACACCGCAATCATGAACGTGACCGACAGGCAGGCAAGCCACAGCAGGGGAACGCCCAGAACGTAGCGCGGCCAGAGCGCAGAAAAGTCGGTGACCTGCGGGTTAAGCGTCACAAGAGCCCAAAACGCCCACGACAGAGGTAGAGCCGCCAAACCCACAATGGAGGCGCTCGAAACGATAGCCGCCAGCACCCGCACCGGAGAAATCGACCCCGAACACAGGTACACGAGGGTCCCGCGGAAACGCTCAAAATTGATGATGCCCGCAGACACGATGCAGACCGACCACATGCCCACAATGCCCGCGCGGGTCCACGCGAGGGTCGGGTCAACGGAGTGACCCGCGGAGCTCTGCGCCGCCGCATGCACGGCGAGCGCCTGAAGGATGACCGAGCCGAGTACCGTACTGATGAGCAGCTGAATGAAGTAGGGGACCGTCAGGAACTGGCGCAGGCTAAAGCCCATGAGTCGCAGTTGGCGGGCGCACTCCTGCCACAGGTCGTACCGTCGACCCTGCCGCTGGAACTCTTCCGAGCGTTGCGTCTGAGCGTTCATCGCTTGAGCCCCTCCGCCATTGCCAGGTATGCCTCTTCCAAGGTTGCCGGGCGCGTGTAGGGCTCGGTCCTCGCCCCGATGCGCGAGGCGGCGAGCCCCTCCGCCAGGATGCGGTGAGCCTCGCCCGCCTCGAACGTGGCGCGCTCGCCGTGCCAGTAGAGGGTCAGTTCCCAGCCGGAACCACGCGGGGCAAAAAGTACCGCCGCCTTATCGTGGAGGAATCCGCGTAGTGTATCAAGACCCTCGGTGGCGGTGGGATCCACCTGAACCACAGTCGTGGCGGCAATACCGGCGTGTGCGGCAACGTCCTCGAGACTGCCGCTCACCGCAACGGAACCGGCGCCCAAAACGGTGATGGTATGCGCCAGGTCCTCGATTTCGCCCAGTAGGTGACTCGTCAGCAGAACGGCGGCGCCGTCCTCCGCGAGGGAACGAATCAGCGCGCGCACGGTCAGGGCGATATCGGGATCGAGCCCGTTGGTCGGCTCATCCAGCAGGAGCAGGGCGGGGGAGCCGAGCAGCGCCCTGGCGATGTGTAGGCGCTGCTTCATGCCGCGAGAAAACTCCTGGACGGGTCGCGCCGCCGCATCGGTGAGTTCCACTCGAGCTAGGGCGTGGTCCACCTCGCGCCGCCGGCTCCGCCCGGAAACCCCCGCAACATCGGCGAAGAACAGCAGGTTATCGCGGGCACTGGCGCGCGGGTAGAAGCCGTTCTCCCCGCCCAACGCGAGACCCACGTGACGGCGCACCCGCTGCGGGTGGGCGATGGCGTCGATGCCGTTCACGGTGAGGGTGCCGCTGGTGGGGGTGAGCAGGGTTGAGCACATCTGCACGGTGGTTGTTTTGCCCGCGCCGTTGGGGCCGAGGAGGGCGTGGATCTCGCCGGAGCTGATGCGAAGGGACACGCGGTCGACGGCGGTGAAGGCGCGTTCGCCTGTGCCAAAGACGCGGCTAAGCTGTGCCGCATCGAGAACGAGAGACATGATGGACAAACCTTTGAAGTCGGTTTTCCGGCTTCTGCGCCGGAAGGGTACGCGAGGGGGACGTGTGCGAAGCCCCGCACGAGTGTATGCGTAGTCCCAGTGTACCGAAACCCCAGGTAAAAGTGATGGGGGTTACTATATGGGTGGGGGGGTACCTCCGCATCTCGATTGCCTCGCCCTCGGATTGCCCATGCATCGTCACTAACGTTTTGTTGCAGGCGGTTTTTTGTTACGGGCGTTAAAAAACGTCATCTTTGCAATGAAATGTCTTAAAGTGCCGTTCACCCACAAAACCCTTGACCCCACCCAACGCCCTATGACACCCTGAATACAGGTCAAGAGCGCCAGCGATAAGCCCCAGCTAGCTGGCCGGCAACCCTCCTCCGCGGTGGGGTGCCCTGGGTGAAGACCAGGCGGCACGCAAAAGCGTGACGCAAGCGCGGGACCGATGTGACCGAATCCGGTACATCAATCGTGACAGGATTATTCGACGACGATTCCTGTACCGCTCGGCATGCGGCCCCCTAACTATCCCCTTAGGAGAGCCAAGCATGAGCAACAACACTACCGTCCCGACTCCCGCCAACCCCGCCGGTTGGAAGTTCGAAACCCGCCAGATCCACGCAGGTCAGGCGCCGGATGCCGCAACGGGAGCTCGGGCACTACCCATCTACCAGACCACCTCTTATGTCTTTGACAGTGCAGAGCAGGCCGCAAACCGTTTCGCTCTCGCCGAGCTGGGACCCATTTACACCCGCATGAACAACCCCACCCAGGAAGCTATCGAAAACCGCATCGCTTCCCTGGAAGGTGGCGTTGGCGCGCTGCTGCTGGCCTCCGGTCAGGCAGCTATCACCTACGCAATCCTGAACATTGCCGGCGCCGGTGACCACGTGGTCGCCTCGCCCTCCATATACGGCGGCACCTACAACCTGCTCAAGTACACCCTCGCCGACCTCGGCATCGAAACCACCTTCGTTGAGGACCCGGACGACCTGGACGCATGGCGCGCCGCGGTTCGCCCCAACACCAAGCTGTTCTACGGCGAGTCCGTGCCTAACCCCCGCAACGACGTGCTCGACATTGAGCCCATCGCCAAGATTGCGCACGAAAACGGCGTGCCCCTGATCCTGGACAACACCGTACCCACCCCCTACCTGCTGCGCCCCATCGAGCACGGCGCAGACGTAGTCGTCCACTCCGCCACCAAGTACCTGGGTGGCCACGGCACCTCCATCGGCGGCGTGATCGTTGACTCCGGTAACTTCGACTACGGTGCAGACCCCGAGAAGTTCCCCAAGTTCAACCAGCCCGCCCCCGGCTACCACGGCCTGGTCTACGCACGCGATTTGGGTAAGGACTCCGCGTTCGGCGCGAACCTCTCCTACATCCTGAAGGCGCGCGTCTCCCTGCTGCGTGACACCGGCGCCGCCATCTCCCCGACCAACGCCTTCAACATCGGCATCGGCCTGGAGACCCTCTCCCTGCGCATCGAACGCCACATTGAGAACGCCACCAAGGTCGCCCACTGGCTCGAAGCAAACCCGCAGGTTGACAAGGTTATCTGGGCTGGCGTGGAATCCTCCCCCTGGTACGAGCGTGCACAGAAGTACCTGCCCAAGGGCCCCGGCGCGGTGCTCGGCTTCACCCTCAAGGGTGCAACCCTGGAGCAGACCCGCGACTTCGTGGACGCCCTGAAGCTGCACTCCAACGTGGCGAACATCGGTGACGTACGCTCGCTCGTGATTCACCCCGCCTCCACCACCCACTCCCAGCTTTCCGCTGAGGAACTGGAGAAGATTGGCGTGTACCCGAACTTCGTCCGCCTGGCAGTCGGTATCGAGAACATCGACGACATTCTCGCCGACCTGCAGCTGGGCTTCGATACCCTCTCCTAAACGGTGATGCAACCCGCAGGTGGACCGGCAAGCTACGGCTTTTCGGTCCACCTGCGGATTCCCCGTTACGGAGCATGTTGTAACTGTGCGGCGTTGCTGCCGCCCAACCTGTTGCTTCTTCTACCCACAGACGAGTACCCCGCTCACACCCGGCACCACCTCGCCGACCAACCCAGTGAAGGGAACCCCATGACCACCCAGAGCACTAGCCAGTCCGGCACCACCAAGTCCGGCACTACCAGCCAGCCTGTCACCGCACCCATCCCCGTGGCGGGCACCCAGCGCGAGCATCCCGAAGCGCAAGGCTACCTGCGTCAGCTGAACATCGGCGACCTGGAGCTCGAGTCCGGCGTGACCCTGCCGCAGGTCACCATCGGCTACGAAACCTGGGGCACCCTCAACGAGGCTGGCGATAACGCCATCCTGATTCTGCACGCGCTCACCGGTGACACGCATGTCTCCCGCGGCGTACCCACCCCCGACATGCCCGCCCCGCTGATTCGCGCCATCGAATCGGACGGCTGGTGGGAAGGTATCGTGGGCCCCGGCTCGGTCGTAGACACCAACCGCTACTTTGTGATTGCCCCCAATATTCTGGGCGGTTGCTACGGCTCCACCGGACCGGCAAGCATTATTCCGGAAGGCTACCCGGGTGCCGGTGAGCACTGGGGTTCCCGCTTCCCGCAGGTGACCATCCGTGATTCTGTGCGTGCTGAGGCGCACCTGGCCCGTGCACTGGGCGTGACCAGCTTCCGCTACGTGATTGGTGGTTCCCTTGGCGGCGCTCGTGCCCTGGAGTGGGCGGCGACTAACTCGGAGCTGGTGCGCGGATGCGCGGTGATTGCCTCCGGTCCTTCGGCTACGGCGGAGCAGATTTCCTGGGCCCACACTCAGAACATTGCGATTCGTTCGGATGCGAACTTTGCCGGCGGCGACTACTATGCCGGTCCTGCACCGACTGCCGGTCTGGCTCTGGCGCGCCGTATCGCGCACACCACCTACCGCAGCCCCGCAGAGCTGGAGCACCGCTTCGGCCGTGAGGAGAACCGCGGCGAAAACACTGTGGGCGGTTCGCTGGGTGAGCCGCGTGGCCGCTACGCCATTGAAAGCTACCTGGACCACCACGGCGCTAAGCTGGTTGAGCGTTTTGATGCGAACAGCTACCTGGCTGTGAATGAGGCGCTGATTTCGCACGACGTGGCGCGTGGCCGCGGTACTCTGGCGCAGGCGCTGGCACATACCGATTGTGAGTGGACGATTGCGGCGGTGAACACGGACCGCCTGTTCTTCCCGCACGAGTCGCACCGCCTGGCGGAGGCGCTGCCCACCCCCGTGCCCGTGGACATTATCGAGTCGAACCACGGCCATGACGGCTTCTTGATTGAGGCGAAGCAGGTGGAGAAGATTCTGGCGCGCGCCCTCGGCGTTGAAGATGAATCCGCCGCCCCGAGTGAAGCGCAGCGTGAGCGTGAGGCGCTGGACTCGATGACTCGCCTGTACGCTACGGCGACCCACTAGAACCGCGAGTATTCACGGGGTACTGACCTAAGCCCCTCTGATCGCTGTTTATGCCACCTAAGTGCGGGTAAATTCCGGGCGGGCTGATAGTGTCTTCACAGGTTCTTCCGCCCGTCGAGAATTAACCTTCACCCTAAAGGTTAGATAAGGAGACGCCGGGTGCTCACATGATGTGAGCACCCGGCGTTTCTTTGCACCTTCTCGAAGAGTGTTGTGCCAAGTCAGGGAATATTTTTCGGTTTTTCGGGTGTTTTGCGAAACCTCCGCGAGATACCGCGGAAGTAGCCTCCTGTTGCACTGGAAGGTAAGGGTTCTCGGTTTGCTTTAGACCCGCTCTAACCCCATAGCATTAAAGTTGTGGTAAGTATTCAAGAGGTAGCGGAGCAGTTGGGGGTGAGCACCCACGCCCTGCGCTATTACGAAAAAGAGGGGCTCATTGCGGTGCCCCGTGATGCTCACGGAACCCGTATTTTTGATGAGGAGTCTATCTCCGCAGCACGGTTTATTGCTACCTGCCGTCAGGCTGGCATGAGTCTTGCCGACATTCGCACGATTTTGAGCAATCCGGACGACCACGCCCTGTCTATTGATGTGATGGAGCGTGCCCGTCAGAAGATTGAGGATGAGATTGTGGGGTTGCAGCAGAACCTTGAGCACCTGGATCGCCGTATTCAGGAGCACCGCCGTCACCTCGACGGCACCCGCTAGGTAACTAGTCTTCTGCAGACGCGTATAAACGCCCGGTATTCCCAACGTTGGGAATACCGGGCGTATTTTTGTGCTCAGCTTTCACACTCAGCTACTCACCCCTAGCTACTGGGTATTTTCAGCCCGTAGGTTTAACCCCAAGCCGCTTTTTCCGGGTCAATACCGTGTGCACGAGCATTCTCGTAGATGACATCCCGCAACCACTCCGCGAGCCCGGTCGCAAGCTTCTCGTAGTGCGCCTTGAAGCGGGCATCCTCAACGTAACCGCGGGCTAGAATAGCGTGCTTGGCGGGGGTGACCTCAAAGAAGAACAGGGAGGCGCGGTGCCGCTCGGCGAGCGCGTTTGCCTCCTCGCTGCCCGGCTGCACGCCGCGGTTGAACGCCTCGACGAGGGCGTGTTCTACTTCCTCAACCTGCTGTTTGCCGTTCTGCCAGTCGGCACGGTCCATTGACGCAGTACGGCGCTGGTACTCGGCCCAGTCGTCAGTTTTTCCGTAACGGTCCTGCGCCTCCTGTTGGTGGGTGAGGCTGAATCCCTCGCCCATAATTTCTGCTTTCTCAGCAGCGCTGAGCTGCTCATTCTTAGGTGCCATAGCGTCCTCCAAAAGGTGTTCGATGGTTTCAAGCATGTGCCCGTACGCGGCGATTTTGCGTTGAAGCATATCCCGTTGAGCGAGTAGATGCTCGGTGCTGTTCGCTTCGTCTTGCAGTATGTTGCGAATAGCGTCGAGGCTCATGCCGATGGCGCGGTATCCCATAATGACGGTGATTCGTTCAAGATCTGCGTCGGTGTAGTACCGGTACCCGTTGAACTCATCATGCGCCGGGTTGAGTAAGCCTCGTTGCTCCCAGTGGTGCAGGGTGCGGACTGTTAGCCCGTGCAATGATGCCGCTTCTCCTACGGTGTATTCGTGTTGCCCGTCAGGCGGTGTTCTGTTCGCGTCCATGGTTTCACTGTAGAACCTGACGTTAGGTGAGGGTCAAGCTAGCGGCGGAACCCGCGGTGCAGGTTTGTGGGGGAGTCCTCGCTAAGATGGGTGCATGAGCGAAAACAAATACGTCGTCGAATACACCCGCCCCGAGAACGAACGCGCAGGCACCCACCTGGTGCTCATGCTGCACGGCTACGGCTCCCAGGAGCACGACCTGCTGTCCCTGGCAGCACACCTTCCGCAGGAGGGCTTCACCTACGCCTCCATGCGCGCACCCCAGCCGGTTGGCAGCCAGTTCTCCGCGGAC
Organism: Rothia sp. HMSC066G02; assembly: GCF_001813145.1. NCBI lineage: Bacteria > Bacillati > Actinomycetota > Actinomycetes > Micrococcales > Micrococcaceae > Rothia > Rothia sp. HMSC066G02. The sequence goes on along the minus strand of NZ_KV811597.1, from coordinate 97,344 downwards.
TCGACCGGCGCCTACATTGCCGCAGACGCTATCGGCTACCAGTGGTACCCGCTGAACCAGCAGCTAGAATCTGACCAGCGCGCCATTGAGCAGGCGAGCGACTACGTGCTGGAGTGGGTGCGCGCAAACCGCGAACCGTACGCTTCGGTGACCCTGCTGGGCTTCTCGCAGGGCATGGGCATCGCAACCTCCATGGTGCGTCACGCCCCCGGCGAGTTCGCCGCCGTGGTGGGGCTGTCCGGCTACGCCGTGGACTCGGATTCGCCGTACTTCAAGGACGAGGAGCTGAAGAAGACCGAACTGCCGGTGTTCTTCGGCCGCGATCAGGAAGACCCCGTCATCCCGCAGGAGATAGTGAACTACACCTACGACTGGATCCGCAAGTACACCGACGGCATTAAGGTGCTGTACGCCGGTGCGGGTCACGGTGTGAGCGCTATGGAGATTCGCCATGTGGGCGAGTTCCTGGAGGTGAAGGTGCAGGGTAAGGAGCCGCGTATTCGTGCGCAGAAGGTTGCGGAGGCGACCGGCACCGCGGAAGGCTCTGACTCCTAAATCGACTATATGGAAAGCCCTCGGGTCATGACGACTCGGGGGCTTACGTGTAGTTCCGCTTGGAAAGGCGGTTATCGTCCTCGTTCCTACAGG
>NZ_KV811597.1:0-96596 GCF_001813145.1 Rothia sp. HMSC066G02 | reverse complement strand
CTCGCTTCGCTTCGGGCACCCTGATGTCACTTCGGACGATACCGCCTTTCCGCGCTGGGGTACTGTGCGGGTGCGGCCGCGTTTTCCGGATGCGCCCTCAGGGTGTCAGCCCGGACGCTCTCCGCAGCGAAGCAAGGAGGGAGCGGAGCGTCCGGGTGACGGGTGCCCCTGCGTAGGCGCGGAGGAAATATGCGGCGCCCCGCCCCTGCTTAGTGAGGGGAGGAACGAGGACGGTCACTGCCCCTCGCCTGTAGCCCTAACCAAGCAGAGAGAGGACTAGTCCTCGTGCGCAACCTTCACGGTCACGCCGTTGAAGGTGACGGTGTCGCCGGGGTGCAGCTGCTTGCCGCGTGCTTCCTCAATGTCGCCGTTGACCTTTACCAGGCCGTGCTGAATGACCTCGCGTGCCTGCGCGCCGTCCTCTACGAGGTTGGCGAGCTTGAGGAACTGGCCGAGGCGGATCATATCGTCGCGAATAAAAATTTCTTCCATGCTTCCTAGTTTATCCCGCCGGGTGCATACTGGCGTCCGGCAAAAATGGGGGAGTGGTGGGTCGGGTAGGCATACCCAGGGGTGGGGTGGTGATGGTACCCTAGTGTCTTGCATCAAAAAGTGTGTATATTGCGCCGATGAGCGCGAATACGGGCGCCCCGTTCTGGGTTGCGTCCCTTATGAACCCGAACTCACGCACGTCACAGCCGGTGGCGGGGCAGAAGGAGTAACTATGGCTGAAAAGTCCACCCTCGATAACGTTATTGCGCTTGCGAAGCGCCGCGGCTTTGTTTTCCAGGCCGGTGAAATTTACGGCGGTTCCCGCTCCGCATGGGACTACGGCCCCCTCGGTGCAGAGCTGAAGGAAAACATCCGTCAGCAGTGGTGGCAGCGTTTCGTCCGCTCTCGTGCGGACATGGTTGGCCTGGACTCCTCTGTTATTCTGCCTCGTGCGGTGTGGGAGGCGTCCGGTCACGTGGCGACCTTCACCGACCCGCTGGTTGAGTGCCTGTCGTGCCACAAGCGTCTGCGTCAGGATCACCTGCTGGAGAACTTTGAGGCGAAGAAGGGCCGCGCGGCTGAGGGCATGGAAGAGATTGCTTGCCCGAACTGCGGTACTCGTGGTGAGTGGACTGAGCCGCAGAACTTCTCCGGTCTGATGAAGACCTACCTGGGCCCGGTTGATAATGAGGAGGGTCTGCACTTCCTGCGCCCGGAGACCGCTCAGGGTATTTTCGTGAACTTCAACAATGTGGTCACTGCTTCTCGTAAGCGCCCGCCGTTCGGTATTGGCCAGATTGGTAAGTCGTTCCGTAACGAGATCACTCCCGGTAACTTTATTTTCCGTACTCGTGAGTTCGAGCAGATGGAAATTGAGTACTTTGTGCACCCTGATGACGCTGATAAGTACTTCAATGAGTGGGTTGAGGACTGCTGGAACTGGTTCGTTGACCTGGGTATTAACCCGGATAACATGCGCCGCTTCGACGTTCCTAAGGAGGAGCGTGCACACTACTCGGCTGGCACTATTGACGTTGAGTACCGCTTCGGCTTCCAGGGTTCCGAGTGGGGCGAGCTGATGGGCGTTGCGAACCGTACCGATTACGACCTGGGCGTGCACAATGAGCACTCCAACGCGAAGCTTGAGTACTTCGACCAGGCTACCGGTGAGCGTTACGTACCGTACGTGATTGAGCCGTCCTTCGGTCTGACCCGCTCCATGATGGCGTTCCTTGTTGACGCGTACGTCGAGGATGAGGCACCGAACACTAAGGGTGGCGTGGACAAGCGCGTCGTGCTGAAGCTTGATCCGCGCCTGGCACCGGTGAAGGCTGCTGTTCTGCCGCTGTCGAAGAAGGCTGAACTGTCTGAGCCGGCAACTAAGCTGGCGAATGAGCTGCGTGGCCTGTGGAACGTGGACTACGATGAGGCGGGCGCTATTGGTCGCCGTTACCGCCGCCAGGATGAGATCGGTACCCCGTTCTGCATCACCGTGGACTTTGACACTCTTGAGGATCAGGCTGTGACCATCCGCGAGCGTGACACCATGAACCAGGAGCGTGTGGCTCTGGATCAGGTGAAGTCTTACCTGGCTGCACGCCTGGCAGGCTAAAAATAATTTATAACATGGTCGGCGGGTAGCCTCTTAGTAGCGAAAGAGGCTACCCGCCGTCGTGTATTTGGGCTACCCTGGTTAGACTGATTGGCACGTTTGACGCGAGCGAAGGAAAGGTGCACGGATATGGCTGAACGCCTCAGCGAAAAATTTGAGATTCGTCCTTGGCAGGAGGGTGATGACCTTGCCCTGCTTGAGATTTGGAACTCTGCCCGCAATGAGGTTGAGGAGCGCCAGCGTGGCCTTTTCGGCCCGGACAGTGACGCGCCGTTTAGCCGCACCCTGGTGGTGACTGTTTCTGGTGTGCCGGTGGCTGCGGGTACTGTGGTTGCTTCGCTGCTGCATCCGACGCGTTTGTGGTCGTATGTGGAGGTCGCAGCTGATCACCGCCGTCAGGGTATTGGTACTGCCCTGTTGAATGCGCTACGTGAGATTGCGGCTGCGCACGGTCAGACCACTGCTCTGCGCGTGAAGCTGTCGCCGTTTAGTGACGGTGAGGAGTTTGCGCATGCTGCTGGTATGAAGCTGATTCAGCGTTCCCGTATGGTACGTGTGGAGCCGGGTGCGATTCCTCCGGTGTCTTTGCGTGAGGACGCTGACGGTAACGAGACTCAGGCGATTGAGGATTTGGCGACCGGTTCGGTTGAGCTGACAGCCGCGCTGTGGGATTTCTACCGCCGCGCCCACGAGTGGGATGTTCCCGCCGAGGTGGGTTTGGGCACCGTGAACCGCTACTTCCTCTCGGATGAGGTGCGTGCCTTTGGTGCCGTGGTGCTTCGTGACCATATTCGTGAGGCTGCTGCCGAGGGTAAGAAGGGCCCGATTGCGGCGTTTGCGGTGAGCTACCACCCCTTCGAGACTGACCCAGAGGCGGCGCTGGTGAATGAGAACACCGCCACCGAACTGCTGCTGGGTTACGACTTCGATAATGAGGGTGCCGTGGAGGCGATTATGCAGGTGCTGTCCCTGCTGAGCGCTAAGTACCCGGTGCTGGTTGAGGTTGACGACGCCATGGAGGCGCTGGTTCAGGTGACCGACGTGCTGCTGCGTGCCGGCACTGCCTCGGTGGAGGGTGACCCGACCTATATTTACGTGACTGAGTAGATTCTTTAGTAGGTTCGTAGGTTGCCAAGTAGATTCTCGGTATCGAGCCTGCTGGCTGACTCTTGCTGAAGGGGCGGGGAAGTGGAATGCTCCTCCGCCCCTCTCGCGTACCTGCGCCTCCCCACGGTTGCTGAGCTTGCACTGCGCTCCTGTACCCCCTCAGCTGAGTCCGGTTCTCGATTTGCCCCCATATGCCACAATATAGGGGTGAATTCTGAAGCACCCCGTCTTACCCTTCCGCCCCTGAAACTGGGCAATCTGACCGTTGATACTCCCGTGGTTCTCGCCCCGATGGCTGGCGTGACCAATAAGGCTTTCCGCCGCCTCTGCAGTGAATATGGCGGCGGCCTGTACGTTACCGAAATGGTGACTGCGCGCGCCCTGGTGGAGCGTAAGCCCGAGTCCATGCGCATTATTGAGCATGACCCGGACGAGAAGATCCGCTCTATCCAGATTTACGGTGTGGACGCGGTCAACGTCGGTAAGGCTGTGCGCATGGTCGTTGAAGAGGACCGTGCCGACCACATTGACTTGAACTTTGGCTGCCCGGCTCCTAAGGTGACTCGCCGCGGTGGCGGTGCCGCTCTGCCCTGGAAGACTGACCTGTTCACTGCGATTGTGCAGACCGCGGTGAAGGAGGCGTCCCGCAATGATATTCCGCTGACTATTAAGATGCGTAAGGGCATCGACGATGACCACATTACGTTCTTGGAGTCCGCCAAGATTGCGCGTGATGCCGGTGTTGCGGCGATTGCTCTGCACGGTCGTACTGCAGCTCAGCATTATTCGGGTAAGGCGGACTGGGATTCGATTGCGCAGCTGCGTGAGCTGATTCCGGATGTGCCGATCCTGGGTAATGGCGATATTTTCTCCGCCGAGGATGCGGTGCGCATGGTTGAGCAGACCGGCGTGGACGGCGTCGTGATTGGTCGCGGTTGCCAGGGTCGCCCGTGGCTGTTTGGCGACCTGCAGAATGCGTTTGAGGGTTCGTCGGAGCGTATCCGCCCGACCCTGACTGAGGTGTCGGACATGATTTACCGCCACGCAGAACTGCTGGTGGAAACCTTCGGCGATGAGACCCGAGGCCTGCGCGAGATCCGCAAACACGTGGCGTGGTACTTCAAGGGTTACCCGGTTGGCGGTGAGCTGCGCGCGAAGATGGCTCAGGTGCCCGACCTGGCGACGTTCCGTGAGCTGATTGCTCAGCTGGACCACTCGATTGGTTACCCGGGTGCCGCTGTGGAGGGTTCGCGCGGTCGCGCCGGTAGCCCCAAGCAACCGCACCTGCCCGATGGCTGGCTGGATTCGCGCATCCTGGGGGACGCTGAGCGTCTGGGCCTGGCGGAGGCTGAGCTGGATATTTCCGGCGGCTAAACACCTGACTTGTGTGCCGCGGCGTGCTGTTTGCGCGTCGCGGCACATCCTTTTTACGCCTGTTCGTGCGTTATTTCCCGTGCCCATAACGCCTGCAGGCGCTACCTGTTGACCCTCACCGTAGAATTGAGTTTATGGCTGGATTAATCCGCAAAGAAGACATTGATGAAGTCCGCGCCCGTACCGATATCCGCGAAATCATTGAAGGCTATGTGAGCCTCAAAAGCGCCGGTATAGGCACCTTCAAGGGGCTGTGCCCGTTCCACGACGAGCGCACGCCCTCCTTCAATGTGCGCCCGCAGGTCGGTTCGTACCACTGCTTCGGCTGCGGTGAATCCGGTGACGTGTACTCCTTCGTCATGGCGATGGAACACACCAGCTTCGTTGAGACGGTGGAGCGTCTAGCCGCCCGTATTGGTTACACCCTGCACTACGAGGGCGGTAAGCCCGGCGACCGCTACGAGGCGGGTATGCGCCGCCGCCTGCTCGACGCGCACAAGATTGCCGCCGAGTTCTTTGAACGCAACCTCTACAGCGCTGATGCTCAGGAGGCGCAGCGCTTCCTCGGCGCCCGCGGTTTCGATCCCGCCGCAACCCGCAAGTTCGGTGTCGGCTACGCCCCGCGCGGCTGGGACCACCTGCTCAAGCACCTTCGCTCCCAGGGTTTCACGGACGAGGAGCTGAAGGCGACCGGCATGTTCTCAGAGGGCAACCGAGGCCTGTACGACCGCTTCCGAGGCCGCATCATCTGGCCGATCCGCACCATCGCCGGTGAAACCATCGGCTTCGGTGCCCGCCGCCTCTTCGACGACGACCAGGGCCCCAAATACCTGAACACCCCCGAGACGCAGCTGTACAAGAAATCCCAGGTGCTTTACGGCATTGACCTGGCAAAACGCGATATGACCAAGACCAAGCAGGTCGTCATCGTGGAAGGCTACACGGACGTCATGGCGGCACACCTCGCCGGCATCACCACCGCCGTTGCCACCTGCGGCACCGCGTTCGGTCCCGGCCACATCAAGATGGTGCGCCGCATGATTACCGACGACGGCTCCGGCGGCGAAATCATCTTCACCTTCGACGGCGACGCCGCAGGCCAGAAAGCCGCCATGGCCGCCTTCCAGGAGGACCAGCGCTTCGTCGCGCAGACCTTCGTGGCGGTTGCCGAGAACGGCATGGACCCCTGCGACCTGCGCCTACACAAGGGCGACGCCGCCGTGCGCTCGCTGATCGCTTCGCGCCGCCCGCTCTTCGAGTTTGCGATTGATTCGACCCTCGCCAAGTACGATTTGGCGACCCTTGAGGGCCGTGTGCTGGCGATGCGCGCTATCGCCCCGATTATTGCCGGCATCAGGGACCGCGACTTGCGCCCCGCCTACATGCGTAAGGTATCCGGTCAGCTCGGTCTGGAGCTTGACGAGATTCAGCGTGCCGTGGCATATGCGCAGAACCACCCGAAGCTTTCTCGCTCCCAGCAGGCGGAGGCTCCCGCAGCCGCGCCGCGTTACGAGCGTCTGAACGAGGGGCCGCAGGGAGTGCCGGGCACGCCGGGCTATGCGGGCGCTCAGGGTTACGTGGGCGCGCCGGGTTACGCGGGTGCTCAGGGCGCAGTTCATGCTGACGCGCCCTACGACCCCGCCTACGACGCACCGCCACCAGAAGACCACGCCGCACCCAGTGCCTACGCCGGTCAGAACGCTGCCGCGCACCCGCCGAGCAGCATTCAGCCCGCCGCACCCCAGCCGGAGGTGACCGCCCCCGCCGTCGAGGAATTCCTCACCCCCGACCCGCGCGACCCGGTTGCCCGCCTCGAAAAGGCGGCGCTCGAGATTGCCCTGCAGCACCCCGAGCTCATCAGTGTGGAACAGTGGCGTAACCTCGCCACCGTGCAGTTCCGCTACCGCACCCACCGTGAGGTGGCCGCCGGCATTATTCACGCGGCAACCGTCATGGCGCCCACCCCCGGCATCGAATGGATTAACTGCGTGCGCTCCGGCGCTGTGGAGGGCGTACATCCCGCCATCGCGGAGCTCGCCGTCTCACCGCTACCGGTCAGCAGCGCTGAGCGTCTGCCCGGTTTTGTGACTGGCGCACTCAATGCCCTGTTTGAACAGCAGATTGCCCGCCAAAAATCCGACCTGATGATGCGCCTAGAGCAGCTCAGCGCAAACCCCGACGACGAAGAGTTCGAAGCGGTACAGCGTCAGCTCCTCGAGCTGGAAATGCGCCGCCGCCAGCTCAGCGCACAGCGCGGCTAAGTACGGTTCCTTGTGAACGCCCCGGCTACCTGCCGAATGTCCTGTGTTCTGCAGGTTGCCGGGGAATACCGCGGGGTAGAAGCCTCCCTCACCACCCAAACCAACCACACACCCCAAAAGTGATGCACTTCATAGCATTTCAAGTTGCGGAGCCCAAACAGCCCCGGTATAGTTATTACTCGTTGCAAGGGAAACCAGCAACGAAAACAAAATAATCCCCCGTAGCTCAATTGGCAGAGCATTCGACTGTTAATCGAAGGGTTACTGGTTCGAGTCCAGTCGGGGGAGCGCATAAAGCAAGAATCCTCAGGGCTCCGCCCTGGGGATTCTTGCTATATACGTTCCTCTGACTCGAACCAGTAACCCCTCGGGCTTGCGCCCTCGGCGAGGCAAAGATTTTTGTTTCCTCGCGCGCTCGGAAAATCTTCGCCTCGCTAGTTCGAGTCCAGTCGGAACGTTCTCCCCAAGTCGTGAACCAGCAACCCCTCGGGCTTACGCCCTCGGCGGGATAACGGTTTTTACTTCCTCGCGCGCTCGGAAAAACCGTCACCCCGCTGTATCGAGTCCAGTCGGAACGTTCTCTCCAAGTCGTGAATGAGTAACTCCTCGGGCTTACGCCCCCGGCGAGGCAAAGATACTTCACCCTGCAAAAATGTGAAGTCTAACGCACAGAGAAGTTCCTCGCCCACATCAACCACACGCCCACTCGGCGCGTAACGGGGGAGCGGCGCATCGGCATCCTCTTACGCCTACTCCAGAGCAAATCCACAGGCGCAACCAAACCCAGAAACCTACGCCTGCAGCTCAACACAACCTCCAGAAAGTCGAAAATACCTGAAGAGATAGTGCAAACCCCCGCCCAAACGGTCACGCGGAGGTATCATAAGGGGCTAAACTATAGGAGGTGGAGTGCGAAAAAGAAGCCTCCAAAAACACGTCACGGAGAGGTGGTCATGACCACTACTACTAATCCCAAGGCACCTAAGCGTTTCTTTGCTGGCATTAGCGGGATTAAGTCCGGCGTCGCGAACATCATCGACGCTGGCAAAACCTTCAAGACCCTCGGACCCAGCCAGGTCAAGGACGAAATCCAGATTGCAAAGCACGAGCTGAAGACCAAGGGCATCGCCGTTGGTAAGGGCGCAGCCTTCTTCGGCGTCGCAGCAGTCTTCGGTCTGTTCCTGATCATTGCGCTGGTCGCCGCAGCAATCCTCGGCCTCGGCACCGTCATGCCCTACTGGGCATCCGCGCTGGTCTTCGCCCTCATCTTCCTCATCGTCCTGGCAATCTGCGCCCTGGTCGGTCTGAAGAAGGTTAAGGCTCAGCTGCCGTTCAAGCCCGAATCCGCAATCTTCGGTCTGCTCTTCGACCTCGGCGTACTCAAGGAAGGTACCGCTATGTCCGCTGAGCGCCTGAAGAAGGAACAGGCAGAGCGCGCTGAGCAGAAGGCTAAGGAAGCTGAAGAGGCAGCAGAACGCGCACGTCAGGAAGCTGAAGAGCGCAAGGCACGCGGTGAGGAAGAGCCCAAGCCGCCGACCTTCGAAGAGCTCAAGCAGCGCACCGCAGAGCGTCGCCAGCATCTGGCAGCCCTGCGCGACGACCTGCAGTCCTACACCGGCGACGTTCAGAACAACACCCAGCAGGCTCTGGACGCTCTCAAGGCAGTGCCCTCCGAGGTTGCCGCAGGTGCAGCAGCTACCGGCCGCGGCCTGGCAGAGAACGTGCGCAAGCCCGAGGTTCTGCAGGCACGCTGGAAGTCCTTCGCAGCACTGGGCGCATCCATTGCAACCGTCCTGCACTTCCTGAACCGCCTGGTTCGCCGCTAAACACTGTTCGCCGCTCAACCGGCACCGGTTAACGCCAAGCGTCTAAACGCCCCGATACTCGTATCGGGGCGTTTGTGCGTCTACGGGCAGGGCGCAGGCTCCAGCCTCAACGTGAGGTTTAGAGGCAACTCCCAGCCAAAGGCCCCGGCCACAAGTCGGAGAAGGACGCAGCTCACAGGTAGAATAGACAAGTGCTGTACGTACTGGACCCACCCGGTTCACGCGGCAGGCAGAGGTAGAAGCGGCGCACCGTCGCACCCGAACCCCCAAAGTCACCGACACACTACACCCCGATGAGGAGCCCCGTCATGGAACAGGCAAAGACGATTCTGATTGGCGCAGAAACCTACCCGCCGGACATCAACGGTGCGGCACAATTCGGTCACCGCCTCGCCACCTCCATGCTCAAGCGCGGCCACTCCGTACACGTAGTCGCAGCCAGCCCCATCCCCGGCCCCAGCTACCGCACCGAAGTAGAAGGCGGCATCGTGGAGCACCGCCTGCGCTCGCACCTGCCCCCGACCCATGAGACGAACCGCATCTGCCTGCCTTGGGAGATTTGGTCCGAGGTCGGCGCGATTCTCGACGAGGTGCGCCCGGACGTGGTGCACGTGCAGTGCCACTACATTATTGGCCGCGCCCTGATTTTCCAGGCGAAGCGCCGAGGTATTCGTGTTATCGCCACCAACCACTTCATGCCCGCGAACCTTGATCCGTTCCTGCCCTTCCCCTCTCCCGTGAAGCGCGTGATTGAGAAGGCAACCTGGAAGGATATGCGTTTCTGCTTCTCCAAGACCGCGGTCGTTACCACCCCCACCCAGATTGGTGCGGATGCGATGCGCGACCTGGGTCATTTTGATCGCCCCGTCATGCCGGTTTCTAACGGTATTGAGATCAGCGACTACGAGCTGGCTGAGGGTGCTGACGCCGGCAAGGTTCCCGGTGAGCTGCGTATCGCCTTCGTGGGCCGCCTGGCTGAAGAGAAGAACGTGGACGTGCTCATCGAGGCGCTCTCCCTGCTGCCGGATACTCTCGAGCACGTGGTGCTGGATATCGCCGGTGGCGGCGAGCTGCGTGAAGCTCTCGAACAGAAGGCGCACGATTGCGGCGTGTCCGACCGCGTGATTTTCCGCGGCTTCGTTCCGGAGGAGCATCTGCCCGAGGTGTACCAGATGGCTGATGTGTTCTGCCAGCCCGGTACCGCCGAACTGCAGTCCCTGGTTTCCCTGGAGGCGATGAGCGCCTCCACCCCCGTGGTGCTCGCGAACGCGCTGGCTCTGCCGCACCTGGTGGAGGACGGTGTGAACGGCTACCTCTTCGAACCCAATAACGCTCAGGATTTGGCGAAGAAGCTGGAGGCTGTGCTCTCCCTGCCCGCTGCTGAGCGTGAGCAGATGGGTCGTGAGTCCCGCCGCATCGTGGGCTTCCACAGCGCTGAGAACACCTGGCGCACCTTCGAGGAACTGTACGTGAGCGACGCTCCGTACCAGCGTTACCTGGATTCGCGCCGCTAAGCTTCTCTAGCCCCTGGGCGGCGGATTGAGCGTTTTTCGTTCTCAGTCACCGTTCAGGTACTCTAGAGGATGGTGCTGGCGTCCATTGCGCGCCGTCACTGCACCGGATGGGGAGTTAGCTCAGCCGGTTAGAGCAGGGGACTCATAATCCCTTGGTCGCGGGTTCGAGCCCCGCACTCCCTACGGCCCCGCCCGTCGACTTCACCCACTTGTCGGCGGGCGGGGCTTTTTCGCGCCCTCTTTTCGTGCTCTTTTGTCATGCTCTCGGAGGCGCGTATTTTCGTGCATGGAATGCATCAACGGTGATGAAAATGAGTAAATGACGAACGAAGACGCACCATAGCGTTCAATACGGTAGGGTTGAAGAGTCTTGTCACGAAAGACAGTGTGATGCCGCCGGTAGATGCCGATTCAGCCGGTAGGTGTTGCTTCCACACACCATACGAGAGGATCTCAATGTCGGAGAACACTCCCAACAACCCGTCGCAGGGTGCCGCCGGGGGCTACGGCTACGATGCTGGCGCGCGTCCCGCACAGGATGCTTCGCTGCCTGCTCAGCCGCAGCAGCCCGTGCAGTCGAGCCAGCAGGGTAATGCTGCTCAGCCTGCCGCACCGGCAGCACCTCAGCAGCCCGTCCAGCCTCAGCAGGCACCCCAGCCCACTCCTGCGAGCGCTCATGCACAGCCGAATGCTGAGGCTCAGGCAGCCCCCGCACAGCCCGGTCAGCCTGCCGCCGCACCCCAGCCCGGTACTGCTCAGCCTGGGGCCGCGCAGCCCGGTCAGCCCGGCCAGGCAACCTATGCGCCGAGCGCACCGCATCCGGCGGTGAAGGCACTGGGCGCTACCTGGAACGCGTTCCTGGACGTTTTCTCCAGCAACCCGGCGACCGCGCACGCCCGCATCTCTGCCGCCGGTGCGTGGGGTTGGATTGTTCCCACGACTCTGCAGGCGCTGGTGGGTGCCTTCTTCTTCAGCCAGCTGATTATCCTGGCTGCCGTTATCGCGATGTCCATGGTGGGCTACATGTTCGGCGGTCGAGGCGGTGCCGCTTACGGTGGTGCCTACGCCGCACAGGCCGTGCCGACCGGACGCATGATTCTGGCGTACGTGCTGATGGCTCTTGCAATCTTCGGTGTGCAGGTTCTGCGCGGTGTGCAGCTGCAGCTGACCGCGCGTATCGGTAAGGCGCCGACCTCCTTCACCGCGAGTATGCACGCCGTGTCGGTGTCTTCCCTGGCGCTGATTCCTTCGTTCCTGGTGCTGAACCTGCTCGTGTTCTTCCTGACCCTCACCCGTAGCGGTGGTGGTGCGTTCTTCCTGACCATGCTCATAGTCCTGGTGCTTGCTTTCGCCGTGTTCTCGGGTGAGGCTCTCACCTATCTGGGTCTGAACCGTCTGGGCCGCTTCGCGAAGTCCCCGATTATCATGCACGCGGCGCTGAGCACCGCATGGGTTCTGGCGTCCATGGTCGTCTATTACGTGGCGATTCGCCTGATGGGAGCCTAGTATGCACGCGATGACTCACGCCCCGAGCGCGCCGACTCGTCAGCGCTGGATGTTCCTGGCGGTTCTGTTGACCATTGCCGCCCTGATTCTGAGCGCCTGCAGCGCAAAGATTGAGACCCAGCTGGGCCTTGAGAGCGCTGAGAAGGGTACCCGCACCATTCTGGTTTCCTTCAACATGAAGGATAACCAGGACAAGGTTAAGGGTGGAACCCAGGCACTGGATGCGTCCGTACGTAAGCACCTGCCCGAGGGCCTGGAATACGAAGGTATTCAGTCTGAGGGTGACAAGGCTCGTGCGACTTTCAAGGTATCCTTCTCCTCCGTGGACGAGTACCACTCCAAGGTGACCTCTCTGCTGAAGGCTTCGGGCTCCGACATCAAGCCGCAGATTAGCATCGTCAACTCTGACCAGGGTCTGGTGCAGGGTATTCAGGTGAAGGAAAACTTCAGCTCGGGCGATCTGCTGGGCTGGCTTCCTGAAGCTCTGGTAGTGGACGGTGTTGTGTCTGCTTCCAATAAGAACAGCGTTCTCAGCAGTAGTGATGAAACCACTGTGAAGTTTGGCGAGAAGGAAGTGAAGAACTCCGGTGGGTCTAAGATTTCCGCGAAGGATGTTCAGGACCGCGGTTTCCGTAACGTCATCCTTGACGTGAAGGAGAAGGACGGCGGTTATGACGTCGCCATCTCCTTCGTTGCGAAGGAAATCATGAACACCGAGACCGCCGCTGCGGTCGACGCCTACCTGAACCAGGTCAAGCCTGAGGGCTCCGAGCTGAAGAAGGGTCTGGAATCCTCGCAGGCGAAGGCATACGCTCCTTCCGCATCGACCGCCAGCGCGAAGGAAGAAGTGGGCCGTACCCTGACCTTTAGCGCTTCTTCGATTGAGGATTTGGGAAATGGTCTCAAGAAGCTGTTTGGTGCAGGTAGTACCGATCTCTCCGCTAGCCGTGAGGTAGTGGCGAAGGATAATAACTTCACCGTTCAGAAGAAGATTTCGGGTCTGCTGGACTGCGCGCTGCTGTGCTCCCCGAGCGGTGATGGCCTGACCCTGACCATCGTGGACAGCAACGATAAGTCCTACATGGTTGACCCCGAGGGTCGCGCTAGCTCCTCCCGTTCGGGCGGTAGCAGTACTCTCATCGCGGTTGACCGTGTTTCTTCACGTCAGATTGAGATGAAGAGCATGAAGGTCGCTACCTCCCTGGGTCTGGACGGTTCCATGGAAGCGCGTTTCCTCTACGCATTCCCGACCGAGGATGTTGCGGGTGCTGAGCAGAAGCTCAAGGACGTTTTCGCAGGCGGCAGCAATGACGAGACTGAGGTCCGTCAGGACGGCGACTCCACCATTGTGAGCGTGAAGGTTCGCGGTAAGGATCAGAACGAGTTCAACCAGCGTCTGAACGAATACCTGCCCGATTCGAAGGTGACCGTTACCCGCCCCGGTGGCTACCACCCCTTCGGCAGTGACTACACTCTGAAGCCGGATATTAAGCTCGTTCAGAAGCTGGGTAACTACTACCGTGTTCCTTACGAACTCACTTTCAAGGCACCGACCTTCTCCTCGCTGGACCAGCAGAAGGTGAACACCCTCAACTATGATTTGGCGCGTGCCGGTGTGCAGTTCACCGTCAATGGTGGCGAGCTGAGCGTCAAGAGTGAGAACGGTGTGTTTAGCGGTAACGCGTTGACTATTCCGGTGTCCGGTCTGAGCATGACTGACGTAATCGTGGATGCGGTTATTGTGGGTCTGCTACTGCTCATCCTGATTCTGCTCTTCCTGTTCCGCAAGAAGATTGCGGCGGCTCGTGCGAAGGGCCGTGAGCGTCGTGCCGCTTCGGCTGCGGCACTGGGCGCGGCGGCGGGTGTTGCGACCGGTTACGGCGCAACCCAGGCTGACGCGCAGAACGGCTACCAGGCACAGGGCGAGGGCGGCTACGCTGCTCAGAATGGCTATGCCGCTCAGCCCGGTTACCAGGCACAGGGGGGCTACCCGGCGCAGAACACCGCCTACGCTGCGGGTGATGATTCGCCGACTCAGGTGTTCACCCCGCAACACGGCCTGAACTACGGCGAGAACGAACCGACCAAGGCAATGCCCGCGTATATCCCTCCGACTGAGCAGCCCGCTCAGCCGGTTCAGCCCGGTCAGACTGCTCAGCAGCCTGCACAGCCCAACCAGCCTGTACAGCCTGTACAGCCTGTACAGCCGAACCAGTTCGGTGCTGATGACGGTGACGTCCTCCAGTAAGTAGCTGCCTCTAGCACCTACGCTAGTGGGCACAACTTAGGCTGGCTCCTGTGGCCCGTTGCCTCCTTCCCCGGAGGTGACGGGCCACAGCTGTATCTGGTTCGGCTCATACTCGGCGCTAATACCCGCGCCTAATATCCGCCCGGCACGGGTAGCAGAATGCTAGGTTTCTTCGACCCCAGCAGGCTCATGGGGTTGATATACTCTGCTTCCTTGCCGCTGCCGTCCCCGCGGGCGCCTCCCTGTCGTACACCCCAGTACAGGCAGGGGGTGGAGCATCGCCGGTAGGGGCGCTCGCTGTTGCCGCCCGCCGTGCCTGCGACGGTGCCGATTACCTCACCGGCTGCAACCGTGGTGCCGACCGGTAGTGCTTCGTCCATGGGTTCGAAGGTGCTGCGCCGCCCATCCGGATGCGCAATGACCAGTACTTTGCGGTTGACGACCGTGCCGCTGAAAACCACTTTTCCCGGTGCCGGTGCGTAGACGCGCCGGTCGTTCTCGGGTACGGCAAGGTCTACGCCGCGGTGCCCTGCGCTCCAGCGTTGGGCGGGCTTCTCAAAGGGATGGATCACCCGCGGTCTGGATTCGGCGGTGGGGGAGCGGTAGCGTAGTCGGCTCGCGGTGAGCTCAACGGTGTGGGGAACGTGTGCGCTGCTGGGAGCTTGTGCACCTGAGGCGGCACCGTCAGTAAAACTAGCCCCGCCTGTAAAACTGAGCCAGCCCGAATAACCCTGACTGCCCAAATAACCCTGCCCACCCGTGTAGACCTGCCCGCCTGCGCTCACAAGTGCACCCAGCAGGCAGCAGGCCGTCAGCGTTGCGTGCCGTAGCGTTGTCGCTAATGTCTTCATGTTCTGCTTCATCTTCTGAGCACATCACGAATTGCCTCGCCCCGCAGCGCCTCACGAAAAATTGTGGATAACCCCGCCGTTTTCGCCTTAAAATCCTTTATCCACAGTGCCCCTGCACACACCCGCCGCGCCTACACAGGTTTTAACCCCAATCCGGCGGATTAATCGCGGAATATACGGTACAATGTCGTATTGCAGTGTGCCTGCGCGGGTATTCTCCCTCTGTGAGGGGGCCGCACAGCTTCACTGACGACGCGCGGCGTGAGCGGCATCCTCAAACGGGGAGCCGATAAGGGACCTTCGGTCCACCCATACGGGGTGGTTAGGGCCTGAGCTAAACGGGTAACCGTGAACGCTAATCGCCGCCAGGAAAAACTGATAACTACTATGCGCGCGTTGGGCTAGCCCGAATGGGAGGTCCGCGCGGCACAAAAAAGGAGACGACATGCCCGTCGTAACTATGCGTGAAATGCTGGACTCCGGCGTTCACTTCGGTCACCAGACCCGCCGTTGGAACCCCAAGATGAAGCGTTTCATCCTGACCGAGCGCAACGGCATCTACATCATCGACCTGCAGCAGTCCCTCGCCTTCATCGACAAGGCATACGAGGCTGTTAAGTCGACCGTCGCACACGGTGGCAACATCCTGTTCGTGGGTACCAAGAAGCAGGCTCAGGAAGTTATCGCTGAGCAGGCAACCCGCGTGAACATGCCCTACGTGAACCACCGCTGGCTCGGTGGTATGCTGACCAACTTCAGCACCATCTCCAAGAGCATTGAGCGCATGAAGGAACTCGAGCAGATTGACTTCGACGATGTAGCAGGTTCTCGCTACACCAAGAAGGAACTGCTCCTCATGCGTCGCGAGTTCGAGAAGCTCGAGAAGACCCTCGGCGGTATCCGCAACCTGTCCAAGGTTCCCTCCCTCCTGTGGGTTGTTGACACCAAGAAGGAGCACCTGGCAGTTAACGAGGCTCAGAAGCTGGGCATCCCCGTTGTTGCTATCCTCGACACCAACTGCGACCCCGACGAGGTTGCTTTCCCGATCCCCGGTAACGACGACGCTATCCGCTCCGTCAACCTGCTCACCCGCGTGATTGCTGACGCAGTGGCAGCCGGCCTGATCGAGCGCAACGCTAAGAAGAACGGCAAGGCTGAAGCAGCTGAGGAGCCCATGGCAGCTTGGGAGCGCGAGCTCCTGGAGCAGCACGAGGCTGCACAGGCTGAAGAGGCAGCTAAGTAAGCTTTCTTAGCCCACTAAGCTTTATGCTTTGTGGCCCCCCGCCCGCGGGGACCACGTTCGGACGGCGCCCGCCCTGACCTGGGCGCGGCGCCGTCCGCCATATGTACCACCGGGATGTCATCCCGATTTATTACAGCAACACAAGGAGTTCACAATGGCGAACTACACCGCAGCAGACATCAAGGCACTGCGCGAGAAGACCGGCGCAGGTATGCTCGACGTCAAGAAGGCTCTGGACGAGGCTAACGGCGACCAGCAGAAGGCTGCCGAGATCATCCGCGTTAAGGGTCTGAAGGGCATCACCAAGCGCGAGGGTCGCGCAACCGCTGAGGGCCTGGTGGCTGCACGCGTTGAGAACGGCGTTGGCTACATGGTTGAGGTCAACTCCGAGACCGACTTCGTGGCAAAGTCCGACCCCTTCATCGCTTTCGGCCAGAACGTGCTCGAGGCTGCTATTGCTGCTGACGCTTCCACCCTGGAAGAGCTGCAGGCTGCATCCTACGAGGGCAAGACCGTTGAGGAGCTGACCACCGACGCTGGTGCACTGCTCGGCGAGAAGATCGTTGTCCGCCGCGTTGCACGCGTTGAGGGCGAGAACGTTGCAGTTTACCTGCACAAGACCTCCAAGGACCTGCCCGCACAGGTTGGCGTTCTGCTGGCTGTCTCCGGTGAGAACACCGACGAGATCGCACACGACGTTGCAGTTCACATTGCTGCAATGAGCCCCAAGTACCTGGATTCCGAGTCCATCCCCGCAGACCAGATCGAGACCGAGAAGCGCGTTGCTCGCGAGACCGCAATCGCTGAGGGCAAGCCCGAGAAGATTCTGGACAAGATCGTTGAGGGTCGCCTGAAGGGCTTCTTCAAGGAGAACACCCTGCTCGATCAGGACTTCGCGAAGGACTCCAAGAAGTCTGTCGCACAGGTTCTGTCCGAGGCTGGCGCAACCGCTACCGCGTTCGCACGTTTCCGCGTGGGCGCATAAGGACTCGTTGCAGTTCTACCCTCCCGTATTGCGGGTTCCCGGTAAGGGAAGTCGTATGAGGTTGGGATTATAGCCTGAAGCCGGGTAGTCACCACTGGTGGCTACCCGGCTTTGCTGTATCCTTGATAAGGACTAGGCGGCAGGAGTCCGCCCCGATCACCTATAACAACCCCTAGGTAAGCCACTGGAGGAACCATGCCCGAAGCTATTTCGCACCCGATTCACCATGACGAAACCGGCCGCCGCCGCGTTTTGCTCAAGCTTTCCGGTGAGGTTTTTGGTGGCGGTGAAGTCGGTATTTCTACCGAGGTCGTGCGCAGCATCGCTAAGCAGATCGCCGCAACCGTTGGCGAAGTTGAGACCTCCATCGTGATTGGTGGCGGCAACTTCTTCCGCGGCGCTGAACTCTCTCAGGCAGGTATGGACCGCTCCCGTGCAGACTACATGGGTATGCTCGGCACCGTGATGAACTCCCTGGCTCTGCAGGACTTCCTGGAGCAGGAGGGTATTGACACCCGCGTTCAGTCGGCTATCACCATGCCGCAGGTTGCTGAGACTTACATTCCTCGCCGCGCGATCCGCCACATGCAGAAGGACCGCGTTGTGATCTTCGGTGCTGGTGCGGGTCTGCCCTACTTCTCCACCGACACTGTGGCTGCTCAGCGCGCCCTGGAAATCCACGCAGATGAGGTTCTGGTGGCTAAGAACGGCGTGGACGGCATCTACACTGCTGACCCGAACAAGGACCCCAACGCTGAGCGTCTGTACAACCTCACCTACGATGAGGCAATGCAGCGTAACATCCGCGTACTGGACCAGACCGCGTTCTCCCTGTGCCGCGACAACAACGTGACCATGCGCGTGTTCGGTATGCAGGGTGACGGTAACGTGACCCGCGCAATCCTGGGCGAGAAGATGGGTACCCTCGTTACTCGCTAACCCCTAATTTTTAGGTTGGGGCGCATGGAATGCCCCCTCACACTGTGACCGTGCCTGATGGTGCGGACTTATTCTGGACGGTACCGCGCGAGTAAGCGCTAAAACTCGCTTATGCCCGCCGGTACCGTCTAGACTTATATCAAATACGACGTTCT
Organism: Rothia sp. HMSC066G02; assembly: GCF_001813145.1. NCBI lineage: Bacteria > Bacillati > Actinomycetota > Actinomycetes > Micrococcales > Micrococcaceae > Rothia > Rothia sp. HMSC066G02. The sequence continues at coordinate 78,483 of NZ_KV811597.1, read as the reverse complement.
GCCTCTTTCCCGTCGACTTCGCCTTATCCTTACGGTTTTCGCCTCGGATGCGCCGCGAACCGGTAGGGAACCGTGAGGGCTGAACGCGCACCCACCGACAATTCTGGTACCCCAGAATACCGACAAAGGAGATCCTTTCGTGATCGAAGAAATCCTTGCCGAAGCCGGCGAGAAGATGGAAAAGACCATCGAAGCAACCAAGACTGAGTTCGCTAAGGTTCGTACCGGTCGTGTGAACCCCGCAATCTTCAGCGGCCTGACCGCAGAGTACTACGGTGCGCCGACCCCGCTGCAGCAGCTGGTGTCCTTCAACGTTGAGGACGCACGTACCGTCAAGATCGTTCCCTTCGACGTGACCGCACTGGCAGCTATTGAGAAGGCTCTGCGTGACTCCGACCTGGGTGTTAACCCCAGCAACGACGGTGCAGCTATCCGCGTTGTCATGCCCGAAATGACCGCTGAGCGCCGTAAGGAATACACCAAGCTCGTCAACCACAAGGCTGAAGAGGCTCGTATCTCCATCCGTAACGTTCGCCGCCACGCTAAGACCGCTATTGACAAGCTGGTCAAGGACAGCGAAATCGGTGAAGACGAAGGCGCACGTGCTGAGAAGGAACTGGACGCACAGACCAAGAAGCACATCGACCAGGTCGACGCACTGTACAAGCACAAGGAAGCTGAACTGCTCGAGGTCTAAACCCTAATGAGTACACGCAAAGAAGCGAAAGAAGAGAGAGGCACGCCGCCTGCTCCACAGCCGAGCCCGCAGACCGCTGCAACGCCGGTGAAGTCGCGCAGCGCCAAAGCTGGCCGTAACCTGCCCGCCGCCATTAGTGTGGGCGTCGGTTTCGGCGTGCTATTGGTGCTGGGCCTGATTTACCAGCCGATTTTTGTGGCGCTTGCAGCTGCCGCGGCTGGCCTGGGCGCCTGGGAAATTGGGCACGTGCTCAATACCCGCCGCGGCTACGGCATCCCGGAATACCTGCTGGGTGCCCTGTCTGGCGCAATTGTGGTGGTGTCTTTCCTGTTCGGTTTTACCGGGCTGGGCATCGCCCTGGCGGTGAGCCTGCTGGCGCTGCTGCTCTCTTCTGCTCTCGTGCGTGCTGACCGTCAGGTCTCACTGGGTAAGTCTTTGAGCGGTAGCGCCCTGGCTCTGCTGTGGGTGCCGCTGATGCTGGGCATTGCCATGGTCTACTTCCAGACGGACCACGGCGAGCGCGGCATCCTCATGATTCTGCTGATGGCCATCTGCAATGACACGTTCGGCTTTATTGCCGGTGTGAATTGGGGTAAGCACCCGATGGCGCCGAAGATCTCCCCGAAGAAAAGCTGGGAGGGCCTGGCTGGTTCCTTCGTCGGCTCGGCGGTTGTTGGCGCTATCGCCTTGGCGGTCATGGGTTCGCCCTGGTATTGGGCTATTCCGCTGGCGGCGGTCATGGTGGTCGCTTCGACTGCCGGTGACCTGGTGGAGTCCGTGTTCAAGCGCCGTATGGGTGTGAAGGACATGTCGAATATCCTGCCCGGTCACGGTGGCATGATGGATCGCCTGGACTCGATTCTTTTCGCTGCGGCGGCTGGTTGCCTGATTTTCCGGTTTATTATGCCGCTCTAAAGCCTGAACCTTTTATCGCTTATGGAGGCGGGGCGTTTCTTCCCACGAATGGGGGAGGGGCGCCCCGCCTTTGCTGTGCCCGCTTTCGCTGTACCCGGTGAATAGAGGCGTAAAAGGCTATATCTAAGACGCCGCCCGCCCACCTTGCACCAGGTAGCCTGCGCATTGGTATTCTTAAAGTTCAATCGTCGAGAGGAGCCCACCTTGGCAAGCACCACCCACGGAGGCGGATTTGCCCGTGCAGCAGAAACCGAACCCGGCTACAAGCGCAGTGAAGTAGACCGCCTGTTCACCCGCCTCGCCGAGGACTACGAGAAGCTCAGCGGAGCCGCCGAGCTACCCGAAGACCTCTACACCTCCCGACGAATCCGCCAGGTCGTCTTCCGCGAAGAACCCGGCGGCTACCAGCTGGATGTGGTCGACCGCGCCCTCGAAAAGATTGAGGAACGCTTCGCCAAGCTCGAACGCAGCCGCTACATTGAGGCGTACGGCCTGGACAACTGGGAACGCTCCCTCGTAGAGACCGGTGAACTGCTCGCAGGCCGCCTGGAACGCCCCGCCGGTGAGCGTTTCCGCCGCCCCAGCAAGCGCCGCCACATGGGCTACTTCGTCGGCGACGTGGACGCCATCTGCGACCGCGTGTACGCCCAGCTCAACAGCGAGGAGCCGCTGGACCCGTCCGTGGTGCGCCACGCAAAGTTTCGCCCCGCCTCGGGCACCGTCAGCTACGAGGAATCCCAGGTGGACGCTTTCCTGGACCGCTGCATTGAGCTGTTGCAGGACCTGCTCTAAAACGTGAAGTGTTGAATCCCCCGCCCCGTATGACAGGGCGGGGGATTCTTCTGCGCTGGGGTCTTCTGTGCTGGGCCTTCTAAGATGAGAGGCGGCGCCAGTACCCGAACGTACCCGCGAGCTCATGAGACACTAGAACCATGAAGTTTGGATCCTCAGCACGCGTCGGCGGCAGCCGCGACCGCCTCACCGACGCCCTCACAGAACTCACCCGCGCACCGCAGCGCGTCACCCTCCTCGGCTCAACCGGCTCCATCGGCACCCAAGCCATGGAAGTCATCGACCACCTCGCCGCACTCAAAGGCACCAGCGCCTCCGCCGCCGACGCACCGCTGAAAGTCGTCGCCCTCTCCGCAGGCTCCCGATCCCTCGAACTGCTCGCACGCCAGGCAGTGCACGTGCGCGCCGAACTGGTCGCCACCAGCGGCACCGCCGACGACGCGCAGCGCCTCCGCGAACTCATCGAAGCGGCAGCCTCCGAAGCAGGCGCCACCGGCTACACCCCGCAAATCGCCCACGGTCCCGAAGCATCCGTACAGGCCGCAGCACACCCGGCAGACACCGTCCTCAACGGCATCACCGGATCCATCGGCCTGGAACCGACACTCACCGCCCTCAACAGCGGCTACCGAGTGGCACTGGCCAACAAGGAATCCCTCATCGCAGGCGGCCCGCTCGTACGCGCCGCCGTCGATGCATCCCCCCTGAACACCCCCATGGTGCCCGTCGACTCCGAACACTCCGCCCTCGCGCAGGCGCTCGCCTCCGGAACCGACGCAGAAATCGACCGACTCATCCTCACCGCATCGGGCGGCCCGTTCCGCGGCTACAAGCGCGAACAGCTACACGACGTGACCCCCGCGCAGGCGCTCGCACACCCCACCTGGGACATGGGCCTGGTCGTCACCACCAATTCGGCAACCATGGTCAACAAGGCACTCGAAGTGCTTGAAGCACACCACCTGTTCGGCGTGGACCTGGACCGTATTGACGTGGCGGTTCACCCGCAGTCCATCGTGCACTCCATGGTGCAGTTCGTGGACGGCTCAACCATTGCGCAGGCGTCCCCGCCGAGCATGGTTCTGCCCATCGCGCTGGGTCTGACCTGGCCGCACCGAATCCCCGGTGCTGTGCCTGCTTGTGACTGGTCGAAGGCTGCATCCTGGACTTTTGAGCCGCTGGACGAGGAAGCATTCCCCGCCGTGCGCATGATCAAGGACGCCGGTGAGGTCGGCGGCACCCATCCGGCAGTGTTCAACGCCGCCAATGAGGAAGCCGTGGCAGCATTCCATGCGGGCGCGATTCGCTTTACCGATATTGTCGATTCGGTGGCGCGAGTGCTGGAGGAGCACACCGGCAGCGCTGAGGCTGTCTCTGACGCTGATTTGACGCTGGATGCGGTGCTGAACGCGGAGCGTTGGGCTCGCGTTCGTGCGAATGAGCTGCTGGGTATGACCGGACGCTAAATCGCTTTTGAGGGCGGTACTTGCCCCCGGATTGGGACTTGGAGGGGTGGTGTTTGTTCTCGCTTCGCTAGTTGGGACGGCACGCCGCATGTTTCCTCCGCGCCTACGCAGGGGCACCCGTCACCCGGACGCTCCGCCCCTCCTTGCTTCGCTGCGGAGAGCGTCCGTGTGACACCCTGAGGGCGCTTCCGGAAAACACGGCGCGCCACCTCGGGGAGCCTAGCGTGCATGCGGAGGGGCGGTGTCGTCCGTAAGTGACATCAGGGTGCCCGAAGCGAAGCGAGGGCGGGTGCCCCTGTAGGAACGAGGACGAACACCGCCCCTCCTCATCTATCCCAGACAAACCCCGCCCAAGCCAACCCCTCCAGAAAGCGGGGGAGAGCGCCTTCACAGGCTAAGCGAGTATCCTAGAAGCTTCGTATCCCCGAACCGAAACGAGAAAAAGCGTGGAAATCCTGCTGTACGCTGTGGGCATTATCCTCATGGCAATCGCTATTGCCGTCTCGATTGCCCTGCACGAGGTGGGGCATCTGGTGCCCGCGAAGCTGTTCAATGTGCGCGTTCCGCAGTACATGATTGGCTTCGGTAAGACCGTGTTCTCTTTCCGCCGCGGCGAGACCGAGTACGGTTTCAAGGCGATCCCGTTGGGCGGTTACATTTCGATGATTGGCATGTACCCGCCGAGCCCTGCTGAGGTGAAGGAACACCATGAGGAGGGCCATTCGGGCAGTACCAGCCCGTTTGCGTCCTTGGCTGAGGAGGCTCGTGCGGCGGATGCTGAGCGCCTGAAGCCCGGTGATGAGGACCGCCTGTTCTATAAGTTGCCGGTGCTCAAGCGCATGGTGATTATGTTGGGCGGTCCGACGATGAACCTGCTGATTGGTGTGGTGTGTACTGCTGTGCTGATTTGTGGTTTTGGTACGGCGCAGGTGACGAATAAGGTGTCGGCGGTGTCTGAGTGCGTGCCGAGCGTGAATGTCACTCATGATTCGATTAGCTATGGCGAGTGTACGGATAAGTCCACCCCGTCGCCGGCGAAGACTGCTGGTGTGCGGGTGGGTGACCGTGTGGTTGCTGTGAATGGTGCGTCGACGGGTTCGTGGGAGGCTGTGTCTTCGGCGATTCGTGCGGCGGGTTCTCACCCGAGCACTTTGACGGTGGAGCGTGATGGTCAGCGTCTGGATTTGTCGGTGACTCCGGTTGAGATGATCCGCCCGGTTTCTGATGGTAAGGGCCAGTATGCGCGTGCTGCGGATGGTTCGATTGCGACGACTCGCGGCGGTTTTGTGGGTGTGTCGCCGTCGAGTGAGTTGGTGCCTGGTTCTATTACTGAGGTGCCTGCGATGGTGGGCGATACGCTCTCTCGTGTGGGTTCGTCGATGTTGTCGTTGCCGCAGCGTGTGTGGGAGTTGACGGTGACTTTGGTGACTGGTGGTGAGCGTAGTGTTGAGTCGCCGGTGTCTGTGGTTGGTGTGAGTCGTATTGCCGGTGAGGTGACGGCTACTGACCGTATTGATGTGAAGGCGAAGGCTGCGATGTTGGTCTCGCTGGTGGCGAATATGAATTTGATGCTTTTTGCGTTTAATCTGATTCCGCTTCTGCCTCTGGATGGTGGCCACGTGTTGGGTGCGCTCTGGGAGGGGGTGCGTCGTTTCTTTGCACGTTTGACTGGGCGTAAGGATCCGGGTCCGTTTGATCCGGTGAAGTTGTTGCCGTTGACGTATGTGGTGGCAGGCGCGTTTATTGTGATGTCTGTCATTCTGATTGTGGCGGATATTGTTAAGCCCATCACCCTGTTTTAGTGTGTTGTTGCGCGCGGTAAGGGTACCCGTATTAGTGCTTTCTTTCGCGTCAGTGGCACAATAAAAAGTTGAACGAAGGATGCGTCGTACGTCCTTCATAACCCATGTATGGAGGAAAACCTTGTCGGTCAGCCTTGGTATGCCGAAGCCCGCTCCCGCGGTTCTGTCCCCGCGTCGTAAAACTCGCCAGTTTAAGGTGGGTTCTGTCGGTGTTGGTTCTGAATCTCCGATTTCGGTGCAGTCGATGACGACCACTAAGACCCACGACATTGGTGCGACTCTGCAGCAGATTGCTGAGTTGACCGCTGCCGGTTGCGATATTGTGCGTGTGGCGTGCCCGACTGATAAGGATGCGGAGGCTCTGCCCATTATTGCGAAGCAGTCCCGTATTCCGGTGATTGCTGATATTCACTTCCAGCCGAAGTACGTGTATGCGGCTATTCAGGCTGGTTGCGGTGCTGTGCGTGTGAACCCGGGTAATATCCGTAAGTTCGACGACCAGGTGAAGGAAATCGCTCAGATGGCTTCGGACCACGGCGTTTCTCTGCGTATTGGTGTGAATGCTGGTTCGCTGGATAAGCGTCTGTTGGAGAAGTACGGTAAGGCTACTCCGGAGGCTCTGGTTGAGTCTGCTGTGTGGGAGGCTTCGCTCTTTGAGGAGCACGGTTTCCGTGATTTCAAGATTTCTGTGAAGCATAATGACCCTGTGGTGATGGTGGAGGCGTACCGTCAGCTGGCTGAGCGCGGTGACTGGCCCCTGCACTTGGGTGTGACTGAGGCTGGTCCGGCGTTCCAGGGCACTATTAAGAGCTCGGTGGCGTTCGGTACTCTGCTGTCTCAGGGTATTGGCGATACTATTCGCGTGTCGCTGTCTGCTCCTCCGGTTGAGGAGGTGAAGGTGGGCACCAAGATCCTGGAGTCGCTGAACCTTCGCCCCCGCAAGCTGGATATTGTGTCTTGCCCGTCGTGTGGTCGTGCGCAGGTGAACGTGTGGGAGCTTGCTGAGAACGTGACTAAGGGCCTGGAGCACATGAAGGTTCCGCTGCGTGTTGCCGTGATGGGTTGCGTGGTGAACGGCCCGGGTGAGGCTCGTGAGGCTGACCTGGGTGTGGCGTCCGGTAACGGTAAGGGCCAGATTTTCGTGAAGGGTGAGGTCATTAAGACTGTGCCTGAGGATCAGATTGTTGAGACTCTGATTGAAGAGGCGACCCGTATTGCTGCTGAGATGGAGGCTTCGGGCGAGTATGTTCCTGAGGGTTCCCCGGCTGTTTCGGTGAGCTAGTTAGCTTTTGTGCGCGGAGGCGCCCTGGTGAGGGCGCCTCCGCGCTTTTCCGGTTATGGTGGTGGCAGGCTTGGTGCTTGCCGCTGCTGGTTGTGGCCGCAGGATCCGGCTGCTTTTTCGGGGGTGCGTGTCCCCGTATTTTCACTTATTTTTTGTCGCTCGTTCTCTATCACTCAACAGGTCATGTTCACTCTTTTTTCTCGCCGCCGTAAGGCTCATCGTGCCCGGCGTGCTGCTGTTTCGTCTGCTGCTGTTTCGTCGATGGATTCTTTCCCTATGCCTGATCGCGTGAAGGAACACGTTTTTGCTCTGGATGCTCAGTGGTGCGATGAGCTGGAGGAGGTCCTTTTTAGCGACCCGGTCCCGAATCTGTACTCCATTGAGCATTATTTGGCGTGCCCTCTTCCGGTGAGGTCCCCGCGTATTCCGCTGCACTACTATCAGGGCTTTGTGGGTTGTGCGCGTGACGGGCAGTTGTGCTGTGTGCTGCTGTTGGGTTCGAATGTGGTGCCGGTGCGGCTGTGCGGTGCCGCGGTTGAACATGCCGCCGTTGAACGTGTCGCGGTTGAACACGCTGAGCACGATGTGGATTCTCCCGTTGCTGAAGCGGCGGATGCCACCACCCTGGACACTCCCGCCCTGGACACAGTGGCGCTGGATGCTACGGCGCTCGCGCATCGTGACGCGCTGGCTCAGCTGCTACTGCAGGTGGGTTCTCGCCTGGATTCCATGTTCGGTGAGAGCGCCTTCGTGATGCCCCTGTGGACGCGCATGCAGGAGCTGTGCGAGCAGACTCGCAGCGGTAAGAGCCCGCTACTGCAGATGCTGCAGCCGAGCCTGGGCGACGGTTGCGATCACCGTGCGCGGGTTCTGTCGGAGCGCCCCGTACAGCCGCTGCTGTATCTGCCGCCGGAGAAGGACCTCGCCCGCTTCTACGAGGCGGAGCTTCCTGAGCTGCCGGCGCACCTGCCAGAGCCCATCAAACCCAGGCCCCTCAAGCCGGGGCAGAGTCCCGTCGGTGCTTTTCAACTCAGCGGTGAGCCTGCCGGGTATGCACGCCTCGCCACCTCCGCGGACCTGGGGGAGCTTCTGCCCGCCGCCGCCGCCATGTTCACCGAGGAGGTCGGCTTCGACCCGATTGCCCGCTACGGTGACGGCTATGCGGCGCGCCTGCGCACGCTCATTGCCGGTCAGCGCAGCGCCATTGTCGCCGATGTGAACGGGCGGGTGATCTTCAAGGCGGATGCGGGCATCGTGAACCTGGACGCCGCGCAGGTGCAGGGCGTGTGGCTGCATCCGGACTACCGCGGCTACGGGCTGGCTAAGCCGTTCTTTGCCGCCGCCGCGCAGGTTCTGCAGCGCCGCTACCCGCATTTGAGCCTGTACGTGAACGACTACAACGCCCGTGCTCTTGCCATGTATCGGGGGACCGGTTGGGAGCAGATTGGGCAGTTCTCGACCATCATTTTTGAGCGCTAAACACGCCGAACCCTAAAACGCTATAAAATTAAAGACGACTGTGCCTATTTACGGCTCACCCGGTGAGCCTCGGGCACCCTACCTAAACCTATCGACCTTTCAAGGAGAATCGTGGTACTTCGCCTTTCCAACCTCTTCGTGCGCACTCTGCGCGAGGACCCCGTAGACGCTGAGGTCGCCAGCCACAAGCTGCTGGTCCGCGCCGGTTATATCCGCCGCGCAGCCCCCGGCGTGTACACCTGGCTGCCCCTGGGCCTGAAGGTACTGCGCAAGGTCGAGAGCATCATCCGCGAAGAGATGGACGCCATTGGTGCGCAGGAAGTTCACTTCCCCGCACTGCTGCCCCGCGAACCCTACGAGGCAACCAACCGCTGGGACGAGTACGGTGACAACCTCTTCCGCCTCAAGGACCGCAAGGGTGCAGACATGTTGCTGGCCCCCACTCACGAGGAAATGTTCACCCTGCTGGTTAAGGACCTGTACTCCTCCTACAAGGACCTGCCTGTTTACCTGTACCAGATTCAGACCAAGTACCGCGATGAGGCGCGCCCCCGCGCGGGTCTGCTGCGCGGCCGCGAGTTCGTCATGAAGGACTCCTACTCCTTCAACATTGACGATGAGGGCCTGAACGAGGCGTACATGGCTCACCGTGCCGCCTACCAGCGCATCTTTGAGCGCCTGGGCCTGGAGATTGTCATTGTGACCGCACAGTCCGGCGCGATGGGTGGCTCCCGCAGTGAAGAGTTCCTGCACCCGACCCCCATCGGTGAGGACACCTTCGTGCGTTCCGCAGGCGGATACGCGGCAAACGTTGAGGCCGTCACCACCGTGGTTCCCGAGGAAATCGAAATCACCGAGGACACCCCGGCGGCACTCGTTGTGGACACCCCCGACTCCGCCACCATTGAGACCCTGGTGGAGCGCATGAACGAACTGCACTCCGAGGTTATCGGCGGCACCCTGGATGCTTCGCAGACCCTCAAGTGCTTCCTGGGCACCGTCATCACCCCCTCCGGCGAGCGTAAGGTCTTCGCCGTGGGCGTTCCCGGCGACCGTGCCGTGGACCTGGGGCGCGTTGAGGTCAACATCGGTGCCCTGCTGGGCATCGGCGGCGAGGTTGAGGTTGAGGCAGCCAGCGAAGAGGACCTGAAGGCATACCCGCAGCTGGTCAAGGGCTACATTGGCCCCGGCCTGAGCCTGGACGCGCCCCTGTTCGGTGCGCACACCGAGGACGAGGATGCGGTAGCTTCCGCAACCGGTATTCCCTTCTTCGTTGACCCCCGCGTGGTGCGCGGTACCCGCTGGGTGACCGGCGCAAACGAAGAGGGCAAGCACGTGGCGAACCTGGTCTTCGGCCGCGACTTCACCGCCGACGGCGTCATTGAGGCGTGCGAGGTGCGTGAAGGCGACCCGGCACCGGACGGCTCCGGTGAGCTGGTGGCAGCCCGCGGTATCGAGATGGGCCACATCTTCGCCCTGGGCCGCAAGTACGCTGAGGCACTGGGTCTGAAGGTTCTGGACCAGAACGGCAAGCTGCAGACCGTGACCATGGGCTCCTACGGCGTGGGCGTGACCCGCGCACTGGCTGCTATCGCCGAGGGTAACCACGACGAGAAGGGCCTGATCTGGCCGCGCAACCTGGCACCGGCAGACGTGCACATCGTCGTTACCGGCAAGGACGCAGCATCCCACGAGTACGCTGAAAAGCTCAGCGCATCTCTGGAATCCGCCGGCCTGCAGGTCATGCTGGACGACCGCCCGAAGACCAGCCCCGGCGTGAAGTTCGGCGACGCCGAGCTGCTGGGCGTGCCCACCATCCTGGTGATTGGTCGCGGCTTCAAGGACGGCGTGCTGGAGCTGAAGGACCGCCGCAGCGGTGAGGCTCGCGAGGTGTCCGTCGAGAACGCGGTGGCTGAGGTCATCGCTGAGGTGCGCGCGCCTAAGGCACGCCACTAGCCCGCTAAGACGTAAAACCGTCGCCACCTGCCCCGCCTCCCCGGAGGTGGGGCAGGGTAGCGGCGGAAGAATGAAAGAAGAGAACTATGGCATATAAGCCGAAGCGTTCTGGCTCTAAGAAGAGCGCCCCGAATGCGCGCGCTCGCCGTGCCGCATCCCGCGTGGCGAATGGTGTGAACGCTCCCCGCACTCGCGCTGATAGCGAGCCCGTGGTGGAGGCACCGGTGCGCGTGGGTACCCGCGCGATCCGCGAGGAGGAGGTCGCCGAGGCGATTGCCCCGGTTATCTCCGAGTTCTCGCTGGTGCTGGAGGGCCTGAAGATTTCGGGTCCGGCGGCGAACCGCACCGTGAAGATTACGGTGGACTACACCGCTGAGCGTACCGATTCGCTGTCGCTGGATTCCCTCGCGGAGATTTCCGGTGCGATTTCGAACGCCCTGGATCGTGCGGATGAAAACGACGAGTTCTTCCCCTATGAGCTGGAGGTGTCCTCGCCCGGTGCTACCCGCGCTCTGACCGAGCGTCGCCACTGGGAGCGTGCCCGTACCCGCCTGATTGCGGTCACCGCACCCGACGGCACCGAGTACCTGGCGCGTCTGCACGAGGTGCAGGATGAGGGTCCGGTGCTGGCTCGTAAGAAGAACACGAAGAAGGGTCAGAAGGAGTCGTACCACGAGCCGAGCTTGCTTCCGTGGGAAAATATTGCTTCTGCTCACGTCGAGATTGACTTCAATTCGCCCGCTGAGCCGGTAGAATAGAGTTATTAAAGCTTCAGGCACGGGGTGCTCCGTGCCAGGTATATACCGTTCGGGAGCCGGGGCGCACTAAGCGTCCCGGCGCCGTGCTAACTGGGAAAGGCTGAAAAGCGTGGAGGATATTAAAACTATTGACCTGGGCGCACTGCGCGCATTGGCGAAGCAGCGCTCTCTCGTCATGGAGGAGCTCTTCACCCTGGTTGAGAACGCCCTGCTGCTTGCGTACATGAAGCAGCCCGGCGCTATTAAGGGCTCTCGTGCCGTCATCGACCACACCACCGGCGAGTTCGTCATTCTGGCTCCTGAGCTTGATGAGGACAACCAGAAGATTGACGAGTTCGACGATACCCCGAACAACTTTGGCCGTATCGCTGCCGCAACCGTCCGTCAGGTGCTCTCGCAGCGTCTGCGTGACGCTGAGGACGCATCCGTTCTGGGCGAGTTCAAGGACCGTGAGGGCACCCTGGTGTCCGGCGTAATCCAGCAGGGCAACAACCCGCGTATGGTTCAGGTTGACCTGGGCACCGTTGAAGCTGTTCTGCCCAGCAACGAGCAGGTTCCGGGCGAGAAGTACCCGCACGGTACCCGCCTGCGCGCCTACCTGGTTGAGGCTCGCCGCGGCCCGAAGGGTCCCTCGATTGTGGTTTCTCGTTCGCACCCGAACCTGGTTCTGCGCCTGTTCGAGCACGAGGTTCCCGAAATCTCTGAGGGCCTGGTTTCCATTAACTCCATCGCACGTGAAGCTGGTCACCGCTCCAAGATTGCTGTGTCCGCGAAGAACCCGACCATCAACGCTAAGGGCGCCTGCATCGGCGATATGGGTGCCCGCGTGCGTGCGGTTGCTGCCGAGCTGAACGACGAGAAGATTGACATTGTCGACTACTCGACCGATCCGGCAACCTTCATCGCTGCGGCACTGTCTCCGGCGAAGGTCACCGAGGTCATTATCGCGAACCCGCGTGAGTACTCCGCTCGTGCCGTGGTTCCGGATGACCAGCTGTCCCTGGCTATCGGCCGTGAGGGTCAGAATGCGCGTCTGGCAGCGAAGCTGACCGGCTGGCGTATCGATATTCTCTCCGAGTCCAAGTACGCTCAGGTTCGTGCCGAGGAAGAGGTTGCAGCTCGCGTGGCTCGTAGCCTGGCTGAAGAAGCTTCCGCTGAGAAGGCAATTGAAGAAGCAGCAGAAGAGTCCGCACAGGACGCTGAATAAGCATTAGCCCCGGTGAGGGGCGTATCCCGCGGCATATCCTTTTGATGCAGGCGCAAGAGATCGGGCAGCAACGTGCCCGGTGTTCTTGCGCCTGCGTCACAGTTTTGCCCATGATTCTTAAAAACGGGATACACTATTAAGATGTGCCGGTGCGTAACCGGGCGCTTTATCGTGCCCTCACGCGCACCGGATAGAGCATCACGAATGTACTGCGAACGCGGTTCTACACACGCTAGAGAGGGGAGAGGACCATGAGCAATCACGACCTCACCGCAACCTCCGAAGCGTTTGAAGGACCGGTCCGCACCTGCATCGGATGCCGTGCCCGCGATGAACAGCGCAACCTGCTGCGCATCGCCCGCACACCCGTCACGTCTGCTACCGAGCAGGCGGACACCCCGCCCTATCAGCCCGATACGGCGGGAACTATGCCCGGACGAGGCGCTTGGATCCATCCGAGCGAAAAGTGCGTAGCCGCTCTGCAGAAAAAGAACGGTCTGGCGCGCGCCTTCAAAAAAGCGGTCCCTGCAGCCCAGCTGCAGGCGTGCTGTGAGCAGATTCGAGCCGTTATTGCGGACTCGACCCCCTCATAGACGCTTTTCGGGTATATGCCCTCTGTAAGTCAACGAGTTTGACGACTTCTTATCTGAAAGCGAGTCAGAAAACTGATGGATATCTAATGAGTGCCGCGAAATGAGTACCCTTTCGTGCTCACCCACCGGCAATTTCACGAATTGGCGCGCCTTCGGGCGTGCACCCCGTAAACATTAGTGTCCGCACCATTCCCGGTGCGGACCGGGAATGGAGAAAATTTGGCTCAGCCTCGAGTACACGAGTTTGCTAAAGAAGTAGGCGTACCTTCCAAGGAAGTTATTGCCAAGCTTAAGGATATGGGCGAGTTCGTTAAGAGCTCCTCTTCCACGCTGAACCCCATGGTTCTGAAGAAGCTGCGCGCGGAATTCCCCGCCGCAGCCGCTAAGCCTGCCGCAAAGGCAGCACCCGCGGAGTCGGCAGCTAAGCCTGCCGCTAAGCCGGCACCCAAGCCCGCAGCAGCAAAGCCCGCCGCTAAGCCTGCGGCAGCCCCCAAGCCCGCAGCGGCAAAGCCTGCCGCTAAGCCGGCACCTAAGCCTGCAGCTAAGCCTGTCGCAGCTGAGAGCGCAGCTCCCAAGCCTGCAGCAGCTAAGCCCGCCGCAAAGCCGGCAGCAGCACCCAAGCCCGGCGGCCCCCGCCCGGGTAACAACCCCTTCGCATCCCAGCAGGGCATGGCACGCCCCGAGGCTGCACCGAAGCCGGCAGCACCCAAGCCTGCCGCTCCGAAGCCCGGCCCCAAGCCCGGTCCTCGCCCCGGTAACAACCCCTTCGCATCCCAGCAGGGTATGAAGCGTGGCGGCGGCGACTCCCAGCGTTCCGGCGGTCCCCGTCCGGCACGTAACGGTCGTCCCGGTGGCAACGGTGGCGCACGCCCCGGCGGTAACGGCGGTCCCCGCCCCGCAGGTGGCGCACGTCCCGGTGGTAACGGTGGCCCCCGTCCGGCAGCTGGCGCACGTCCCGGTGCACCCCGTCCGGCTGGTGGCGGCGGCGCACGCCCGAACCCCTCGATGATGCCCAAGGTATCCAACGTTGGTGGCGGCGCGTCCGGTTCCAACAACGGCGGCGGTAACGGTGGCGGCGGCGCACGTCGCGGCGGCGGTTCCGGCGGCGGCTTCAACCGCGGTCCGGGTCGTCCCGGCCCCGGCGGTCGCGGCAACGCACAGGGTGCATTCGGTCGCGGCGGTTCCAAGCGTAAGGGCCGCAAGTCCAAGGCAGCTCGCCGCCATGAGCAGGAGCAGCTGAACGCACCGGCACCCGGTGGCGTGGTTGTTCCTCGCGGCGACGGCTCGACCGAGATTCGTCTGCGCCGTGGCGCGTCCATCATGGACTTCGCTGAGAAGATTGGCGCAAACCCGGCATCGCTGATTACGGTTCTCTTCCACCTGGGTGAGATGGCTACCCAGACTCAGTCCCTGGACGAGGAGACCTTCGAGCTGCTGGGTGCCGAACTGGGTTACTCGATCAAGATTGTTTCCCCGGAGGATGAGGAGCGCGAGCTGCTCGAATCCTTCGACATCGACCTCGAAGCCGAAGCAGAAGCTGAGGGCGAGGACGTTCTGGAGGTTCGTCCCCCGGTCGTTACCGTCATGGGTCACGTTGACCACGGTAAGACCCGCCTGCTGGACGCTATCCGTAACACCAACGTCATTGATGGTGAGGCCGGCGGCATTACCCAGCACATTGGTGCATACCAGGTCCACACCACCGTTGAGGGTGAAGACCGCGCGATTACCTTCATCGATACCCCCGGTCACGAGGCGTTCACCGCTATGCGTGCCCGTGGTGCGAAGGTCACCGACGTGGCAATCCTCGTGGTCGCAGCGGATGACGGCGTTATGCCCCAGACCGTTGAGGCACTGAACCACGCACAGGCAGCTAACGTGCCGATTGTGGTTGCTGTGAACAAGATCGATAAGGAAGGCGCGTCCCCGGACAAGATCCGTGGCCAGCTCACCGAGTACGGTCTGATCCCCGAAGAGTACGGTGGCGACACCATGTTCGTGGACGTCTCCGCTCGCAACGGCACCAACATCGACGAGCTGCTTGAGGCTGTCACCCTGACCGCTGACGTGCTCGAACTGACTGCTAACCCGAACAAGGAAGCACGCGGCGTTGCTATTGAAGCAAACCTGGACAAGGGCCGCGGTGCGGTTTCCACCGTCCTGGTTCAGTCCGGTACCCTGCGCGTCGGTGACGCTATCGTTGCCGGTGTTGCTCACGGCCGTGTTCGTGCAATGTTCGATGAGAACGGTCAGGCTGTGAAGGAAGCTGGCCCGTCCCGCCCCGTTCAGGTGCTGGGTCTGTCCACCGTTCCTCGTGCAGGCGACACCTTCCTCTCCACCGAGGAAGAGCGTACCGCTCGTCAGATCGCTGAGAAGCGTGAGGCTGCTGATCGTAACGCTCAGCTGGCTAAGCGTCGTAAGCGCGTGACCCTCGAGTCCTTCGATGCCGCTGTGGCTGAGGGCAAGATGGACACCCTGAACCTGATCATTAAGGGTGACGTCTCCGGTGCTGTGGAAGCACTGGAAGAGTCCCTGATGAAGATCGACGCCGGTGGCGACGAGGTTCAGTTGCGCGTCATCCACCGCGGTGTGGGTGCTATTACCCAGAACGACGTGAACCTGGCTACCGTGGACAACGCGGTCATCATCGGCTTCAACGTCCGCCCGGCAGAGCGCGTTGCAGAACTTGCCGACCGCGAAGGCGTCGAGATGAAGTTCTACTCGGTCATCTACCGTGCGATTGAGGAAATTGAGCAGGCCGTCAAGGGTATGCTCAAGCCCGAGTACGAGGAAGTGGAGCTCGGCTCCGCAGAGATCCGTGAGGTCTTCCGCTCCTCCAAGTGGGGCAACATCGCAGGTTCAATCGTCAAGAACGGCATCATCAAGCGCAACGCCAAGGCACGCCTGGTGCGCGACGGTTCCGTGGTGGCAGACAACCTCACCATCGAGTCGCTGCGTCGTTTCAAGGACGACGCTACCGAGGTTCGCGAAGGTTTCGAGTGTGGTATTGGCCTCGGCTCCTTCAACGACATCAAGGAAGGCGACATTATCGAGACTTGGGAGATGCGCGAAAAGCCGCGTGTCTAAGACTCACACGCTGATGCGCCCGTCACCCGCTAGTGTTCCCGCACCCGCAGGCTTCTAAAACTTAGAGCCTGCGGGGCGGATGCTGGCGGGGCGGGCGCTTCCGCATTACCTGGAACGCCTCCGTAACACCCCGAGTGTTCTCGGAAGGCGCCACGATATTTCAAGGAGAAACACATGGCTGATGCAGCCCGCGCGGCACGACTTGCCGACCGCATCAAGGTAATTGTGGCGAAGGCGCTGGAGCGTCGTGTTAAGGATCCCCGCCTCGGTTTTGTGACCATTACCGATGCCCGCGTGACCAACGACCTGCAGCACGCAACCCTGTACTACACCGTGTTCGGCTCCGAAGAGGACGCCGCAAACACCAAGAAGGCGCTGGAATCCGCTAAGGGTATTCTGCGCGCCGAGGTGGGTAAGAACATCACAGCCCGCCTGACCCCCACCCTGACTTTCGTCGCTGATGAGGTTCCCGAGAACGCCTTCCACATTGAGGCGCTTCTGCGTGAGACTCGCGAGCGCGACGCCGCCCTGGCTGCTGCAGCTGAGGGTGCCGAGTACGCTGGTGAGGCTGACCCCTACAAGAAGGATGAGCCTGCCGAGGGTGAGGACGCCTAAGTGGCGAAGAAGCAACCTCAGGGCCCGTCCGGCCTGATGGTCATTGATAAGCCCGCCGGGATGAGTAGCCACGACGCAGTCTCTCAGATGCGTCGTATTGCTGGCACCCGGCGGGTCGGTCACGCCGGTACACTGGATCCCGCCGCGACCGGCGTGCTGATTTTGGGCATCAATAAGGCAACGAAGCTGCTGACCTACCTGGTCGGTCAGGATAAAACCTATGACGCGACGATTCGCCTGGGCATTGAGACGCTGACTGAGGATGCCGAGGGTGAGCACACCGCCGCGCATCCTGATGCCGTCGAGGCGCTGACCGGTCTGGACGCTGAGCAGATGCGTGCGCGCATCCTGGAGGCTGTGGCGCAGCTGAGCGGCGATATTCTGCAGGTTCCTTCTGCGGTGTCCGCTATTAAGATCAACGGTGTTCGTTCGTATGCGCGTGTGCGTAGCGGTGAGCAGGTTGAGTTGGCGGCGCGTCCGGTGACGATTAGCGAGTTCACGGTACATTCCATCAACCCTGGTTTTGCCGAGTACGTGATTGAGGACCCCGAGAATGAGGGCGAACACGCGGCAACCTCGGTTCCCGTGATTGACTGCAAGGTGACGGTTTCGTGCTCTTCGGGCACCTATATTCGTGCCCTGGCGCGTGATTTGGGCAAGATTCTGGGCACCGGTGGCCACCTGACGGCTCTTCGCCGTACCCGTGTGGGCGCGGTGGTGCTTGAGGATGCCGCCGATTTGGCGCAGTTGAAGCAGCGCCGTGAAGAGTCGGAGGCACCGCTGGAAGATTTGCCGCTGCTTCCCCTGGAGGAGGCGGCACGCCGCATCTTTGGTGCGCGTGAGCTCTCTGCCGCGGAGGCGAGCGACATTTCTTACGGTCGTCGTATTAGCCCCAGCGGTGACGGTTCCGTGGTGAAGCGTTCCGTGCACGCGAGCGCGGATGAGTCCGGCGCGGTGCAGCATGCCAGCGTTGAGGGTATTGTGGCGGGCTTCGCCCCGGACGGTACCCTGGTTGCCCTTCTGGAGAATAAGAAGCAGCGCGGGAAGGTGCAGGCCGCTCCGGTGCTGGTTTTTGAGGCGAATCGTTCCTTCAACTAGGCGTTGAAGGCTTATGATAGGCGAAGAAGGTTCGGTGTTTGCGCCTGCCCACACCTGATTCCTTCAAGCCTGATTCCTCAAGCCTGATTGATCCAGTGCCTATTGAATATGCGCCCTACCGAATGTGCGCCCCCTATTCATTCAACACGCTAACGTAAACAACCCCTGAACACACATGACTACTCGTGCGGGTGCCGCCCGGCCCCGCTGAAGGAGAGAAGATGAGCGAGAACCAGAGCTCTGCTAAGAAGGCGAGTGAGCCTCGTACCGCGCCGGTACCCCGCGTGGAGTCTGCACAGGCTGAAGCTACCGTAACCGGGGCTGCTACTCAGAGCGGTGCCGCGAAGGCTGCCGGTGCTAAGAACGCTGAGCCTATTTCTGCGGCGAAGGCACCCGAGGGTGTTCGCGTAGCCGCACCGGCGTCCGGCGATAAGGCGTCGCAGAAGGCGGCTAAGAAGGCTGAGAAGAAGGCAACCCGCGAGGCGTTTGCCCGCCCCAAGAGCCTTGAGGAGGCGGCTAAGCCTCAGAACCGTGCGGCGTTCCGCGCGGCGGTGGCGCTGTACGGTCTGTTCATGATTGCGTACGGTGTGTGGCAGGTTCTGGGCGGTGTCCGCGTCATTCCGGATGCGCCTCAGGACTTTGCGAACGCCTCGGTGCAGTCGAACTACGTGTTCTTCGCGGCAGCCTATGTGGGTGTGGGCCTGTCCTTCGTGTTCATTGCCCTGAAGTTCAAGTGGGTGAACATGCTCGTGTTCTCCTGCCTGGTGGTTTTCTTGGGCGGCGTGGGTCGTATCCTGTCGTGGGCGTTCTTCGGCACCCCGCACTGGTCGCTGATCGTGCTGATGGTGACTGAGCTTGTGATTCCTCCGTGCCTGCTGGTGTGGTACGGCTGGATTAACAAGTCCAATAAGATTCGCGAGGAGATGCTGAAGGCTTCTCGTAACCAGGCTCGTAAGTAGTCGTAACGCCCGGGAAGGTTCCTGCCGCACGGTGGGGTGCCTGCCCGGGCTTTCTTATGGGTGGGTGCTGCGCATGGATTTTCCAGGTGCGGAGGCTGCACAGTTGAGTGCCAGATACCCCGCCGCATCCGCAAAGGTAGGGGAGAGGGCACCGCCTGCGAGGGGCGCCGTTCCATTCCCTGTTGATTCCCGTTTTGAATTCTGCATCCTGCCGCCTGTGGTCTAGGATGGTTAGGTACATTTATCTTTTTCAGGAGAGCCCGTGACCCTCTACACCGCTTTGAGCGAGGTCCCCGCCGGCTACGGCCCCTCGGTCGTGACCATCGGCAATTTTGACGGCGTGCACCGTGGACATGCCCGCGTGATTTCGCGCGTGGTCTCCCTTGCTGAAGAGCACGGTTTGAGCTCTATCGCGGTCTCTTTTGACCCGCACCCGATGCAGGTGCACCGTCCCGAGGCGGCCCACCACGACATTATGGGTCAGGGTTCGCGCCGCTACTTCATGTGCCTGCTGGGTCTGAACGATTACCTGCTGCTGAACTACAACCTGGAGTTCGCTGCGCAGACCCCCGAAGAGTTCGTGAAGTCCACCTTCGTGGATGCGCTGAACGCGCGTTTCGTGGTCATCGGTGACGACGTGCGCTTTGGTAACAACAACTCCGGCGACCTGAACACCATGCGTGAGCTGGGGGAGAAGTACGGCTTTGAGGTGGTTGTCGTTGAGGATCTGATGGTGGATGAGAACACCCGCTGCTCCTCGACCCGCATCCGCCAGCTGCTGCTGGAGGGCGATATGCCCGCCGCAACCGAGCTGCTGGGCCGCCACCACATGATGGCTGGTGAGGTCGTACACGGTCTGGCGCGCGGCCGCGAGTTGGGCTTCCCGACCGCGAACCTTGAGCTTGAGGCACGCGGCCTGATTCCCGCCGACGGTGTGTACGCCGGCTGGCTGGTGGACGAATCCGGTAACCGTCACCCCTCCGCTATTTCGGTGGGTACGAACCCGACCTTTGACGGTATTGAGCACCGCCAGGTTGAGGCGCACGTGATTGACCGCCCGGAAGAGCGCGTGGAGGATTTCAACCTGTACGGTCAGCGTGTGCTGATTGAGTTCGTGAAGCGTCTGCGTCCCATGGTGGCGTACACCGGTGTTGAGGCGCTGATTGAGCAGATTAACGATGATGTGGTGCAGACCCGCGAGGTGCTGGCTGAGGACGCGAAGAACTACTGCCCGCCGGAGTGCCCGGTGCAGGCGGAAGTGAAGCATCCCCAGCTCTAACCCCACCACGGGTAACCCAGCCACAGGGCGCCGCAGCCTGCATTTTCTGCGGTGATGACGTGTGATGCCCCGGCGGTAAGATTTTCGGATCTGCCGCCGGGGCTTTTGCGTACCCGACCGGACGGGCAAAAGCGGGCACCTTCTTCGCGCCTGACCGCCTGCGCCTCCGAAGAAACAACCCGCGCCGCACGCCTTGATGTCCTGCGCCTCCCGTGAGGCACCCCTGTTTTAGTCGTCCTCGTTTTAAGAGAAGATAGAGTCATGGAAAAAATGAACGTCGAATCCTTCAACCTCGACCACCGCGCCGTAGCAGCACCCTACGTGCGTATCGCAGACCGCAAGATCCTGCCCGGTGGCGACACCCTCATCAAGTACGATATCCGCTTCACCCAGCCGAACACCGCGCACCTGGAAATGCCGACCGTGCACTCCATCGAGCACCTGAGCGCCGAGCACATGCGCAACCACACCGACCGTCTGATTGACTTCTCCCCGATGGGCTGCCAGACCGGTTTCTACGCGCTGACCCTGGGCCTGGAGCCCGAGGATTTCTTCCCCATCCTGGAAGCAACCCTCAACGATATCCTCAACGCGACCGAGGTTCCGGCAGCGAACGAGGTGCAGTGCGGTTGGGGTGCCAACCACACCCTCGAAGGTGCGCAGGCTGCGGCTCGCGAGTTCCTCGCGGCACGCGATGAGTGGGCTCAGGTGATGGCGTAATGAGCGCACAGATCCCTGATGCTTTCGCATCCGCCTTCAACCCGGTGGACTTTGACCCGAACGCTTTCGACCCGGCTGAGGCATTCAACAGCATGTTTGAGCTGATGGACGGCATGTCCAACGCCATCATCATTCAGGTGGCTATGGATGAGGAGCTCGCACCCTTCCTGAAGGTGACCGAGGAGCTGCAGCCCTCCTTCACCGAGGGTGCGGCGGTATTCCACCCGCGTTACCTGCAGGTGGGCGAGGACCAGGTTCCGCTGCTGCTGGTTCGCTCCAAGATTGGTCTGGTGAACGCGGCGAGCGCCGTCACCGAGGCGATCAGCTACTCCTCGAACTGCCTGGGCGTCATCAGCGCAGGTACCGCCGGCGGTTTGGCTCGCGGCATTAACGTGGGCGACGTGCTGATTGGCGAGAACTACACCTACACTGACGCCGACGCGACCGCCTTCGGTTACGCGCGCGGCCAGGTTCCGGGCATGCCCGAAAGCTACGACGGCCAGGCGGACGAGTGGCAGGATGCTCTGGAGCATGCGCTCGCCGCACTTGAGCCGGTGCGTGAGCAGGCTGAGAGCGTGTGGGAGGTGCGCCGCGGCCAGATGCTGGCGGGTAACTCCTTCGTAACCGCCCACAACGTGAAGGACACCCGCGAGGCGTTTGAGGGCGCCATCAGCACCGACATGGAGACCACCGCTATTGCGCAGGTCTGCCACAACTACGAGATTCCGTTTATCGGAGTGCGTTGCGTGTCTGATCTGTGCGGCCCGGAGGCTGACCAGGACTTCCACCTCTCCGTGGACGTGGTGGCTCCTCGTTCGGCTCGTTACGCTCTGCAGCTGGCTGCTGAGCTGTGGACCGAGGCGCAGCTGGAGGCGCTGGAGCTGGCTCTCTAAAGCTCTAGAACTAACGATCCAGAGCATGCGGCACGATGTGAGCTCGCATGCGGCAAGTGCCGGGGCGTGAACCGATGGGTTCACGCCCCGGTCTTTTTGTACCGGTCTCTGCGCCCGGTTTTACGCCTGAACCGCGAGAAACGCAGAAATATTAACCGTGGTGAATATACATTCTGTGTGTCGTGGAGTACTATGAATGAGGAAACTGTCCGATCTCACAGAGGAGTACGTCGTGAAGTTCTGCCCGACTCTCGCCTCCGTCACCGGTCTGCTCGGTGGCTACAAGGTTGCATCTAGCACCGGCATCCGCCCGCTCGGTGGCGCTATCCTGGCACTGTGCGGTGCCGTGGCTTACAAGAATTGGAAGCGTAAGGCTGGCGCAGGCCGTGCCACCTTCCTCACCGCTGTCTACCTCGGCGCGTTCGGCGCCGCTCATCCGCTCGCCAAGAAGCTTGGCGCGTGGCCTGCAGTCTACACCGTGACTGCTGCAACCGCTCTGTGCTCTATCGTCATTGGACGTAAGCGACAGAAGTAGTCTTTGACGAAAAGACGGCGGAAAGGCAACGTTGCCTTCCCGCCGTCTTTTGCGTTCCCTCCCACCGTACCGGTTGGGTGGGGATGCGCCGGGGCGACGCGCGAAGGCAACACTTTCTGCGCAACGCCCCATCACTCGATGGGGAGTGAATCAACCGGTACCGCTCTCAGTCACCTGCTGAGCTGCGGCACCGCTCGATAAGTTTCCCCGCCACCGGCGGGTACACCCCACGAGGTAAAGGAAAAGAAGAAGATGAATACCACTCCGGACTCATCCCCGGTACAGGAGGGCGTAGCTGAGGCTACCTCCGAGAGCCCGCAGCTAGCGCGTGGACTCTCCCTGCGTCACATTATGTTCATCGCCCTCGGCTCCGCCATCGGCACCGGCCTGTTCTACGGTTCGGCATCCGCCATTCAGCTGGCGGGCCCCTCCGTGCTGCTTGCCTACGTTATTGGCGGCGCGGCAGTGTTCATGGTGATGCGCGCAATGGGCGAACTCGCCCTGGCGCACCCGGTCTCCGGAGCGTTCTCCGAATACGCCACCCGCTACCTTGGACGCTGGGCGGGTTTTGTGACCGGCTGGACCTACGCCCTGGAAATGGCGCTGGTCGCCATCGCGGACGTCACCGCCTTTGCCGTGTACATGAAGTTCTGGTTCCCGAACAGCCCCTCCTGGATTTGGATCGTCTCGGTTCTGCTGATTCTGCTCGCCATTAACCTGGCGAAGGTCAAGGCGTTCGGCGAAACCGAATTCTGGTTTACCCTCGTGAAGGTCAGCGCCATTATCGCCATGATCGTTGGCGGCGTGGTTCTGCTCTTCGTGGGTGTGCAGGCGCACGACTCCGTGGCGCCCTCGGTTACGAACCTCTGGGCTCTTGAGGGCGGCTTCTTCGCAAACGGATTTACCGGCTTCCTCGCTTGCTTTACCGTGGTGATGTTTGCCTTCGGCGGTATTGAGAACATCGGTATTGCCGCCGGTGAGGCGAAGGACCCGCGCACCTCGATTCCCAAGGCGATTCGCACGGTGCCGTTCCGCATCCTCATCTTCTACATTCTGACCCTGTCGGTCATCATGTCCCTGTACCCCTGGTACTCGGTGACGAAGGCGAACTCTCCGTTCGTACAGATTTTTGAGGGCCTGGGCATTCCGGCGGCTGCTTCGATTCTGAACGTGGTCATCATTACCGCCGCCATCTCTGCGCTGAACGCGGATGTGTACGGTGCCGGCCGCATGATGTATGGCCTGGCGAAGCAGAACCTGGCGCCGGCTTCTTTCGCGAAGGTTACGAAGAACGGTGCGCCCTGGATGACCACCCTCATCATGGTGCTGGTTATGGCGGTCGGTGTGATCGTGAACGTGCTCTTCGAGAACGCGTTCGAGGTGGTCGCCTCCCTGGCAACCTTCGCGACCGTATTCGTGTGGGTCATGATTCTGCTGGCGCACATTGCCTTCAAGCGTAGCGGCGCCGATACCGAGGCGCAGCCGGTACGCCAGCCCCTGTGGCTGAGTTACCTGGCGTTGGCGTTCATGATCTTTATCGTGGTGCTCTTCGGGTGCTTCGCCGACACCCAGCTGGCGCTGGTGATGGGCGCAATCTGGTGCCTGTTCCTGCTGGTCTACTACCGCCTCGTGGTGGTCCGCGCTCGCGCTGAAGCAGCAGAAGCATAGGGAGTAGAAGCGCAGACACCGAATAAACGTAGAGCCACTGAATAAACGTAGAGCCCGGTGCGAGGACTCGGCGTGAGAACCCGGTGTGAGAACCCGACTGCAAAGCCCGGCGACCGGTAGTGTGATGAGCTACCTGTCGCCGGGCTTCTGCTCACCCTTCCACGAAAGCGCCCCGGTAGCGTAGAATGGGAAGAACGCGTCTGCAGTCCGCAGCAGACGACGTGTATTACAGGGCGTAAGCCCACCACCCGGCGGCAACCGTCCGTACGGGACGTATGCGGTACTAACTCTAGGAGTTAAAAGTGGCACTGGATCCCGCTGTCAAGCAGGCAATCATCAAGGAATACGCAACCCACGAGGGCGACACCGGTTCGCCCGAGGTTCAGATTGCAGTTCTGTCTCGTCGTATCGCCGACCTGACCGAGCACCTGAAGTTCCACAAGCACGATCACCACTCCCGTCGTGGCCTGATGATCCTCGTTGGTCGTCGCCGCAACATGCTCGGCTACCTGAAGAGCGTCGACATCGAGCGTTACCGTTCGCTGATCGAGCGCCTGGGTCTGCGCCGATAAAACAGGAGCGTCTTGACGCTTTTGTGGTGATTAATCGCCTTTAGGCGGTGTGTGCGGACGTGCTGTCAGCACTACCAGCCCTCCATTTCGGAGGCGGGTAGCGCCAGCGCGTCCGTACTGCCGCGTTGAGGGGCGCATCTTCCGCTAGCTAGATTCCTGCGCTAGGTTTTTGGGCTAGATTCCAAAGCTGCGCGAGAAGATGCCGCCTCACCTGAAAGAAAGAACACGGGCCGTACCGGCACACACGCCGCGGTCCTCGGTAGCGAATTACGGAACAACACCACCCCCACAACCGTGCCGACACACGTCGAGCACACGAAAAGGCGGGGGAGAGGTGCCGTGGTTTCCTATCGAAGGCCGACTCGTGCGCCGTACGGCCTGCCAAGAAGAAAGAAGGAACCGTGGAAGGTCCCGAAATCAAGTTTGCTGAAGTCGAAATCGACAACGGCATTCACGGTAAGCGCCACGTGCGCTTTGAAACCGGCCGTCTCGCCAAGCAGGCTAACGGCTCGGTGCTCGTCACTATCGATGACGAGACCACCCTGCTCTCCGCAACCGTGGTCGGCAAGTCTCCCCGCGATGGCTTCGACTTCTTCCCGCTGACCGTGGACGTGGAAGAGCGCATGTACGCAGCCGGCAAGATCCCGGCATCCTACTTCCGCCGCGAAGGCCGCCCCAGCACCGAGGCCATTCTGGCAGCCCGCCTGATTGACCGCCCGCTGCGCCCCGCCTTCACCAAGGGCATCCGCAACGAGGTGCAGGTCGTCGTGACCGTCCTGACCTACGAGCCGGACGAAATCTACAACACCTTCGCAATCAACGCTGCATCCGCATCGACCTCCCTGTCCGGTGCGCCGTTCAACGGCCCCATCGGTGGCGTGCGCATGGCACTGATTGACGGCCAGTGGGTCTGCTTCCCCAAGTACTCCCAGCTGGAAAACGCCGTGTTCGACATGGCTGTTGCCGGTCGTATCGTCACCAAGGCTGACGGTACCGAAGACGTCGCCATCATGATGGTCGAGGCTGAGGCCACCGACAACTCCTGGAAGCTCATCAAGGAAGACGGCCAGACCGCCCCCACCGAAGAGGTCGTCGCCCAGGGTCTGGAAGCCGCTAAGCCCTTCATCGCCGCCCTGTGCAAGGCCCAGGCTGACCTGGCCTCCCGCGCCGGCAAGCCCGCTCTTGAGTTGCCCTTCTTCGGCGGCCACGGCGAGGACGTGGACGCAGCCGTGAAGGAATTCGCCGCAGACCGCCTGGTCGAGGTGTACTCCATCGCTGGTAAGCAGGAGCGCGAAGCAGCAGCAGCTGAGCTGAAGGAAGACCTCAGGGAGGCCCTGACCGGCGAGGGTAAGGAATTCGAAGAGCGCGCCGACGAGGTTGACGTGGCATTCGCCGCCCTGACCAAGCACATCGTGCGCCAGCGCATCCTCACCGAGCAGGTCCGTATTGACGGCCGCGGCCTGACCGACATCCGCCAGCTCACCGCTGAGGTTGAAATCCTGCCCCGCGTGCACGGCTCCTCCCTCTTCGAGCGTGGCGAGACCCAGATCATGGGTATCACCACCCTGAACATGCTCAAGATGGAGCAGCAGCTGGACTCCCTGCACCCGCTCAAGTCCAAGCGCTACATCCACCACTACAACTTCCCGCCGTACTCCACCGGTGAGACCGGCCGCGTGGGTTCGCCCAAGCGCCGCGAAATCGGCCACGGTGCACTCGCAGAGCGCGCAATCACCCCGGTGCTGCCCTCCCGCGAAGAGTTCCCCTACGCAATCCGTCAGGTCTCTGAGGCTCTGGGCTCCAACGGCTCGACCTCCATGGGCTCGGTCTGTGCATCGACCCTGTCCCTGCTGAACGCCGGTGTGCCGCTGCGCGCACCCGTTGCAGGTATCGCAATGGGCCTGGTCTCTGACGAGGTTGACGGCGAGACCCGCTACGCAGCCCTGACCGACATCCTTGGCGCGGAAGACGCACTGGGCGATATGGACTTCAAGGTTGCAGGTACCTCCGAGTTCGTGACCGCTATCCAGCTGGACACCAAGCTCGACGGCATCCCCGCATCCGTACTCGCTGGCGCACTGACCCAGGCACGTGAGGCTCGCCTGCACATCCTCGAGGTGCTTGTCAGCGCCATTGACGCACCGGACGAGATGAGCGAGTTCGCACCGCGTATTATCTCCGTGAAGATTCCGGTCGCCAAGATCGGTGAGGTCATCGGCCCCAAGGGTAAGATGATCAACCAGATTCAGGAAGACACCGGCGCAGACATCTCCATTGAGGACGACGGCACCGTGTACATCGGTGCAGCTGACGGCCCCTCCGCCGAGGCTGCACGTTCGGCAGTGAACGCTATCGCTAACCCGCAGGTTCCCGAGGTCGGCGAACGCTACCTGGGTACCGTGGTGAAGGTGACCGACTTCGGTGCCTTCATCTCCCTGACCCCCGGTAAGGACGGCCTGCTGCACATCTCCGAGATGCGTAAGCTCAACGGTGGCAAGCGCGTTGTTGACGCTGAGGACGTTGTCTCCGTGGGCCAGAAGGTCCAGGTGGAGATCACCAAGATTGATGATCGCGGCAAGCTCTCGCTGGCACCGGTCGTTGAGGGCGGCGACGACGAGTAGTCGTAACCCCCGCTAAGTGATGAGGGGCGTTCGGCGCACCCGGTGCGGTTCACTCCCCGCCGGATGCACCGGGCGCCCCTTCGCTGTGCTTGCCCTGCATCTTTTGATGCTCACCCACCCCACCAACTGTGGGACTGCCTACAGGCAGTGGGGCGGGAATGCTTACCTTCAGACGTACCTGTTGAAAGGTTCTTCTCCCTATGTCTATTTCCCTGCCCGTCGAGCTTGAGGCGATTGCCGAAGAGCTCAACTACGAGCACGGCCGCCTCATCTACGAAGGTGTAGGCGGTAACGAGGTGCGCCGTTCCATCCTGCCCGGTGGCGTACGCGTGATTACCGAAAAAATGCCCGGTACCCGCGGCGTATCCATCGGGTTCTGGGTGGGAGTCGGCTCCCGCGACGAAGCCCCCGGCATGCTTGGCTCCACCCACTTCCTGGAGCACCTGCTGTTCAAAGGCACCGGCACCCGCACCGCCCTGGACATCGCATCCTCCTTCGACGCGGTAGGCGGCGAATCCAACGCCCTGACCGCTAAGGAGCACACCTGCTACTACGCGCGTGTGCTCGACGATGACGCACCCATGGCGGTGGACGTCATCACCGATATGGTCACCAACGCACTGCTGGACCCGGCTCACCTGGAGCAGGAACGCGGCGTGATCCTCGAAGAGATCGCCATGGACCAGGACGACCCGACCGACGTTGCTTTCGAGAACTTCGTGGAGCAGCTCATGGGTGAGAACCCGCTGGGCCGCCCCATCGGCGGTACCCCGCAGGAGATTACCGAGGTGCCGCGTGACGCCGTGTGGGAGCACTACAAGCGCTACTACACCCCGGACCGCCTGGTCATTTCTGCCGCCGGTTCGCTGGAGCACAGCACCATGGTCCGCCTCGTGCTGGAGGCGCTGACCCGCTACGGCTGGAACCTGCAGGAGGGCGTGGCACCGGCACCGCGTCGCGTACGCACCGACAGCGGCATTGTTCCGCTGAGCGAGCTGCGTGAGGTGGAGAAGGGCTTCGAACAGACCAACATTGTGATGGGCTGCCCGAGCATTATCGCCGGTGACGACCGCCGCTACGCGATGAGCGTGCTGACCAGTGCATTCGGTGCGGGTATGTCCTCGCGCCTGTTCCAGGAGATTCGCGAGAAGCGGGGCCTCGCCTACAGCACGTTCGCGTTCTCCGGTGCGTACTCGGATGCAGGCTACTTCGGCATGTATGCGGGCTGCCTGCCCGCTAAGACCGAGCAGGTGCGCGAGGTCATGGGCTACGAGTTCGATAAGCTCGCCACCGCCGGTATTACCGAGGAGGAGCTGACGAAGGTCCGCGGCCAGCTGGCTGGCTCCACCGTGCTCGGCAGCGAAGATTCGGGCTCGCGCATGTCCCGCCTGGGGCGCGCCGAACTGGATTCGGGTCTGTTCACCAGCACCGACGAACTGCTGGAGAAGATTCGCGCGGTCTCCCTGGAGGAGGTTCGCGATTTGGCGGCGTACCTGGGTGAGCAGCAGATGATTACCACCATCGTGCGCTAACCCCTGAACATTCCTAACGCACAACGCTTATACGGCACAAAAATGCCCGTTCCCACACCCCTTATGAGGGGGAGGGAACGGGCATTTTCTTTGTCTGAAGCAGCGCTTACGGGCTGTCTGCCGCTGATGCTCTTGACGCTCAGCATGAGGCGGCAGAACCCGAAAAGCTACTGCTGAGAGCTACCCCAGCGCGTTACTTCTGCGCGTTATTATTTCTGCGCCTTGGCGATAGCTTCCATCAGAACCTGTGCGTAGAGCTCCTGACCGGCGGCCTCCGGGTGAACACCGTCGGAGGAGAGCAGACCGCTCTGAGTCTGCAGAGCCTGGCGGATCGTAGAGTTCCAATCCGCAATAATCACACGATCAGAATGCTGAGCCGCAAACTCACGAATCTTACCGTTCGAGTAGTCAATCCAGGTCAGGTTGCGCGGACCGTAACCGGTGACCAGCACCAGCTTAGAATCGGCAGGCATAGCCGCCAGAACCTCGTCGAGCTGACCGTCCAGAATGGTCGAGTTCGCGGTCACCGACAGCACGAAGGTCTTACGAATCTGGCCGTTGGCACCCATGGACTTAATAATCGGCAGGGCCTTGGCGATGGTGCGTGCCTCAGCCGCATCGATGGACGCTTCGGGCATCTTGTCGTACAGCTCGGGGGATACCGCCACCACAATGGAGTCACCCACAATGGTCACCTGCGAGGAGTTCACCGAACCGGTTGAAGCCTTCGACGACGAGGGGCTTGCCGAAGCCTTCGCGTCCTTACCCGCAGCGCTCGGGCTTGCCGATGCGCTCGCAGCCTGCGCCTCCTGACGAGCCTTCAGGCGTTCAGCGGCGGCACGCTTGCCGTCCTCAACGGACTGCTGGGCGGTAGTCATCGCCGGAGCGGTGTGCACCGCCAGACCGGTCGAAGCAGCCGCCACAACAACGGCAAGAGCCACCGAAACCGGCAGGAACTTAGTGCGTGAAGACTGGAAAGCCGCCACCACGCGATTAGCGCTACCGCGGAAACCGTAGCGGCGAATCGGGGTCTCAACCCAGCGGTACGACATCTCCGCAATCGCGAAGGTCGCCACCAAAACGCCCACGTTTACCAGCGGGGAGCGGTCCGCACCCATCAGGTAGTGCATGACCACGGCGAGCGGCCAGTGCCACAGGTACAGGCCGTAGGAACGTTCGCCCACCCAGCGCAGGGGCGCGAAGTTCAGCAGGCGGCGCAGCATCTCGGAGGCACCAGCGAGCATGTCGGGCAGCATACCCTGAATCACGCCCAGCGCCAGCAGGGAGGCGCCGAACAGACCCCAGGGAATCGCGCCGGGTGCCGACTCGGGAACCAGAATTGCGTAGGGAATCAGCGCGAACAGGGACAGCCAGCTAATCATGACGCGGGCGAACGCGACCAGGCCGAAGGGCTGAGCCACACGGTACAGCACGGACTGCTGCAGCGGCGGGTACAGCGACCAGGGGCGCGTGAACGCCAGCAGGGCGCCGAGCAGCAGGCCGTACAGGTGCGTGTCGGTACCGTAGTAGACGCGGCTAATGGGTGCGCCAGACATCAGAAGAGCGGTGGCGGTGCTCAGCGACGCAATAATACCCAGCACCATGACCACGCTAAAACGACGCCAGCGGCGGCGCAGCAGCACGCCGGCGCCAACAATCAGCAGCGGCCATACCACGTAGAACTGTTCTTCCACCGCCAGGGACCAGAAGTTCGTGAAGAGCTCCGGGGAGGTCTGCGCGAAGTAGTCGTTACCGGCAAAAATGGAAATCCAGTTGGACGAGAAGGTCGCCGCACCGGCGAGCTGACGGCCCAGGTTCACCTGAATATCGCCGCCAATGAGCAGACTGACCGGTCCCATGACCAGAATCAGCAGGGTAATGGCGGGAAGCAGACGGCGGGCACGTCGGATCCAGAAATTGCCCAGGGCAATTTTGCCGGTGAGAGCACCTTCACGCAGAAGCAGGGAGGTAATCAGGAAACCGGAGATGACGAAGAAAATATCCACGCCAATCATGCCGCCGGGTAGTACGGTGGGCCAGAAATGGTACACCATCACGAGGAGCACGGCGATTGCTCGCAGACCGTCCAGACCCGGCAGAATATAACGCCGGTTAGCCTCATCTGGACGCACGGAGGAGGTAAAGAGGGACTTCATACTGTCAAAGCACTCCGTAGGATGGAAATTATAGAAATACTTCCTAATTATATGGTTGCTAACTTTAGATAGCGTATTAAACGGCTTGTATGACGGTTAGATTACTTCGCTTTTTAGACCGCTGAGGTTCCGCGGGGTATCTCACCCAGCGTGTGCGATGGCGTGCACCGCGCCCACACGGGGGATAATAGAGGCTGTACGTCACAGCGTCTGCCCCATAGTCGGGGTGCACAAAAGCTACGGAGGAGAGAAGATGGCCCACGAGGGCGACGAAAAAATCTGGAAGGTAGCGGTACTCGGTGCCGCAGGCCGCATGGGCTCTGAGGCGGTGCGCGCCGTCAACACCTCCGCAGACATGGACCTGGTGGCGGCACTGGGCCGTGGCGATGACCTGCAGGAGCTGGTCGATGCCGGCGCAGAGATTGTTATTGACCTGACAGTTCCCGAATCCAGCGAGGCGAATGTGCGTTTCGCGGTGGAGCACGGTATGCACGCGGTGGTTGGTACGACCGGTTGGACCCCCGAGCGCCTGGACTCCCTGCGCGAACTGCTGACCGAGCACCCCGAGGTGGGTGTGCTCATCGCCCCGAACTTCGCGATTGGTTCGATTCTCGCCACCGAGTTCGCGGCGAAGGCGGCACGCTACTTCGAATCGGTAGAAATCATTGAGATTCACCACCCGAACAAGGTGGACGCCCCCTCCGGTACCGCTGTGCACACCGCCCGCAAGGTGGCTGCCGCCCGCGCGGAGGCTGGCGTGGGGGCAAGCCCGGATGCCACCACCTCCGATCCTTTGGGCTCGCGCGGTGCCGTAATCGACGATATTCACGTACATGCAGTACGTCTGCGTGGTATGGTGGCGCATCAGGAGATTCTGCTGGGTGACCCCGGTCAGCAGCTGGTGATTCGTCATGATTCTTTTGACCGTACCTCCTTTATGCCCGGCGTGCTGTTGGGTGTGCGTGAGGTGGCGGCGCATCCGGGTTTGAGCGTGGGCTTGGACGCCTACATGGATTTGTCCTAGGAGAGAGTATTGTCTGAACAGACTTCACCCGACGCCTCGCCGGTACCTTCCGAGGCTCGTAGCCCCTGGTGGACTTCGTTGCGTCTGTGGACTGTCTGCGCCTGCGTGCTGATGGTGCTGACCGTGCTGATTCTGCCGCTGCCTTTGGCGGCGCGTGCCTCTATTTTGGGTGTGCTGATTTTTAGCGCTGTCTTCGTGACGGTGGATGCAGGCGGCTGGGGTAAGACTTTCGCGGCGCTGACCTGCGCACTGTTGGCACTGTACCTGGTGCATATTGCGCAGCAGGGTTTTGTGATGCTCACCTCCGGTTCGGCAGCTGGCATGGTGCTCGGCGCGGGTATGATTCTGCTGCCGATTCTGGGTGCGTGGGCGCTGGTGCGTGAGGTGCTTTTCGGTGCTCGTATTCAGCGTATGGCTCAGGAGCTGGCTGCGTCAGGCGAACTGGCGGAGGATACTCTACCTCGCACCCCGGCGGGTCGCGTGGATCGTGAGGCTGCGGCGGTGGAGTTTGAGGGCTTCGCGGCGGCGGTTGAGCAGGACCCCGAGAACTGGAAGGCGTGGTTCAACCTGGCGTGCATGTACGATGCCGGTGGTGAGCGCAAGCGTGCCCGCGCGGCGATGCGTAATGCGTGGGCGTTGCGTTCGGGCGGTCAGACGAAGGATATGCGCTAGGGGTTGCCCTGGTGATCTGCGCTCAATGCCGCATATCTTTTGATGTGTGGTTGATAACGCCGAGGCTGTGTGCCCGGTTTCATAGGCTCTCGCGGAAGTACCGCGGGTTTGAAAGAGTCCGAATAGTAGAACACGTATGAAAATTTATGCGTTCTATAGCAAAAATCTGCATTTCGGGCGTACTCTGGACATATGTCTGAGAACCTTTCGAACCCCGGTACTTTTGTTGAGCCCGTCTTCGGTCGCCTCCTGACCGCAATGGTGACCCCCTTCGCCAAGGACGGTTCCGTTGACGAAAAGCAGGTCGCGGACCTGGCGAACTACCTTGTGGAGAACGGCCACGACGGTCTGGTGGTCTGCGGTACCACCGGTGAATACTCCACCATGACCGATGACGAGAACGAGCGTGTCTTCCAGATCGTGAAGGACACCGTCGGCTCTCGTGCGAAGATTATTGCCGGTGTTGGTTCGAACGACACCGCACACACTATTGAGCTGGCGCACCGCGCCGAAAAGATTGGTGTGGACGGCCTGCTGGTCGTAACCCCCTACTACAACAAGCCGACTCAGCCGGGTGTCTACGCCCATTTTGCGACTGTTGCTCAAGCAACTGAGACCCCCGTCATGCTGTACGATATTCCGGGTCGTGCGGGCATCCCCATCGCACCCGAAACCTACCGCCGCCTGGCAGAAATTGATAGTATTGTAGCGGTGAAAGACGCCAAGGCAGACTTCGGCGCCGCAACCGAAGTCATGGCAACCACCGACCTGCACTACTACAGCGGCGATGACGGACTGACCCTTCCCTGGATGGCAATGGGCGCCGTCGGCCTCGTTTCGGTGACCGCACATGTGGCACCCGCACTCTTCCGTGCCCTGATTGATGCTGTTGTTGCACAGGATTTGGTGGAGGCGCAGCGTCTTCACCTGGAACTGACTCCGATTGTCCGCGCAACTATGGGCCGTGCGCCCGGTTGCGTTGCCGCCAAGGAAATTCTTTCCTGGCAGGGTGTGCTGGATGAGCCCGTCGTTCGCCTGCCGCACGTACTCTCCGAGCCGGAGGTGGCACAGGCTATGCGAGCTGACCTGCTCTCCTCGAGCATCGCTCACACCCTCAAGAACTCCTAAACTTTGACGCATACCCGGCGCACGCAATGGCGTCGGGAGCGTATATATAGAGGAATTCGGCTACCCTACGCCCCGCTTTCGGGGCGAGTGATGTAGCCAACGGATGCGGACTCCACACCTAACACTAGGTGAGGGGTCCGCTCTGGCGTATTGTCGCGGTTTACCGCCCAATGATTCGGCTCCCACTCAGACAGGGGTCCAACTTAGTCAGAGGCACCCGAGCACTACGCCCCGAATACTTTTGAATACTTTCGGTGATTTGGACGCACCGGCAGCACCACCGCCTCGGCACATGAGAGTCGGCTGGGGTGCTTGCGGTACGAAGCGTCGCCTACGAATCACAGACATCACAAGAAAACATAGAAGAAAGAGGAGACACACGATGAGCGTCTTTGAAGCGAATCTTCCCCTGCCTCCCCGCCTGAAGAAGGACACCCTGCGCGTGGTGCCCCTGGGCGGTCTGGGCGAAGTCGGTCGTAACATGACCGTGTACGAAATCAACGGCAAGCTGCTGATTGTTGACTGCGGCGTGCTCTTCCCCGAAGAGTCCCAGCCCGGCGTGGACCTGATTCTGCCCGACTTCAGCTACATTGTCGACCGTCTGGACGACGTGGTCGCCATGGTGCTGACCCACGGCCACGAGGACCACATCGGTGCGGTTCCTTACCTGCTGCGCCGCCGCCCCGACATCCCCCTGGTCGGCTCCGAACTGACCCTGGCGCTGGTCGAGGCGAAGCTCGCCGAGCACCGCATCAAGCCCTACACCCTCGCGGTGAAGGAACACCAGGTGGAGCGTTTCGGCCCGTTCGAGTGCGAGTTCGTTGCTGTGAACCACTCGATTCCGGACGCGCTGGCTGTTTACATCCGTACCAAGGCTGGCAAGGTTCTGCACACCGGTGACTTCAAGATGGACCAGCTGCCGCTGGATGGCCGCATCACCGACCTGCGCCACTTCGCTCGCCTGGGTGAGGAGGGCGTGGACCTGTTCCTGCCGGACTCCACCAACGCCGAGGTTCCCGGCTTCACCCCGACCGAGAAGCACATCGGTCCGGTGCTGTCGAACGTTTTCCGTGACGCAAGCGGCCGCATCATTGTGGCGTCCTTCTCCTCGCACGTTCACCGCGTGCAGCAGGTGCTGGACGCAGCCGCTGAGCGTGGCCGCAAGGTCGTGCTCGTGGGCCGCTCCATGGTGCGTAACATGACCATTGCTGAGAAGCTGGGCTACCTGAAGGTCCCCGCTAACGTGCTGGTGGACCTGAAGAAGGTTGACGACTACCGCCCCGACCAGATCGTGATGATGTGCACCGGTTCGCAGGGCGAGCCGATGGCGGCACTGTCGCGCATGGCGAACGGTGACCACAAGATTCAGATTGAGCCCGGCGACACCGTGGTGCTCGCCTCCTCGCTGATTCCCGGTAACGAGACCAGCGTCTTCCGCATCATCAACGCCCTCATGAAGCTGGGCGCTAACGTGGTGCACAAGGGCAACGCGAAGGTCCACGTTTCCGGTCACGCTGCCGCGGGTGAGCTGCTGTACTGCTACAACATCCTCAAGCCGAAGAATGTTATGCCGGTTCACGGCGAGGTTCGCCACCTGATTGCTAGCGGTGACCTGGCGATGGAGACCGGCGTTCCGAAGAAGAACGTGCTGCTCTGCGAGTCCGGCACCGTTGTGGACCTGCGCGATGGCGTGGCGTCCGTGGTGGGCGAGGTTCCCTGCGAGTACCTGTACGTTGACGGCCGCTCCGTCGGTGAGGTCACCGAGAGCGACCTGAAGGACCGCCGCATCCTGGGTGAAGAGGGCTTCGTGTCCATCGTGACCGTCGTGGACCGTGCAACCAAGCGCGTGGTGACCGGCCCGGATATTCACGCTCGCGGTATCGCTGAGGACGACTCGGTCTTCGACGAGATTGTTCCGAAGATTACCGCCGCTCTGGAGGATGCTCTGCACCGCGCACCCGAGAAGGTACACACCGTGCAGCAGCTGCAGCAGATTGTGCGCCGCACCATCGGTGCCTGGATTTCTCGCCGTCTGCGCCGCAAGCCCATGATTGTTCCCGTGGTTGTTGAGAACTCCTCGAAGGCCGCGAAGAACTAATACTCTGCGCGAGGCTAGCTGCCCGTAAACAGCGAAAAGGCGGGGTCGATACGTTGTGTCGGCCCCGCCTGCTGTGTATCTACCGAACGTATGCGCGAAAGCTACGCGAAAGCGAACGCGGTAGGGGAGAAGCGCCTCATCAGCGCCCTATCAACGCCCTCACAGACACAGGGCGGGGCACACTTTTTAGCTCACTGATAACGAAAGAATCGGTACATTAACGGGAAGGTTGATACCCTAAAAGGTATGGCTCCACGGACCACGAAGGGTCGTAACACGACCTCTACTAAAGCAAACACTAAGAAGACCACCCGCAAGCGCACCACCTCCCGAGGCGGTGCCCAGCGCGGTGCCAACGCGGCGAACCCTGTAGCGGGCGCTATCTCCTCCGTCTGGCTGAGCATCGCTCACGCTATCGGTGGGCTCTTCCGCTCCATTGGCGCGGTGCGCACCGACCTTGCGCCCGAAGACCGCCGTGACGGCGGCGCGCTCACCATCCTGCTGTTCGGCCTGATTAGCGCCGGAGTGGAGTGGTACAACTGGCGTGCCCACACCTCCCTCGGTTTGTTGCGTGCGCCCCTGGACGCCTGGCACACCATGCTGGGCGGTATTTTCGGTCAGGGCGCCCTGCTTGTCCCGGTGCTTTGCCTCATCATGGCGTGGTGTGTTTTCCGTGGGCCCGACCTGATTAAACGTAATAACCGCGTGGCGTTGGGCTCCTTCATCATCCTGGTGGCGACCTCCCTGTTCTTTGCTCGCCATGCGGGTCACCCGACCTTCGCGGATGGTTTTGACGCCGTCTGGGCTGGTGGTGGCGTGGCTGGCGTGCTGCTGGGCACTCCCATTGTGCGTGTGAGCGGTGGTATTGCGTTCGTTGAGATTCTGATTCACCTGCTGCTGGGTATTGCCGGTCTGATGGTTCTGACGAACACTCCGATTCGTCAGGTGGTGCCGCGTACTTTGCACCTGGTCGGTTTGGCTCTGGGGGAGAAGCCGAACGGCACGACTCGAACCTCCGCGAAGGATAGCCCTTCGGATGCGACTCAGACCGTGGACCTGAACGCTGAGGAGCACGACCGCAGCTACCTGTACGGTGACGATGAGAAGCCGGCGCGCTCGGCTCAGAAGTCTGGTGGACTGCTCTCGCGTCTGCGCGGTTGGTTGGGCATTGCTCCCGCTGCGTCGACCGATTCTTCCCTGGACGAGTACGCCGGTGATGAAGCATTCGTGAGTGCCGTGGTGGATGAGACTCACCCGGAGACCACGCAGATGCCGGTACAGCCGGCGGACTCTGCACAGGATTCTGCGCAGGGATCCGCTCAGCAGACGCGCCCGGCGGCTAAGCCGAACCGTCTGTCCCGTCTGCCCGGTCGCCTCAACCAGGCACCGGCCGCGCAGGGTACGTCCGCCCAGGGTACTTCTGCACAGAACGGTGCTTATTCGAGCAGCCCTGACCTCTTCGACGTTGAGGCGTCGGATGCGCCCGCAGCCCGCCTGGATCAGGTGCAGCGCGCCGCTGTGGCGAACGGCCGCGTGAACCGTATTCCTGGCGAGGAGCCTCTCTTTGATGTTGAGGCATATGACGGCTTCGGCGCTTCTGAGGAAGCTGCACCGCAGACTAAGCCGCACCAGGTGGTGAACCCTGCGCAGTCTGCCGCCTCGGCTTCCGCGTCCCAGGCTCCTGCCGCACCCGCGGCTCAGCCTCCGATTCCGACCCGCATGCACTCGCCGGGTGCTCACCCGAAGAACGCGGCTCCCGCGGCTTCGCGAGCGCCCGAGGCTGGCGCATCCCGCCCGCTGCAGAACAATACTCAGGTGGCGACCACCGAGCGGGCGCGCGGCGAGCAGGTTGTGCAGTCCTCCCGCGGCGCGTACGTGCTGCCTTCTGAGGAGATGCTGGTTTCTGGCCCGCCCGCTAAGGAATCCTCCGAAGTCAACGAGCACGTGGTTGAAGC
Organism: Rothia sp. HMSC066G02; assembly: GCF_001813145.1. NCBI lineage: Bacteria > Bacillati > Actinomycetota > Actinomycetes > Micrococcales > Micrococcaceae > Rothia > Rothia sp. HMSC066G02. Next base: position 40,924 of record NZ_KV811597.1, on the reverse strand, counting down.
TTTGACGAACGTGCTGGAGCAGTTCAAGGTGGATGCGCAGGTCACCGGCTTCTCGCGCGGCCCGACCGTGACCCGCTACGAGATTGAGCTGGGTCCCGCCACGAAGGTGGAGCGCGTGACCGCGCTGAGCAAGAACATTGCGTACGCTGTGGCGAGCCCGGATGTTCGTATTCTGTCCCCGATTCCGGGTAAGTCCGCAATCGGTATTGAGATTCCGAATACGGACCGCGAGACCGTGGCCCTGGGCGACGTGTTGCGTTCCCCGCAGGCTCACGCGAACCAGCACCCGATGGTCATGGGTGTGGGTAAGGACGTTGAGGGCGGCTTCGTGCTGGCGAACCTCGCGAAGATGCCGCATATGCTGGTCGCCGGTGCGACCGGTGCCGGTAAGTCCTCGTTCGTGAACTCGATGATTACCTCGATTCTGATGCGTGCAACCCCGGACCAAGTGCGCCTGGTGATGGTTGACCCGAAGCGTGTGGAGCTGACTGCCTATGAGGGTATTCCGCACCTGATTACGCCCATCATTACGAACCCGAAGAAGGCTGCTGAGGCTCTTCAGTGGGTGGTTCGTGAGATGGATGCCCGCTACGACGACCTCGCCCACTACGGCTACAAGCACGTGGACGACTTCAACAAGGCGGTGCGTGAGGGTAAAGTTCAGCCCGATCCCGGTAGCAAGCGCACGGTGCACGAGTACCCGTACCTGCTGGTGATTGTTGACGAGCTCGCCGACCTGATGATGGTCGCCCCGCGTGACGTGGAAGAGGCGATTGTTCGTATTACGCAGCTGGCGCGTGCGGCGGGTATTCACCTGGTGCTGGCGACCCAGCGTCCGTCGGTGGATGTGGTGACCGGTCTGATTAAGGCGAACGTTCCGTCTCGTATGGCGTTTGCGACCTCCTCGGTCACTGACTCTCGCGTGGTGCTGGATCAGCCCGGCGCGGAGAAGCTGATCGGTCAGGGTGATGCGCTCTTCCTGCCGATGGGTGCTTCGAAGCCGATGCGTGTTCAGGGTGCGTGGGTGTCTGAGTCTGAGATTCACGCCGTGGTTGAGCACGTGAAGAAGCAGGCGCCGACCATCTACCGTGAGGACGTGATGGTCTCTGCCGCGAAGAAACAGATTGATGAGGAAATCGGCGATGACCTCGACGATCTGCTGCAGGCGGCGGAGATTGTGATTACGACCCAGTTCGGTTCGACCTCGATGCTGCAGCGTAAGCTACGCATGGGCTTCGCGAAGGCTGGCCGCATCATGGACCTGCTGGAGTCGCAGGGCGTGGTGGGCCCCTCGGAGGGCTCGAAGGCACGTGAGGTGCTCATCCGCCCGGATGACTTGCAGGCGACCCTGGCGCGTATTCGCGGTGAGGAGCCTCCGGCTGCTGACCCTTACGCGAATGCCGTGGACCCGGGCGAGCCGGTCACCGACTATTTCGATGAGCCCGATGATGAGGGCTCGGAGGACGCCTGGCAGCTGACCGGCCGCTAGCCCCTCAGCGCCCTATCCATTCGGCTGAGTCCACTCAGCTGAGTGAGCGTGCGACATGCACCCCGTATCATCCCTGTGATGTCTGCTACGGCACACGTATAATGGACGGTACGGGGTGTTTGCGTATCCCCGATACGTTTAGGTGTCGGTGCGTACGCGGTCTCTCACCGTCGAAAGCCATCTACCCGTAAGGAGCCGTTATGAGTGAAGCTCGCAATTCCGCACCCGCCGGTGCGGTCAGCACAGCGAAGCCTTCGAACTGGAATGTGCCGAATGTGTTGACGGTTCTGCGTATTATTGCGGTTCCTTTCTTCATTGTTGCCCTGGTTGCGGGCGGTACTTTTGGTGCCGCTGATCCGACGCACCGCTGGCTGGCGTGGATTATTTTTATTCTTGCTATGCTCACGGACTGGGCGGATGGCTACCTGGCGCGCTCGCGTAACCTGATTACGAGCTTCGGTAAGATTGCTGACCCGATTGCCGATAAGTTCCTCACTGGCGCGGCGTTCATTGTGCTGTCGGCGCTGGGCGAGCTGTGGTGGTGGGTCACGATTGTGATTCTGCTGCGCGAGTGGGGCATTACGATCATGCGTCTGTTCGTCATTAAGTACGGTGTGATGGCCGCTAGTAAGGGCGGCAAGATTAAGACCGTTCTGCAGACGGTGGCGCTGGTGCTGATGCTTCTGCCGCTGGGCCAGCTGGGTCTTGGCTGGCTGATTCCTGGTTGGGTTCTGATGGGCGCGGTCACCGCGATTACCGTGTGGACCGGCCTGGTGTATGTGCGTGATGCGTATATTTTGCGTCGTAACTGGTTGCAGGCTCAGGCCTCCCAGGGCGGCGGTCATTAGAGGCGAGGGGAGTGGCGTGTGCTGCTCCCCTTCGCTGTACCTGCGGTGCGTTGTGTGCCGCGTGAGGTTTTGAGCGGCGGTTCGCCGCTGAAAGGAGAGAATAATGGTTCCCCTCGTATTTGAAGATGCTCTGTCCCTTGAGCTTTCCTCCGCTGAGGTTTTCTCCGGCACCCCGGAGGCGGCGGCGCTGCTGCTGCGTGATGCGGTGCGGTTGCGTGCCTCCCAGGAAGGCCCGGTGCAGGTGGCGACGGCTGAGTCGCTGACCGGCGGGGATGTTGGCGGCACGATTTGTACGGTGCCGGGCGCATCCGCGTATTACCGTGGCGGCGTGATTTCCTACGCCTACGAGGTGAAGGCGCAGGTGCTGGGAGTGGATGCTCGGCTGCTGGCGCGTGAGGGTGCGGTGCATCCTGCGGTGGCGGTGCAGATGGCGGTCGGTGCGGCGCGTGTGTGCGGTGCCGATTATGCGGTGTCGACCACGGGTGTTGCCGGTCCCGATCCTGCGGATGGGCAGCCGGTGGGCACGGTCTATATTGGCGTGTGTTCCCCGGGTGGTTCTGAGGTGTTTGAGCGCCACTATTCGGGGGATCGCGCGCAGATTCGTGCGGCGGCGAGCGCGGATGCGATTGCTCTGCTGGCGCGTGCGGTGCGTGGCGGTGCCGGTGGGGTTCTGAAGGACGAGCTGGCGTAGCGTGCAGGGCTGTACGGTACCTATCTGAGAAAAAGTTTTACGGTTCAAATATATTCACAGGGTTCTTTCAGCTCGCAGGAATAAAGGCATAGGTTCGCCTGTTTGAATAGATACAAGCCATAAGAAGAGGACGAAAATGGCGAGGCCCCTAGCTCATGCCTCAAAAATCAGTTAGGCTTAACTCTGTACAGTCCCGCAGGTCGGGAATACCTACTCAGGAAAGTGATATAGAAGCTCATGGCTAAGCAGCGCGTATCGATTAATGGCATTACTAAGTGGAAGGAAATCGAGGAGACCCCCCGACAGGTCGCCCCGGTCGTTGAGGAAGCTAAGGTTGTTCCCCTGCGACAGGCAATCGGTGAGGTTCTTCGCGATGTTCGCCAGCGTCAGGGCCGCACCCTGCGCGAGGTTTCCCAGCGTGCCCGTGTTTCCCTCGGTTACCTGAGCGAAGTTGAGCGCGGTCAGAAGGAAGCTTCCTCCGAACTGCTGGCGTGGATTTGCCAGGCTCTGGACATTCCGATGTCCCAGATGCTGCGTGAGGTTGCCGACCGTATGGCGGTTCTCGAGGGCGTTCAGATTCCGGATACTGTTCCGGCTGAAATGTCTGAGCAGTACAAGAGCGATTACTACATTCTCTCGAAGTAACGAGAGGCGGCACATGCCGCGCTAAACGTGAAGCGATGCCGTGCATCCCCGTAAGGTGGGGGTGCGCGGCATCGCTTATTCTCGGTTTATTACCGAGCGATGTGACGAATTATGAAGCAAACTAGCGGTGAAGCGGAAGGAGCGCTTGTGAAGCTGAGCGAATTTTGGGCGTGCATGGAGTATGAGTTCGGTGCCGGGTATGCTCCGGTACTTGCGCGGGACCTGGTGCTGGGCTCGCTGGGTCATGTGACCGCTGCGGAGGCGCTGGACCAGGGCGTTAACCCGAGGGATGTGTGGCTGGCGATCTGTGATGAGCAGGAGATTCCGCAGGAGCGCCGCCTGGGTCCGGATAAGGAACCGCTGCGCTAGGTAGTGAGCCTGGCGTGTTCTAGCGTATGGGCGGTGCCCACCGTCTGTTCCCTAGCGTTTGTTCGAGTGCTGGCGCCTGTGCGGGAGGTATTTTCGAATAATTAGCCGAGAATCCGGGGTTTTTCGAAAATATATGCCGAAACCCTATCCGATTTATTCGAAACCGGGTCGTAATTTTGTTCGACTCATGCTAGACTTTTCCACATCAGGAATTTTTCGGAAAAATCTTCAAAGTTTTCCACAGATTTTAAAAAATGGCCTTATCCTGTCAGGCTGTGACCCTAGAGTAGTCTCAGAAGGAACCGGTAGGCCAAAACCTTCAAGGTCTCGATTACGAGTCCCACCGATTCCGAAGAAACATTACTCCCGTCAACCACTGACAACACAAAGAACGAGGTACTACCGTGGCTAAGAACACCAAGTCTCAGAGCGTAGCTCGCGTTCCCGAAGAGGGTCGCGCCAAGGCACTTGAAGCCGTGATGGCACAGATCGACAAGAACTACGGCAAGGGTGCAGTCATGCGCCTGGGTGATAAGGAAATCACCAAGACCGAGGTTATCTCCACCGGCGCTATCGCTCTGGATGCCGCTCTGGGTATTGGTGGTCTGCCCCGCGGCCGCGTCATCGAGATTTACGGTCCCGAGTCCTCCGGTAAGACCACCGTTGCACTGCACGCTGTAGCGAACGTTCAGAAGGCAGGCGGCGTGGCAGCGTTCATCGACGCCGAGCACGCACTGGACCCGATTTACGCGGCTAAGCTGGGCGTGGACATCGACCAGCTGCTGGTCTCTCAGCCCGACACCGGCGAGCAGGCACTGGAAATCATGGACATGCTGGTTGGTTCCGGTGCCGTTGATATCGTGGTTGTCGACTCCGTTGCAGCACTGGTACCCCGCGCCGAAATTGAAGGCGACATGGGTGACTCCCACGTGGGTCTGCAGGCTCGCCTCATGAGCCAGGCTCTGCGTAAGATTACCGGTCGCCTCTCCGCAACCGGCACCACCGCAATCTTCATCAACCAGCTGCGTGAGAAGATTGGTGTCTTCTTCGGCTCTCCCGAAACCACCACCGGTGGTAAGGCGCTGAAGTTCTACGCTTCGGTCCGTATCGACATCCGCCGCATTGAGACCCTCAAGGACGGCGCTAACCCGATCGGTAACCGCACCCGCGCCAAGATTGTGAAGAACAAGATGGCTCCGCCCTTCAAGCAGGCTGAGTTCGACATCCTCTACGGTGAGGGTATCTCCGTTGAGGGTGGCATCCTGGACCTGGCGGTGGAGAACGACATCGTCAAGAAGTCCGGCGCATGGTTCACCTACGACGGTGAGCAGCTGGGCCAGGGCCGCGAGAACGTTCGTAAGCTGCTCAAGGACAACCCCGAGCTCACCGAGGAACTGCAGTACAAGGTTCTGGTGAAGCTGGGCATCATTGAGGAAGAAGCTGACGAGCAGGTAGCTGCTGAGTCTGAGGGTAACGACCCGCTGGACGAGCTGGCTGAGGAGTTCTAAACCGGCCCGCGTAGCTTCTTGCTAACGCCACGACTGATTGCCGTGTGCTGTGCATTCCGCACGGTGCACGGCAATCTGTCGTTAACGGAAGAAACACGTTAACGGGTGCGCATTAAGGGGAGTATCAGGGGGCGCCGGGACAACGCCTCGTTACAATGGGGGAGCGCTGTATAGCCGGGCGCACGGGTCATCAAGCGAGCGCCAACACAGGGGAGAGGAGGAACTGAACATGACGGAGCAGTGCATGATGGAACAGCGCATGACGGAACAGAACGGTCATGAAGAGCGTGAGCAAAACAGCGCGCGTGACGGCGACGCCGGTTTTGCGGCGCTGGAGGCGACCGAACCGCACTTCGGTTCCTCAGCGCTTGGTAACTTTGTTTCCTTTGAGCCTGTTGCCCCGCCGGTTGAGGTAGACGGCTTCGAGGCCCTCAATTTTGAGGCACCCGCGCCCCTGGCTGAGCCCACCCTCAGCTGGGAGGTGCCTGCCGCTGTTACACCTCCTTCTGTTGAAGAGCCCCCGTATGAGGATGAGCCCCCATACCCTGATGAACCCCCATACCCTGATGAGCCTCCCTATGAGGGCGAACCTCCCTACGAGGACGAACCTGCGTATCCGGCAGAGCCTTCGTACATTGAAGCAGAGTACGCAGGGGAATATTGGGTACCCTCGGACGAAGCGGCACTCGCAGAAGCAATAGCGGAGCAGCGTGGGGGCCAAGAAACCGCACCCCAGAAAACCAAGCCGAAAGCGCGGCAGGCTGAAAAGCCCGCGCCTCAGAAGAAGCCAGCGCCTAAGAAGAAGTCAGCGGCCACAGAAAACGCCCCCAAAAAGTGGGTGCGGAACAGGACCGCGGATTCGGTAGCCGCTGAGGAGTTCCCGGACTGGCACCCCGCCGCGCACGGCTTTGTTGAAGAAAGCATCGCCCGCGATAACGGCGGCGACTACGCCGGGGAGTTCCGCGTACCCGAGCTGCCCCTGCAGGCTGTGCCCGCCAACTTTGAAGATGGCAGTTCTGAGGAAGGTAGTGAATCCCCGCGCCGCAGCCTGCTCGTTGACCCGAACCTGCCCGCCGTCTCCATTGACGAAGCGCCCGCTCGTGCCTTCACCCCCGGCGGTGCCGAGCCGCGCCCTATGGCGGCGGGGCGCATGAGTCGAGCGGGTGCCGCCTCCATCGGATCGGGGCTCACTGCCGAAGAGAAGGAAGAGATCGAGAGGCAAGCCGCTCAGCGGGATAAGCAGAAGAAACGCAAATCTTCGCGTGCCTCCAAGAACACCGACTACAAGCGTGGGTTCCGCCGCATGAGCGCGGTGCAGCAAGAGAAAATGCGGAGCCGTTCGCCCTACGCGCCCGCCTTTGGGGCTCGAAGTGACGACGAGGAAACCCGCAAGAGTCCTGCGGGCCGCGGCTCGGGGAGCAACCTATTTAGGGAGGGAAGTAGTTTGAACGAAGAACTCACCCCCGCCGAAGAAGCACTCATCCGCGGTATTGCCGAGGAGGAGGCGCAGGGCGTTGGTACCGGAAAGCGCCGTGCCGCTTCGGCTGGATCCCCAAAGGGCGGTTCTCGAGCACGCGGCTCCCAACCGGGCGGCTCTCAGATGGGACATGCTTCCTCACAACCGGAAAGTAACGTGCCTTCCTGGAAGCAGAAGGTGCGTGCCGCCCGAGCCGCGGAAGAAACAGACCCCTACACACGCGCTAAAACCATCCTGTACAACCAGCTGGCGTACTCGGCAAAAACCCGAGGTCAGCTGCGGAAGAAGCTGCAGGCAGAAGGCTTCGACGCGGAGCTCATTGAGCCGCTGCTCGATAAGTTCGAGGCTGCAAAACTCATTGACGACGCCGAATACGCCCAAACATTTGTGGCGCAGAAGAGCCGCACCAAGAAGCTCTCCCGCGCCGCGCTACGCCGTGAGCTCGCTGAACGCGGGGTGCGCGGTGAAGAAGCGGAGAATGCACTGGCTCAGCGCACCGACGAGCAGGAACGTGAGGACGCCGCCGAGCTGGTGCGTAAGAAGCTGCGCCCCGGCATGGACCTGAGCGACCGCGCCGAAAAGGATAGGGTGACTCGCCGACTGCTGGGGATGCTGGCTCGCCGCGGGTACTCCTCCTCGGTGTCGATGTCGGTGATTCGTGAGGAACTCGCCGCCTACGGTGCGGAGGACGAGCTCTGGTAGAGGGCGAATTAATACATTCCGCACGCACAGATAGACCCATGCCGGGGTGACCGCAAAAATAGGCACTATAAAGGGTGAGACCGCTACAGACATACTCTGTGGCGGGCTCACCCTTTACGTTTTTGATCCTTATAAAAAGCCTTGTCGAAGGCTATATCCGCTGTTTACTCTGCTGCTTATTCAACGGCCCCCAGACGGTTCGCGAACTCGGCGAGGGTTGCATCCTGAGAACCGGCGATCTCCAACAGCAAGCGCATCAGCTGCGCACCCTCACGGCGAATACGAGGCAACAGATCGGAACGTGCCGAAGAAAAGTACAGCTCCAACAGGGCGCACACGGTCACCGCCGTGCACACCGCCAAATCCTCCGCCAGGTGCTCATCCAGCGGGGCGTCCTCAAAGAGGGCAGAGTACAGCGCCGGTAGCGCCTTTTTGCGGTCCACACGGTAGCGCGGGTACTCCGGCGAGGAGGGGAATCCCAGCATCGCCTCAACGAAGGGGAAGCCTCGGTGGTGCAGGCAGGTGCCCTCCGCATCGACCATGCGCACCTGCGCGCCGTCCGCTGAACCAATCAGCACGTTCTGCGGCGAAAAATCGCCCGACGAGAGCATATAGACACGTCCACGGTTGAGCTTGAACTGCTCGGGCACGGGCGGGCGCTTGGTGAAGAAGGGCAGCAGAACACGGCGGAAGCGGAAGGACAGCTCCTCAACTGCGGCGGGAAGAACGGGCGCATCCTCATGCTCAGCGGAGGCAGAGACGGGGCTAGAGTCAGCACCCTGCTCGGGTGCGCGCGCCTCATCAGCCACACCGTACAGCTTCTTCAAGCCGCGCTCAGCCAGTCCCGGCGAGGCAATAGCGCCCGGGAACTGCGCCTTGCGGTCGGCACGCGCCAGGTTCAGACGGTAATCCTCCACCGCCTCGCCCATAATGCCGCTGGCGGCAAGGGAACGGTACGCCTCAATGTAGTAGTTCAGCGCGTCCAGCGCCTGCTGTTTGGTGCCCTCCAGCAGGGCGTGGGCAACCGAATACTGCTCGCCCTCAACGGTTCCGGCGCTCACATCCTCCAGCGCCAGCACGCGCAGCTCAGGATCCGCGCCGTAGAGCTGCGGGAACAGACCCGGAACCTGCCGGTTCAGCGCCTCCAAACCGTAGCGCTCACGCAGGTACCCGAAACCGCCCGCGTTCACCGTCGAATCCTTACGGCGGTAACGCTTCACAATAATCGAGGTCGGCAAAGACTGTGTAGACTCGAAAGACTGCGCAGACTCGGCGGCAGGCTCATACACCACACGCACCACAACGGAACGCATGCCGGTGCCCAGAATCTGCACGCGCTCAACCGTGCGGGCAGCCACCTGCTCCAAAGAATGCGCCCAGCTGAGCAGCTGCATCAGGGTCTGACGCATCGAGGCAGAATCAGCGCTCGCCTGAGGCGGAACAGGGGAGTAGGCGGCAATCGCCTCCTCAATGAGGGTGTTCAGAAGCTCCCCGTCAGGGGCGGGGGCGGAAGAATCGTTCGGTGACAGAGCCGGAAAGTTGCTACTAAGGGAAACCTGCATAGAGCCATTATCCCCCATCGGATACCCTATAGGGCATGACTTCGACCCTCAGCGATTCCGCCCAGACCCCCGAAACCAGCCCCCGCACCTACGAAGTGCGCACTTTCGGCTGCCAGATGAACGTGCACGACTCCGAACGAATGTCCGGCCTGCTGGAGGCTAACGGCTACGTTCGCGCTGAGGAAGGCACCCAGCCCGACCTGGTGGTGTTCAACACCTGCGCGGTCCGCGAAAATGCTTCCAACCGCCTGTACGGCAACCTCGGTCAGCTGGCGCCGGTCAAGCGCGCCCACAAGGGCATGCAGATCGCTGTGGGCGGCTGCCTGGCGCAGAAGGACCAGGACGCCATCATTGAGAAGGCACCCTGGGTGGACGTCGTGTTCGGTACCCACAACATTGGTTCCTTGCCGGCGCTACTGGAGCGCGCCCGCCACAACCACGAGGCGCAGGCAGAACTGCTCGAATCCCTCGAAGTTTTCCCCTCCACCCTGCCGACCAAGCGCGACCACGTGTACTCCGGCTGGGTGTCCATCTCGGTGGGCTGTAACAACACCTGCACCTTCTGCATCGTGCCGTCTCTGCGCGGTAAGGAGAAGGACCGCCGCCCCGGCGACATTCTCGCCGAGGTTCAGGCGCTGGTCGATGACGGCGCTATTGAGGTGACCCTGCTCGGTCAGAACGTGAACTCCTACGGTGTGGAGTTCGGCGACCGCCAGGCATTCTCCAAGCTGTTGCGTGCCTGCGGCGAGATTGAGGGGCTGGAGCGTGTACGCTTCACCTCCCCACACCCGGCCATGTTTACCGACGACGTGATCGACGCGATGGCCGAAACCCCGAACGTCATGCCCGTGCTGCACATGCCGCTGCAGTCCGGTTCCGACAAGGTGCTCAAGGACATGCGCCGTTCCTACCGCTCCAAGAAGTTCCTGAACATTCTGGACAAGGTGCGCGAGCGCATCCCGAACGCCGTGATTACCACCGACATCATTGTGGGCTTCCCCGGCGAGACGGAAGAGGACTTCCAGGACACCCTGAAGGTTGTGGAGCAGGCTCGTTTCTCCTCCGCGTTCACCTTCCAGTACTCAATCCGCCCCGGTACCCCCGCGGCGACCATGGAGAACCAGATTCCGAAGGAAGTCGTGCAGGAACGCTACGAGCGTCTGATTGCCCTGCAGGACCGCATCGCCGGCGAAGAGAACCGCAAGCAGCTCGGTAAGACCGTTGAGCTGATGGTCGTTGCCGAGGCAGGTCGTAAGGCTGAGCAGACTCACCGCCTCTCGGGCCGCGGCCCGGACCAGCGCCTCGTGCACTTCTCCGTGCCCGAAGGTTGCGAGACTCCGCGCCCCGGCGACATGGTGACCGTGCCGATTACCGAGGCTGGTTCCTTCCACCTGATTTCTGACCCGACCGCCGAGCAGTACCAGCTGCGCCGCACCCGCGCCGGTGACGCGTGGGACCGCTCCCAGGCTGACTCTTGCGGTACCGGCACCACCCAGGTGCCCGGTGCGCCGGTGGGTCTGGGCATGCCGACCATCGGTCTGCGCCCCTAAAACCTATATCGAATCATGCGCCCTGTTCTTCGGGTCCTCATCCTCACCGCAAGTGGGGGTGGGGGAACCGGTAGAATGGGGCGCATGACTATCTCCGAAACTCTGCCCGTTATCGCTATTGTGGGCCCGACCGGCACCGGTAAGAGCGCGCTCGCCATTGAGCTGGCTCTGCGCCTGAATGGTGAGTGCATTAACGCTGACTCCATGCAGTTCTACCGGGGCATGGATATCGGTACCGCGAAGGTCACTGCAGAGGAGACGCGCGGCGTTCCGCACCACCTGCTCGACATTATGGATGTGCGGGATGAGGCGTCCGTGGCGGAGTTTCAGGAGGGTAGCCGTGAGCTGATTGAGCAGATTCGCGGCCGTGGCCGCTACCCGATTCTGGTGGGCGGTTCGGGCCTGTACGTGCGTGCCGCCCTGGATAAGCTGGAGTTCCCCGGCACGGATGCGCGGGTGCGCGAGCGCCTGGAGGAGCAGGTGCGTACCGAGGGTATTGGTGTTCTGCACGCCCGCCTGGCGGAGGTCGATCCTGAGTCGGCTGCGCGCGTGAAGGATGAGCGCCGCATCATTCGTGCGCTGGAGGTGTTCGAGGTGACGGGCCGCCCGTTCTCGGCGTTCATGCCGGTGCGCGAGTACGTGACTGAGAGCGTGCAGATTGGCCTGGATATGGATCGTACCCTGTTGCACGAGCGTCTGCACCGCCGCGTGGAGCTGATGCATGAGCGCGGCCTGCTGGACGAGGTGCGCACCCTGAACGAGCAGGGACTGCAGGAGGGGAAGACCGCCTCCCGCGCGATTGGTTACGCGCAGTTTGCCCGCGCCCTTGAAGATGAGGATTACAGCGTGGAGCAGGCGATTGAGGATACGACGATTGCCACCCGCCAGTTTGCACGCCGCCAGCTGACCTGGTTCCGCGCGGACCCGCGCGTGCACTGGCTGGACGCGCTCTCACCCACCCTTGCCGACGAAGCGGAAGCCATCATCCGCGAAAGCACCCGATAAGCCACAATAACGAGCCGCAGCCGAACAGATACCTCGTCGAGTCGGTCGGCGCGGTAAAATCATAAACGGACAGGTCACCAACCTTAAGGACAGCATATGAGCGAGAACCCTTCCATCTGGGGCGAGCTGGCAGGCCTGACCCTCACCAAGGGTCACGGCACCGGTAACGACTTCATTTTTCTGACGGACGAGAACGCAGAAATTGCCCTCACCCCCGAGCTGGTAGCCCGTGCCTGCGACCGCCACTTCGGCATCGGCGCGGACGGCTTCATTCGTGCTGCCCGCAGCACCGCCTCCCGCGCGGGCCAGAAGCTGCTCGAGGAGCACCCGGACGCTGTCTGGTTCATGGACTACCGCAATGGTGACGGCTCTATCGCAGAGATGTGCGGCAACGGCGTGCGTGCGTTCGTGGAGTACCTGCGCACTGAGGGCCTGATTGAGCTTGAGGTGGGCGAGACCGTCAAGATCGGTACCCGCGCCGGCGTGAAGACCGTCGCACGCACCGAAGAAGGCTACGCGATTGACATGGGTCCGTGGAGCTTCATTCACGGTGACGCTGCCCGCGAGGGTGGCGAGGACTGCCTGGTGTCTGCTCGCGGCCTGAAGACTCCGCGTGCTGGCCTGTCCATTTCGATGGGTAACCCGCATACCGTGGTGATGCTCGGCTCCGACGGTAAGCTGGACGGCCTGGACCTGCACAGCCTGCCTCAGGTGAACCCCGCCCCGGTCAACGGTACGAACGTTGAGTTTGTGGTGCCGGTCGACCTGGACGTTGAGAGCGGCGCGCAGGTGGGTGCTATCCGTATGCGCGTGCACGAACGCGGCGTGGGCGAGACTCTGTCCTGCGGTACCGGCGCGTGTGCGGCTGCTGCTGCGACTCGTTTCTGGGGCGGCGAGGAAGCACCGGATGAGTGGCTGGTGCATGTGCCCGGCGGTACCCTCGCGGTGACTTTCGTGCTGGGCCCGGATGACCTGGAGCATGTTGTTCTGGCTGGTCCGGCGCAGATGGTTGCAACCGTCGTGCTACGATAGTCGGCTGCAATAGCGGGCAGCCCTGGACCAGAGATTTTATAGACAAAAGCGGCGGGTGTTTTCTGACAATAAATTCAGAAAACACCCGCCGCTTTTATGTTTTAAGCAAATAGCGCCAGAGGTTTTAGTCCTCGTAGCGGTGTACCTGCAGAATACGGAAGCCCTTCGAGGTCGCATAGCGCGACACCTCAAACTCGCCGGGGTGCAGCTCCTCAAGCTGCGCGTCCATCCACTTCTGCAAAGAATCAGAGCCCAGGTTCTTCTGAACCACCAGGTAGGCGTCACCACCAGGCGCCAGGCGAGGCAGCCAGGTCAGCAGGATCTCGTGCAGAACCTCCTTGCCCACGCGAATCGGCGGGTTCGACCAGATGGTGTCAAAACGCAGTTCGGGGTCAACCGATTCGGGGGTTCCCACGGTGACGTTGGACAGGCCGAGAGCGGCGGCGTTGCGTTCGGTCAGGCTAATGGAGCGGGAGTTCACATCCACCGCGTGCACCTGCGCCTGCGGTGCGAGCATCGCCAAAGTCAGGGTAATGGAACCCCAACCGCAGCCGATGTCGAGCATGCGTTCGCCCTGCGGGTCGGGTGCTTCCTGCAGCAAAATAGCGGTGCCCTTATCAATACCGGAGGGGCTGAAAATGCCGTTAGCTGTGGTGACGGTGACCTTGCGGCCGGCAAGCTCCACCTGCACCGGGCGGGGCTTGAATTCGGTCTCGGGGGTTTCAGAGAAATAATGCTGCTCGCTCATGCTATCCAGTGTACCGGTAGGGCAAGAACCCGCCGCACACGGGCAGAGAATGCACGGGGCAGGTCAGCAGCTTGCACGCCCTGAGCGCACAGACGACCGAACCCCCTACCTGATGCGGGCAACGGCGGTAGAATTAGAGTCGTATGAATTCTAAGAACATCCCCGTATCTGATACCGAAAAGCTGCCCAGTGATGAGCAGCTGCGCCGCACCGTAGACCGCGTTCTGGGCCGCTCCCAGGCCGCCGCCTCCGTCACGACGTATGACGCCGCCGGTACCGCGCATCACAGCGATAATTCTTCCAGCACTCACGGCAACAATAGCCGCCGTGTGCTGGATACTCGCGCGCGCGAAATTTCTGACGTTCAGCGCGAACATTCCGAATATGACGGTGACCAGGAAGACCTCGCTGAGCGCCGCGCACTGCGCCGTATCGCGAACCTCTCCACCGAACTTGAAGACGTCACCGAGGTCGAGTACCGCCAGCTGCGCCTGGAACGCGTGGTGCTGGCTGGTCTGTGGATTGAAGGCACCGTAGAGGACGCAGAGAACTCCCTGCGTGAGCTTGCGGCACTGGCTGAAACCGCAGGTTCCGAGGTTCTGGACGGCCTGGTTCAGCGCCGCCTCAAGCCGGACCCCGGCACCTTCCTCGGCTCCGGTAAGGCGCTGGAACTCAAGGACATTGTGGAGGCGACCGGCGCCGACACCGTCATCGTCGACTCGGAATTGGCTCCCTCGCAGCGTCGTGCCCTCGAAGACATCGTGAAGGTCAAGGTCATTGACCGCACCGCCCTGATTCTCGACATTTTCGCTCAGCACGCTAAGTCCCGCGAGGGTAAGGCGCAGGTTGAGCTGGCTCAGCTGGAGTACATGCTGCCGCGTCTGCGTGGTTGGGGTGCGTCCCTGTCCCGTCAGGCGGGTGGCCGTGCCGCAGCCGGTGAGGGTATCGGTTCGCGTGGTCCCGGTGAAACCAAGATTGAGATGGACCGCCGCCGCCTGCGCGCTCGCATGGCGAAGCTTAAGCGTGAGATTGCTGCGATGGCGCCGGCGCGTGAGACGAAGCGTCTGAACCGTCGCCGTAACCGCGTGCCTTCGGTGGCTATTGCCGGGTACACGAACGCGGGTAAGTCCTCCTTGCTGAACCGTCTGACCGATGCCGGCGTGCTCGTGGAGAACGCCCTGTTCGCAACCCTGGACCCGACCGTCCGTAAGGCTCAGACCCCGGACGGTATCGGCTATACCCTCTCCGACACTGTGGGTTTCGTGCGTTCGCTGCCGACCCAGCTGGTCGAGGCGTTCCGATCCACCCTGGAAGAGGTCGCTGACGCTGACGTCATCCTGCACGTGGTGGATGCTTCGCACCCGGACCCGGAGGGGCAGATTCGTGCTGTCCGCGAGGTCATCGCGGAGGTCGACGCCCGCCATATCCCTGAGATTATTGTGCTGAATAAGGCGGATGCCGCCGACCCGTTCGTGCTGGAGCGTATGCGCCAGCGCGAGCCGGAGCACGTGATTGTTTCGGCGCGTACCGGTGAGGGTATTGAGGAGCTGAAGCAGAAGATTGCGGACACCATTCCGCGCCCCTCCATTGAGGTGAAGCTGCTGATTCCGTACTCGCACGGTGAGATTATTTCGCGCCTGCACGAGTGGGACGCCGAAATTAAGAGCACCGATTTCGTATCGGATGGCACTTTCGTGGTGGCTCTGGTCCGTGAGGATGTCGCCTCCGAACTGTCCGAGTATGTGCTGGAGGGCGACCTGCTGGAGGTTCTGGAAGAGGAACTTGCGGAGGCACACGCCCTGGCTGAAGCGACCGCTTCTGACTCCGAGCAGTCCTCTACTGCTGAGGCTCTCTAAGGGCGGATGAGCGTGACCGAGAGCATCAACGCGCCCAAAAACGCCCCGGGAACTGTACCCGGACCGGCAACCGACGGCACCCGATTCACCGGGCAGGAGCTTGAGACCCTGCCCGGTTCGAAGGATGCCCTGACCCTGCTGGATGAGGCGGTTGCCGCCACTGGCGGTCAGAATCGTGCCGGTCAGCGCACTATGGTGGCGCATGTGGCGCAGGCTCTTGAACTGCAGCGTCACCTGCTGGTCCAGGCGGGTACCGGTACCGGTAAGTCCCTGGGCTACCTGGTGCCTGCCCTGGCGCGGGTGGGGGAGTCGGACCAGCCGATTGTGGTTGCGACGGCGACTCTTGCCCTGCAGGCGCAGATCGTGAACCGCGATATTCCGCGTCTTCTACAAGCGCTGGAGCCGCGCCCGGAATCGCAGGCGCAGGTGGCTCTGCTCAAGGGCCGCAATAACTACCTCTGCCTCCACAAGCTGGAGGGCGGCTACCCGGAAGACGAGCCGGATGCTCTCTTCGACATGCCTTCTTCGACCTCCCGCGTGGGTGAGGAAGTGGTGCGCCTGCGCGAGTGGGCCGACCGCACGGAGACCGGCGACCGTGACGAGCTGAAGCCCGGCGTCTCTGACCGCGCATGGGCTCAGGTATCGGTGAGCGCCGCCGAGTGTCTGGGCCGCCGCTGCCCGCTGGTGGAAGAGTGCTTTAGCGAGATGGCGCGTAGCCGTGCCGCTGAAGCTGATATCGTCATCACGAACCACGCCCTGCTGGCGATTAACGCTTTCGAGGGCATGAAGGTTCTGCCCGAACATGAGACGGTCATTATTGATGAGGCTCATGAGCTGGTGGACCGCGTGACCGGTGCCGTGTCTGGTTCTTTGACGGTTGCGATGGTTCGCCGTGCGGCGCGTAGCGTAAAGAAGCATTCGAAGGCTGATTCCGGCGCACTGGAAATGGCTGCCGGCACCTTGGAGACCGCGTTCGAGGGTCTTGCCGAGGGCCTGCTGAAGGGCCTGGACGGTCGCCTTTTGACCGCTATTTCTGCGGTCAACGATGCCGCCCGCACCGCCCTGTCCGATACCAAACCGGACGGTCAGGACGTTGACGCCGGCCTGCAGATGGCGCGCTCGCGTGTCTCTGAGGTACACGACATGAGTAGCCGCATTCTGGAGGCTTCGGGCGAGCAGGACGTTCTGTGGATTTCTCGTCAGGGTGGTTGGGAGAACGGCCGCTACGTGGCTGCTTCCGATACCGACCCGGCGACCCTGAACATCGCCCCCTTGAGCGTCGGTTTGCAGCTACGTGACGGTCTGTTCGCTGACCGCACCGTGATTCTGACGAGTGCGACCCTGACGGTGGGTGACTCTTTTGACGTTGCCGCCGGTGCCCTGGGACTGCAGGGCGAGGGCGCGCCGCGCTGGACGAGCATCGACGTGGGTTCGCCTTTCGACTACCGCAAGCAGGGCATCATGTACGTTGCCGGGGATTTGAAGCCTCCGGGATTCGGTGTGCACGAGGGCCAGCTGGAGCGTCTGCGTGAGCTGTGCGAGGCGTCGGAGGGCGGCGCCCTGGGCCTGTTCTCCTCGAAGCGTGCCGCTGAGCGTGCCGCCGAGTACATGCGTGAGCATAGCGACCTGAACATTCTTCTGCAGGGTGAGTCTTCGCTCAAGGCTCTGGTGGAGGAGTTCAGCGAGGACGTTGACTCATGCCTGTTCGGAACGATGAGCCTATGGCAGGGCGTGGATGTTCCGGGTGACTCTTGCCGCCTGGTGGTGATGGACCGCATTCCGTTCCCCCGCCCGGACGACCCGATTGCGCAGGCTCGTACGGAGGCGGTGAACCGTCACCGCGGTAACGGCTTTATGGCGGTTTCTGCTCACCATGCGGCGATTCGTATGGCGCAGGGCGCGGGCCGCCTGATTCGTTCGGTGTCTGACCGCGGCGTGGTGGCTGTACTGGATTCTCGTGTAGCAACCAAGCGTTACGGCGGTTTCTTGATGAAGGCGATGCCGCCGATGTGGTCGACCCAGAATAAGGCAGCCGTAATTGGCGCGCTGGCTCGTCTTTCGGCGAGTATTGAGCGTTAGCTCGGGTGGATTCCATTCCTGGCTGCACCGCACCTTCCGCTTTGGAAATATAGAAATCACCCTGGTGACACGTGAACATTCACGTGTCACCAGGGTGATTTTTATATAGAGCTAAAAGCCTAGCGGTTATGTCTCTAGAGACTGCATCTTTTAGAGACTACGCAGCACGGAGACGACCTTACCCATGACGGTTGCGCGGTCGCCCATAATCGGCTCGTAGTTGGAGTTGCGCGGCATGAGCCAGGTGTGGCCGTCGACCTGACGGAACACCTTCACGGTTGCTTCATCGTCGAGCAGAGCAGCAACGATATCGCCGTTGTCCGCGGTGTGCTGCTCGCGGACAACCACCCAGTCGCCGTCGCAGATTGCGGCGTCAATCATGGAATCGCCCTTGACCTTGAGCATGAACAGCTTGCCGTTACCGACCAACTGGCGGGGCAGGGCGAGCACATCCTCCACGGACTGCTCGGCAGTGATGGGGCCGCCCGCTGCAATTCGTCCAACCAGGGGAACGGGTACGAGGTCCTCATCGCCAACTTCGAAGTTCGGCAGCTCGGGCAGGGACGAGGAGGAGCTACCGTGGATGCCGACGCCGTTCTCATCCAGCACCTCAATGGCGCGGGGGAGCTTGGGATCGCGGCGAATATAGCCCATAGTCTCGAGGCGACCAAGCTGGTGAGTGACCGAGGATAGGGACGCAAGACCCACCATGTCACCAATCTGGCGCATGGACGGCGGGTAACCCTTTTGTTCAATCTCGGTGCGGATCGCGTCAAGAATCTTCTGCTGGCGCGCGGTCAGCGCCGGACGGGGTGCTGTTGCCATTTCTTTTCCTTCGGTCTGTACTCCGACCTTGTATCCCGGTCGGGGCACGGATGGGTGCTTCACACGTTTTCTGATGGTGTCCTAAAAATTTTTTGGTTCTGCCGAAATGGGTCTTATCTCGTCAGGGGGTGGAGGAATTCTATCCGTGCCGAAGCGATACCGAAGCGATACACAGGCAACGAGTATGCGCCTCCGCCCTATAAAACTCAGCCAGCAGCACCTGCATTCGATACAGAACCAAGCTGTAACGGGTACAGAAACCTGCTGTGAGTAGGACTCATCAGGAGCGTGTGGAACGTCTCTTGACACCAGTGTAGAACACTGCACCGAAAAACTCAAACAAATATTCTAGATTTTTTCTTCGAAACTCGAAGAAATTTTTAGCACATCTCTGCTAGACTTTAGAACAAGAGTTCGTATATACTCTTGAATCTCTCCTGAAATTCGGGATTTGCGGGCGAATGTTCGAAAAATATTCGAAGATTCGACCCGGAGTCTTCCGGGAGACGAGAGCGAATGAGTGTTCGAATGTATTCGAATCCTCTGCCTCTCTCTTCGCATGATCTACCTCGGATGCTCTAGGAAGCATCTGGCGAAGAGAGAGCGCGGGGGATGGGGGGCTCAAAACTGGGGTACCCAAATCAACCCGGTGCATCCGAATGCTCTGACCTAACTACTAGGGACTAGCTACCCAATAGTTATCGCCTAACAATCACCACTCCATAGTTATCACTCAACTAGGACCTCCGAGCGGGTATCGCTCGGCATTGCTAGACCCGCGGGGCAACCCCGGGCGAGCTGAGAGAAAGGAACCACAATGACTACTGCAGCACCTATTGCTTCTCACGGCACTTCTGCACACCTTCCGGCAGGTTTGGTGGTACTTCACCCCGCCCGCACAGCGTCCGCCAGCACCGTGTCCGCCAGCACCGTGCAGGGGCGTTCTCGTGTGCCTGCGTCTTCGCAGTCTGTTCGCTCTTCTCGTGCGGCTCATGCACCCCGTCCCGCGCAGGAGGCTCAGCCCGCTCACGCTCCCGCCGTTTCTACCCCTGTTGTTTCTACTCAGGCATCTTCTGCGGCTCAGGCGCCTAGTGCGAAGAGTGTTCTTCTGGCTAAGGGCGGCGAGCTTCTGCGCTCGGTTCCCGGTTCTATTCGTCGTCTTGGCACTGTGCGCGGTTTTCTGAAGGGCCTGCCTCTGCTGACCTTGGCGGCACTGATTGTGCTCGGCGCTATTAGCTTCTTTGGCCCGGCGGCTTCTGCCTCCGTGGAGAACGCTTCGGTGACTCGAACCGTCATTGTGGTCAAGCACGGCGAGACCCTGTGGGATATTGCTCAGGCGGTGAATCCGCAAGGTGACACCCGTGATACTGTGGTTCGTATTATGGAGTTGAACTCGTTGACCAGCACCTCTGTTGATGCCGGTCAGCGTCTGGAAATCCCTCAGACTCAGCGCTAAGTACGGACCCGTGTGTGGTTGGCTTCTGCATGAGGTTGATGTCTTGACTCCGAATCCTTCATCTCTCAAGCTAGAGCGCTTGAGCCGAATTCTTGAGCCTATGAAATAGGAGCGCACCGATGCCTGTTCCCGTTGAACCCACACTCACCGAAATTGAATCTGCACAGGAAACTGAATCTGTACAGAATGCTCAGACTGCTCGTCCTGTGGTTGCTGTTTTGGGGGAACCCGGAACTCGTGGCGCCTTGGTGAAGCTTCTTCAGGATGCGGGGGCGGACGTGATCGTAACCGCTGTGCCCGATCAGCTGCGTGAGGCTGACGGCATGGTGGTTACCGGCGGTGCGAGCTCTCTTGAGGCGTACGAAGACCTGAAAGCTAAGGACGCTGAGCGTGTGATTGGCCGCCGCGTTGCCGGTGGTCGTCCGGTGCTGGTTGCCGGTGCGGCACTGAGCTGCCTCTTTGACTCTATTATGGTGGAGCATCCGCAGATGGGGCAGGTTCAGGTGCAGGGCATGGGGGAGTGGCCCGGCGAGGGCGTGGAGCTTTCTACCCGCGAGGTAACTCCCGGTGTTGCTACTTTGCGCCCGTCCGCCGATAGTACGCTGCTCAAGGATCTTGAGGGCGAGGCTCACTTCAAATCTGAGCACGGCGTTTTTGAGTGGGCTTTTGATCAGAGCATTGAATATATTGCCCCTCCGGCGGTGACTTGGACTGTCACCGAGCCCGCCTATATCGCGGCGGTTGAGAACGGTCCGCTGACGGCGGTGCAGTTCTGCCCGGTGGGCTCTGGCGAGCTGGGGGCGGAGTTTATGCGCCGCTGGGTTGCGTCCCTGGCGGTGACCGGTCGCCTGTCTTCTGAGTCTCTGTCTTCTGGAGACTCCGCTACTGCTGCGGGAGGTAACTAATGTCTGCACCCGTTCTTGAACTTCTGCCCGCTGTTGATATTTCTGAAGGCTACGCGGTGCGCCCGGTGGGTGGCACCCTGTCCGGTGGTGAGCAGCGCCTCGACCCTGTTGAGTCGGCTCTGACCTGGGTGAAGTCTGGTGCCCGCTGGATTCACCTGGTTGACCTTGATTTGGCATTTGGTCGCGGCACGAATACTGAGGTTCTGGCTGAGGTGGTTGCCGCCGTCCGTGCAGAGAATGCCCGCGGCTCCGCTCCGGTTCGTATTCAGGTCAGCGGCGGTGTGCGCAATGCTGAGAGTCTGGAGCGTGCCCTGAGTCTGAATCCGGACCGCGTGAACGTGACCAGTGCGGCGCTGACGGATTCTTCCTGGCTTGAAGGCACTCTGGCTCGTTACGCCGATTCTGATCTTCTGGCTCTTGGTCTCGATGCCCGCTATAACCCTGAGCGGGGCTGGGTGACGGTGGCTCGCGGTACCGACTGGTCGGGCCCTGACCTGGCGGAGGCGCTGGCGTGGCTGGAGAGCGCGGGCGTGCGCCGCTATATCGTTACGGATGTGAGCAAGGACGGTTCCCTGGCGGGTCCCGGTGCGGAGCTGCTGGATGAGGTGCTGGCTCAGACTGCCTGCCGGGTGGTGGCGTCCGGTGGTGTGGCGTCGCTGGCTGATATTGAGAAGCTGCGTTCCATGGTGCCTTATGGTTTGGAGGGCGTGGTGCTTGGCAAGGCGCTGTATGTGGGTAACTTTAGTTTTGAGCAGGCTCTTGAGGCTGCTGGCTTCCGCTAAAGCTACCGTTCCCGCTAACCCGAACGGACTTTATATATGACGAAGCCCCGTCTTCCTCAGCGTGAGGGAGACGGGGCTTCGTGATGACATAAACCAGGGGCGGTTTAGTGGACCAGCTGGTTTAGCGTGCGTCCTGGTTTAGTACACGTGCTGGTTTAGTAGACCGGGCCGGTGAGCTTTTCGCCGGGGCCCTTGCCGGGCTCGTCCGGGAAGGGGGATGCTTCACGGAATGCGAGCTGCAGGGTGCGCAGGCCGTCGCGTAGGGGCGCTGCGTGCTGGGAGCCGATTTCGGGTGCTGCGGCGGTGACGAGGCCTGCCAGTGCGGTGATAAGCTTGCGTGCTTCGTCGAGGTCCTTGAGGTCGTCGGCGTTTTCGTCTGCTGCTAGGCCGCACTTGACGGCTGCAGCGCTCATCATGTGGATGGCTGCGGAGCTGATGATTTCGATGGCGGGTACGTCTGCGATGTCGCGCAGCTGTTCGTTGACGGCTTCGACCTGCTCTTCGGTGAGTTCGGTGTGGCCGTGTACGGGGGTTTCTTCTTCCGCGGTGAAGCGGAAGTTCGTGTTTTCAGTGCTCATAGTCTTAGAATCTCATATTTCGTTTGTTTCGGTAAATGCGTCCTTAAGAGTGGGCACTTCTAGGGACTTTCTGGAGGAGTCCCCGCAATTTTTATGGTGTTTTGCGTCTATTTCCTTGCGTCTGTCGGGGATTCTGCGGTATGGTTGTAGGCAGTTTGCAAGTGGAGCATGCCTCCCACCCGGTTGAC
Source organism: Rothia sp. HMSC066G02 (assembly GCF_001813145.1). Lineage (NCBI taxonomy): Bacteria > Bacillati > Actinomycetota > Actinomycetes > Micrococcales > Micrococcaceae > Rothia > Rothia sp. HMSC066G02. Next base: position 18,629 of record NZ_KV811597.1, on the reverse strand, counting down.
CGCCGCAGGCGTTTGTTTGCGAGTTTTGAGGTGAACGGGTTCGTCCGCCGCTTTCGGCGTACGCTGGTTTGTGCCTCCGCTTGTGTAACTGCGGGGGCTTTTTTAGTGCCCGCAACGGATAGTATTCACGGGGAAACCCACAGAGCACAGGAGCTAGTCATTAGCGAACCACGCATTAACGATCGTATCCGCGTTCCCGAGGTCCGTCTTGTCGGTCCCGGTGGCGAGCAGGTAGGCGTTGTCCCTCTGAAGGACGCTCTGCGTCTGGCTGAGGACGCCGAACTCGACCTGGTCGAGGTTGCCCCGAACGCGAAGCCGCCCGTGTGCAAGCTCATGGATTACGGTAAGTACAAGTACGAAGCCGCAATCAAGGCTCGTGAATCCCGCAAGAAGCAGGCTAATGCCGTTCTGAAGGAGATCCGTTTCCGCCTGAAGATTGATACCCACGACTACGAAACCAAGGTTGGACACGCTCGTCGTTTCCTTTCCGGTGGTGACAAGGTCAAGGCAATGATTCAGTTCCGTGGTCGTGAGCAGCAGCGCCCCGAGATGGGTGTGCGTCTGCTGGAGCGTCTGGCGGCTGAGCTGGCTGAGGTGAGCACCGTTGAGTCTCGCCCCCGTCAGGATGGCCGCAACATGGTGATGGTTCTGGCTCCGCTTCGCGGTAAGGCAGAGGCTCGCCGTGAGCAGGGCGCCGGCGGTCGCAAGGGTCGCGAGCGTATTGACACGACCAAGGCGAAGCCCGTAACTAATTCTCTGGCAGACGCTATGCCTGCTGAGTTGAAGGCACAGGCTTCCGCCGAGTAGGGAACCGGGTCGTCACTTTAGGATGGGCACGCGCCTCCACCGTTGGGTGGGTGTTGCGGGTTCACCCGGTGCCGGTTCCGAGGCACCTCGCTGGGGGTGCCTCACCTTTGGTCCTTGGGGCTGATGCGTGTATCGCTCAACCCCACTAAGCTACCCCGCTGTTGTGGCGGGGGATGAATGTAAGGAGAACGGCAGCTATGCCGAAGCAGAAGACCCACTCTGGTGCTAAGAAGCGCTTCAAGCTCACCGGTAGCGGCAAGGTTAAGCGCCAGCAGGCGAACCGTCGCCACTACCTGGAGCACAAGTCCTCTCGTCTGACCCGTCGTCTGGCTTCTGACCAGATCGTTACCGGCGGCCAGGCAAAGGTTGTCAAGAAGATGCTGGGTAAGTAAGCAACGCTTACTCTCTGCACCTGGCGCACCGATAGTGGTGCGCACTGATTAAAGACTCGCTCCTGTTCAGCGTGATATGTGAGCTGTTCAGGACATAAGACGAAGGAGACACACGTGGCACGTGTGAAGCGCGCGGTTAACGCGCACAAGAAGCGCCGTACTATTCTCGATCGTGCATCCGGCTACCGCGGTCAGCGTTCTCGCCTGTACCGTAAGGCTAAGGAGCAGGTCACTCACTCGCTGGTTTACAGCTACGACCACCGTCGTAAGAAGAAGGGTGACTTCCGTCGCCTGTGGATTCAGCGTATCAACGCTGCTTCCCGCGCACAGGGCCTGACCTACAACCGCTTCATCCAGGGCCTGAAGGCTGCTGGTGTTGAGGTTGACCGCCGTATGCTGGCTGAGCTGGCTGTTAACGAGCCCGCTGCCTTCAACGCACTGGTTGAGATTGCTAAGAACAACCTGCCCGAGGACACCTCGGCTCCCAAGGCTTAATTAGCCTAGGTTGTGTTCTTACCTCGAAGATCTAGGTTCGGGGTAGGATACTTAAGCGTCATGAGCGGCCGTCTGCACTTTTGAGTGTGGGCGGCCGCTTTCTGCGTATCCGAGGTTGTGCGTGTGGCTGTTCTGCGTTTTGGGGTGTGCCTTTGCCTGTACCCTTTAAGAGTGAACTTTTTTGAACGTATTAGTACCCCCGTTGTGATGTCCAATCCGCAGGCAGATCGTGTGCGCGATATTGCGAAGCTGCGTACCCGCGCTGCCCGCACGAAGAAGGGCCAGTTCCTGGTGGAAGGCCCGCAGGCTGTGCGTGAGGCATTGAAGGCGCACCTGAAGAGCCCCATCCTGGACGCTGTGTATGTCACGGAGGCGGCTTTTGACCGTCATGAGGATATTGCAGAGCTGCTGGAGCAGGTGTACGGCACCCCCACCCCGGAGGAGGGCCGCCGCGTCTTTATGCGTGTGGTGACCGATGAGGTGCTGGAGGCGATGGCTGATTCGGTGAGCCCGCAGGGTATTATTGCGGTTTCCTTTATGGTGGATGCGTCGTTCTCGCTGCTGTGGGGTGAGGGCGCGTTGAACCCGAAGCTGATTGCTGTGCTGTCTCGTGTGCAGGATCCGGGTAATGCGGGCACCATTCTTCGTGTGGCCGATGCGGCCGGTGCTGACCTGGTGATTACGACTAAGGGTTCGGTGGATTTGTATAACCCGAAGACGGTGCGTTCTACCGCAGGTTCGCTGTTCCATGTGCCGATTATTCAGGGCGTGCAGCTGGAGGATTTCGCGGAGGATGTGAAGTCTCAGGGTACTGCTGTGCTGGCTGCTGACGGTTATGGTGCGGTGAATCTGCAGGAGCTGAGTGAGTACACGGCGGCTCGTCGTGCCGGTGTGGAGGCGAGTGCCCCGTCCGGTGTGAAGGGTAATTTTGATCTTTCTAAGCCGACCATGTGGCTTTTCGGGAATGAAGCGCAGGGCTTGAACGCTGAAGAGAAGGCGGCCGCCACTATGCGCGTGGCTGTTCCTGTCTATGGTTCGGCTGAGTCTTTGAATGTGGGTACGGCTGCTGCTGTGTGCCTGTATGCTTCGGCGATGGCTCAGCGCGGCGTTTCTCGCTAGGCTTTGGGCGGTTCACGGCTGTGGTACAGCGGTGGGCCGCCTTAGCCTCATAGGTTTTAGAGTTTTAGTTTAGGGCTGAGAAAGGGAAATTATGTCTGCTCCTTCTGGTCATTCGGGTTCGGGCGCGATTATTGCCGCGCTGGGTGCGAACCTGGGTATTGCGGTGCTGAAGTTTTTGGCTTTTGCGCTGACTCGTTCTTCGTCGATGTTGGCGGAGGCTATTCACTCGGTGGCTGACTCGGGTAATCAGCTTCTGCTTCTTTTGGGCGGTCGCGCTTCGCAGAAGCAGGCTGATGAGGAGCACCCGTTTGGTTATGGCCGTAACCGCTATATTTACGCGTTTATTGTTTCGATTATTATCTTTGCCCTGGGTGGCTTGTTCGCTCTGTATGAGGGTTATGAGAAGCTGCATGACCCGCACGGTATTACTGAGTGGCAGTGGGTTCCGGTGGCTGTTCTGGTGGGTTCGATTCTGCTGGAGGGTAATTCGTTCCGCGTGGCGGTGAAGGAGTCGCGTGATCTGAAGGGCAAGCAGAGCTGGATGCGTTTCTTGCGTACTTCGAAGAACCCGGAGCTTCCGGTGCTTCTGCTGGAGGATGCGGGTGCGCTGCTGGGTCTGATTTTCGCGCTCTTTGGCGTGGGTCTGACTCTGTTGACCGGTAATGGTCTGTGGGATGCATTCGGCACCCTGGCTATTGGCGTGCTGCTGGTCTTTATTGCCGTGTTCCTTGCGGTGGAGATGAAGTCTCTGATTTTGGGTGAGGCGGCTTCTCCGGAGGATTTGGCGAAGATTCGTGCGGCGATTGAGGATGGCGATAGCGAGCGCATTATCCACATTAAGACCGTGCACTTGGGTCCTGAGGAGATTCTGGTGGCGGCAAAGATTCGCATTCATGATGCTGACACTGGTCGTGCGGTGGCTGATGAGATTGACGCGGCTGAGGTTCGTATTCGCGAGGCTGTTCCTGCGGCACGCATCATTTATTTGGAGCCGGATATTTTCCGGGCTTAGTTCTAGGAGATTTTTGTTATGACCGTTGAGATGATCGTTTATCGTTTGCTAAAGATTTTCGTTGGCCTGATCATTCTTTTGGTGTACCTGCGTCTGACTCACCGTTCTCAGGCGGGGAACCAGACCCCGATTGATACCATCGGTAACTTTGTCATCGGTGGTGTGTTCGGTGGCGTGTTGTACAGCGAGCAGATTAGCCTGTTCTACTTTGTCATCTACATGGTGTTTACGCTGTGCATGATTCAGCTGCTGAACGTGGCGACCACGAAGATTCGTTTTCTGCATATGGCGGTGCGTGAGCAGCGCGTGCCGGTCATTACGGATGGTGATATCGATATTAAGAGCTTCCAGCAGGCAGATGTGGTTCTTGATCCGATGCGCCTGATTGCTGACCTTCGTGCGCAGGGTATTTACGACCTGGAAGACATTGAGTTCGCTCAGATTGAACCGAACGGTGCGCTGAGCGTGATCCGTAAGGGTGACGGTGTGCCGAACTTTGCTCTGATTGTGAAGGGTAGCTTGGTCACTCGCGATATCGCGGATGCGCACAAGACCGAGGATTGGGTGTACCTACAGTTGCGTGCCGCTGAGGTCGAGCTTGAGGATGTCTTCCTCATGGAGTTCAAGAACGGTAACCGCCTTCTGATTCTGCTGAATGACGGCACTAATATTCGCCGTGAGGTGGCAGAAGCCTCGAATATGAATGATAAGGAAGAAGAGTGGCAGGAAGGCGTGGAGGAAGCTCCTGAGCCGGAGGATACTGAGGATGCTAAGAAGGAAGTAGCGGAGCACGCTGCTGAGGATGCGCATCCGACGAAGGATTCTAAAGCGTAGAAGAAGGTAGAGAAAGATGAGTGAAGTGTCGCCCTCGTTTGAGGTTCAGGTGGTTGGCGCCGCTGTGGTCGATTCTTTGGCGGCTCCGACCCGTATGCTGGTGGCTCAGCGTTCTGAGCCGCAGACTGTTGCCGGCATGTGGGAGTTCCCGGGCGGTAAGGTCGAGCCGGGGGAGAGCTGCGAGCAGGCGCTGGTGCGTGAGCTGAAGGAGGAGCTGGGCGTGCAGGCGCGTTTGGGTGCTGAGGTGCCCGGCGCGTACCCGCAGGGCTGGCGTCTGAGCGAGCGTCTGGCGATGCGCGTGTTCTTCGCGGAGATTCTTTCGGGTACTCCGGATACTTTGGAAGATCATAGCGCGCTGCGGTGGATGCCGTTGCCGAAGTCTAAGGATGACGCGCAGGCGTACGATGATTTGCTGGGTTTGCCGTGGATTCCGGCGGATTTGCCGATTGTTGTGGCTCTCCTGCAGCAGCTGCAGGACACTGGTACTGGTGAGGCGTAGACCCAAAGTCTGACCTAATGCTCTGCGCTAGTTCGTTGCGAGGCTAATTCGCCGTTGTGTGACACATTCGCGGCGGTAACAGGATAAATTTTCTCTATCTTTTGTGACACTGTTTGAAGGCGGGATTCCCTATGAGGAGTCCCGCCTTTATTCATATTTTGAGGGCGATTTATGCGCCAGGTGATTCTGACTTGTGTATTTGTTGGGGAGGGGATTTTGTCATATATGGGTTCGACACGGATACATACTTTGGAAACCTTCCGGTAGGCGGGTAGTATTGAGGGAGAAATCACATACGTATTGGGAGACAATGATGACTGCTCAACCCCCGTTTGATCCGGGTGCCTACCGCTCCGACGCGGTTCCCTCGGACACTCAAGCTATTTATATTCAGGAAGGCGGCGCTGAGCCGCGCGGAATTCTGTTCCACTCGCCGACCAAGCACCCGAAGATTCTGCGTCTGCAGGAGATTATGATTGTCTCCGCACTGCTCTGCTTGATCCACGGTGTTATTTCCGCGTTCGCACCGGATAACCTGTCCCCTCTGAAGGGTTTGCCGGAGGTCGGCGTTGCAGGCGGTATCGGCCTGCTGGTTGTTTCTGCGGTTGTGTACATCTGGGTCTACTTCACGATTCAGAAGGGCAGGCGTCTGGGCCTGACTGTTGGTCTGATTTTTGCGATTCTGGGTGCGTTCGTGGCGATTTTGTCTCTGATTGGTAATGTCATTGACGCTCAGCGCTACGGCTTCGTGCCTCTGTACGCGGCATGGTTCATTGCGAACGTGCTGTGGATTCGTGCTTCTTTTGACCCGGCTGTGAAGCAGGCTCTGAAGTAGAAGTACCCTCTTCAACCCTGTTGTTGAAAAGATATACTCTAGAACGCCCGGATGGACTATCCGGGCGTTCTGCTGTTTGCGCTTGCCTCTCTGGTCTAAAATAGATAGGATATGCGCCCGTCGCCTTCCCCCTGTTCCGCACCCTGTGCGGGTAGCCGGGGGAGAGCAGATGGTGCTGCCTAAGGTGTATAACGAGCCAGCCGGTATAGTGCCGGTGGTATGCAGAGAAGAGTGACAATGACCGATTCCGTGCAGGAACACGAGGGTCTTAACGGCCCGGCTCAGGTTCTCGCCCGCATTGCGCAGGTTCTGGAGGAGAACCCCGAGAACGGTTTGGACGCTATCCGTGAGGCTTTTGAGGCTGAGCGTGAGCGCGCCCGCCAGGAGATTCGCGAGAAGGCTAAGGACTTTGACAGCCTCAAGGAGGTGCGCCTGAGCTTCTTCGGTGAGAAGGGCATCATGAGCATCGCGAACCGTCAGATGCGTGATCTTCAGAACCAGCACAAGGGCCCGGTGGGTAAGCTGATGGGTCAGGCTCGTGCGGCTCTGACTGAGGCTATTGAGGCTCGTACCGCTGAGCTGGAGGCTGAGCGTGAGGCTCGCATCCTGGCTGAGGAGGCTGTGGATGTTTCGGCTGCGTCGCCTCGCCGTTCTCTGGGTGGCCGCCACCCGATTGCTCTGATGCAGGAGCGCCTGACCGATATTTTCGTTGGTATGGGTTGGGAAGTTGCTGACGGCCCGGAGCTGGAGTCTGAGTGGTACAACTTTGACGCTCTGAACATTAAGCCGGATCACCCGGCACGCGAAATGCAGGACACTTTCTACGTTGAGCCGAAGAACGCTCACCTGCTGCTGCGCACCCACACGTCGCCGGTGCAGATGCGCTCGCTGCTTTCTCGCGAGTTGCCGCTGTACATTGTGTGCCCCGGCCAGGTGTACCGCACCGATGAGCTGGACGCGACCCATACTCCGGTCTTCCACCAGATTGAGGGCCTTGCGGTGGATAAGGGCCTGACCATGGCTGATCTGAAGGGCACCCTGGAGTACATGGCACGCGCCATGTTCGGTGAGGACGCTAAGATTCGCCTGCGCCCGAACTTCTTCCCGTTCACTGAGCCTTCCGCTGAGCTGGATTTGTGGCACCCGAACGCTAAGGGCGGCCCGCAGTGGATTGAGTGGGGCGGTTGCGGCATGGTGAACCCCAACGTTTTGCGTGCTGCGGGTATTGATCCTGAGGAGTACTCGGGCTTCGCTTTCGGTATGGGTATTGAACGTACCCTCATGTTCCGTAACAACGTCGCTGACATGCATGACATGGTTGAAGGCGACATCCGTTTCTCTGAGCAGTTCGGGATGGAGATCTAAATTATGCGTGTACCCCTGTCATGGCTGCGCGAGTTCGTGCCTGTAGCTGAGGATGCTTCGGCTGAAGATTTGATGGCAACCCTGGTGAAGGTTGGCCTGGAAGAAGAAGACGTTCACCGCCCCTCTGATGAGCTGTCCGGACCAATTGTGGTTGGCCAGGTGCTCTCTATGGAGCCGGAGACTCACTCTAACGGCAAGACCGTGAACTGGTGCCAGGTGCGTGTGGTTCCGGAGGGCCAGGAGCAGACTCTGACCGGTAAGGGCATTGAGCCTTCCGGCGTTCAGGGCATTATTTGTGGTGCCCACAATTTCAAGCCCGGCGACAAGGTTGTTGTGACCCTGCCCGGCGCTGTTCTGCCCGGTGGTTTCGCGATTACTGCCCGTAAGACTTACGGTCACAAGTCGGCTGGCATGATTGCTTCGACTCGTGAGCTGGGTATTGGCGATGATCACGGCGGCATCCTGGTGCTTTCGACCCTGGGCCTGGACCCGGAGCTTGGCACCGATGCGATGGAGCTGCTGGGCCTGTACGATCAGGCTGCCGAGGTGAACGTGACTCCGGACCGCGGTTACGCGTTCTCTCTGCGCGGTATCGCTCGCGAGTGGTGCCACGCTACCGGTTCTTCCTTTGAGGATTTTGTGCTGGCGTACGGCGAGCGCGCCCCGGAGGCGAACGAGTCCGGTCACCCGGTTTCTCTGCGTGATGACGCCCCGATTCACGGTAACCCGGGCTGCACTCGCTTCGTGATGCGTGAGGTGTCGGGCGTGAAGGCGGACGCGCCGGTTCCGACCTGGATGTCTTCGCGTCTGCGTCTGGCGGGTGTGCGCTCGCTGTCGCTGCCGGTGGATATTTCGAACTACGTGATGCTGGAGACCGGTCAGCCGCTGCACTTCTACGATGCTGACAAGGTTCAGGGTGAGATTGTGGTGCGTCGCGCCGCTGCTGGCGAGAAGCTGGTGACCCTGGACGGTGTTGAGCGTACTCTGCACCCCGAGGATATTGTTATTGCTGATGATTCCGGCGTGATTGGTCTTGCCGGTGTGATGGGTGGCGCCTCGACTGAGGTGACCGATTCGACCACCCGCATTCTGGTGGAGTCTGCTCGTTTTGATGAGGTGTCGGTGGCTCGTACTGCTCGCCGTCACAAGCTGATTTCTGAGTCTTCGAAGCGTTTTGAGCGTGGCGTGGATCCGCAGATTCAGGCAGCGGCTGCTCAGCGTGCGGTTGAGCTGCTGGTTGAGCTGGCTGGCGCTCAGGTTGAGCCGGGCGTGACCGACGTGTCCCTGGGCTACGAGCCGGTCGTGATTGACCTGCCCGCTGATTACACTGCTGGTCGTATTGGCGTGGATTACTCGCCGGAGCAGATTGAGTCTTGCCTGCGTGAGATTGGCTGCTCGGTGGAGCGTACCGAGTCTGGTTACGCGGTGACTGTCCCGTCGTGGCGTACTGACCTGCGTGCGAAGGAGGACCTGACTGAGGAAATCGCACGTATTGACGGTTACGAGAACATCCCCTCGACTCTGCCGGTGGCTCCTGCGGGTCGCGGTTACACTCCGGAGCAGGCGGGTAAGCGTCGTGCGCTGAACGCGCTGGCGGCTTCGGGCCTGACTGAGGTTTTCGCGTACCCCTTCGTGTCGGCTGATGCGAACAACCTGTGGTCGGCTCCGTGGGTGAGCACCCCTGAGAACCCGGTGACTGAGGTTCCTTCGGTTCGCCTGGAGAACCCGATTTCTTCGGCTGAGGGCTGGATGCGCCGCTCGCTGCTGCCGGGCCTGGTTGAGGTTCTGAAGCGTAACCTGTCTCGCGGTTTCAAGAACCTGGCTATTTTTGAGGCGGGTCACGTGTTCATCCCGGGTGAGCAGCTGGGTTCGGAGTCTATTCCGCCGCTGGGTGCTCGTCCTTCGGATGAGGTTCTGGCTGATTTGAATGCCGGTATTCCGCATCAGCCCACTTTCATTGCTGGCCTGTTTGCAGGTACTGAGCATGAGGTGATGCCCGGCGCTACTCCGCGCGCTTACGATTGGCGTGACGCCCTGGACGCTGTGCGTCTGGTCGCTGACGCTGTTTCGGCTGAGATTCAGATGCGTAACGGTGTGCATACTGCATTCCACCCGGGCCGTGTGGCTGAGGTTCTGAACGCTGCCGGTGAGCGTGTTGGTTTCGCTGGTGAGCTGCACCCGAAGCTTCTGCAGGAGCTGAACCTGCCTGAGCGTACCTGCGCGTTTGAGCTGGATTTCTCGGCGCTGTTTGCTGGTCGTGTTGAGGCGCGTCAGGCTACTCCGGTGCTGACTTTCCCGGCTGCTACTCAGGACGTGGCGCTTCTGGTGGACCGCGATCTGCCTGCTTCTGAGGTGGAGCGTGTTCTGCGTGAGGGCGCTGGCGAGCTGCTGGAGGACATCCGCGTCTTTGATGATTACCGCGGTGTCGGTATTGATGAGTCGAAGAAGTCTTTGGCGTTTGCTCTGCGTTTCCGCGCGCCGGATCGTACGCTGACTGCTGATGAGGCATCGGCTGCTCGTGAGGCTGCTGTGGCTGCGACTGTTGAGCAGCTGGGTGCGGAACCGCGTGTCTAACCGGGTCTAACCCTAAGGCGTAATGCCTAGTGCTGACGGGGTGGGAGTTGTTGGCTCCCACCCCGTAGCTTTTGGCGTTGCGTGGTGGGTTTACCTGTTGGGTTGGTTTATGAAGCGTTGATAAGCGCTTTCAGTGGTGAACTCATGTGGTTATGGGTACCCTAGAAGATAGATGAAGTGAGGGAGAGAGTAATGGCTAATCGAGAGAACTCGCGCGAACAGGATGAGCTGTCGCAGTCTACTGAGGTCGAAGAAACCTACTTTGAGGATTCTGAGTACGAGGATTCTGAATATGAGGAGTACGACGAGTACGAGGATTACGACGATGAGGAAGAGAACTCCTCCCTTTTCGCGATGAGTGAGGAAGAGCTGGATGACCGCCCGGGCGTAAACTGGCTGTCGGTTCTTTCTGCTGCTGTCGCGGTTATTCTTTCCATTGTTTTGGCTATTGCGGGTGTCCGTGCTTTTGCGTCGGTGAATAATAACGCCGAGTATGCCGGTAAGAGCTGGGTCATTCAGGGCACCTACCAGGATTTGACTCCTGACCTGATTACGAAGGGCAATGTTGCTCGTTATAAGGGCAACTTGCCGGCTGATGACGCGCTGAACGGTAAGACGTATGTGTCGAACCTGAAGGATAAGTATCAAGTGACTTCGGGTGCTCCGATTGAGTTCCGTGGTTCGCAGACTGGTGACGTTCCTTCGGAGTTCCCGCGTGAGGTAGACGGCCTGTTGGTGGAGAAGGGCGGCACTCTTGAGGTCGTCTACACCGCCGAGAAGGGCACGTTGAAGCCTGTGACTGAGGACAGCGTGAACGCCGAGCGTTTTGCCGGTATCGCAAGTATTGTTGGTGCGGTGCTGGTGCTTCTGCTGGGTCTGGGTTTTGCTGTGTGGCTGAACCGCCGTTCGCGCGATGTCGAGTATGAGGACCTGGATGGTCTGGTGGAGGATGAGCGCTAGGCGTTCTGAGTCCTGAGGATTCACCTCGAAGTTTTGTTGAAGGAGCCTGTTTCTGGCGCACATGATGTTGCTGGAGGCGGGCTCCTTTTTCGCGCTCGCCTACCGGAGGTCTCTTGACCGGCGCAGCGCACCAGTCCACAATGTTCTTGCACGCTATGCATTCATTGTGAGGTTATGCGCCCGAATGTGTAGATACACGCTACATTCGCGGCATTTTGCGTGACAGTTGGTGAGATAAACCCTGAAATTTCCCCCATATCTTGGAATAATCCATATTTGGTGCGCATATTTATGTGCATATGTATTATCTTGGGTAGTAAAGAATGTCGCGCTGCGCCACCGTTGGGCAGCTCCGTTCTGAATTCGTGATTGGCACCGTAGGAAGAAGAGATATTATGCCTTTCCCCTCGACCAAGATCGCGCGTCAGGCACGCATCGTTGAATTGCTGCAGACCCGACGTGTCCGCTCCCAGGCTGAACTGGCGCAGTACCTGGCCGATGATGGTATGAAGGTTACTCAGGCGACCCTTTCCCGTGATCTTGTTGAAATTGGCGCTGAGCGCATCCGTGATGAAGGCGCTGGCTTGATTTATGCTGTGCCGAATTATCCTGCTCGTCGTGGCGGCGGTACTGCACCTGATGCCCGTATGATTTCCCTGTTTAAGGAACTGCTGATTACCGCTGAGGGTTCGGCAAATATTACGGTTCTGCGTACTCCTCCGGGTGCTGCGCAGTTCTTGGCGTCGTCTATTGATCAGGGCGGTCTTGAAGCGATTATGGGCACTATTGCCGGTGACGATACGGTAATAGTGATTACTCGTGACCCCAATGGTGGGGCTGCGCTTGCCGAGAGCTTCTTGGATTGGTCTGCTGCTCAGTAGTAGCTGGGGCGTATCTTGCGCTGTTCTTCTGATATTTCGGGGGGAGCGGTTGAAGGTACGCCCTTCTGCTGTCTTCGGGTTCTTTGCCGGGCTTCTAGCTCGTCTTCTCCTTTTCTAGATATACCGATTTTTCTGTGGTGAGAGTTTTCTATCATGTCTGAAATACACGATTCAGCGAACAATATTGCCTACCTTTTGGCTGAGGCTGCTTCTGGTTCGGGGGCTAAGACAGCTTTGGCGATTCCGGCTTCTGAATCTGCTGATATGCGGGTGGTGAGCTACGCGCAGTTGGCGTCTGCGGCCGCGCAGGTTCAGCGTCATTTGGCGGCGCTCGGTGTTGAGCGTGGTGACCGTGTGGCGTTGTCTATGCCGAATGTGGCGTTGATGCCTGCACTGTATTACGGCATTGTGGCTGCGGGTGCGATTTGTGTTCCGTTGAATCCGCTGTTGTCGGGTGCTGAGCTGGAGTATCATCTGCGCGATAGCGGGGCGAAGGTGCTTTTTGCGTTTGCGGGTACTCGTCTGGCGTCGGAGGCATCCTCGACGGTGCTGGTGAAGAACGGTTCGGTTCGTTGCGAGATTTTCACCGGGGGAGAGGGCTCGCCGGTGGCTCCTTTTGACGTGCCTGCCGATAGCGCGCTGTCGGCTACTGATTCGTCGGATGCTGTTCTGGAGCCTGTCCCGGTGGCGGCGAGCGACCCGGCGATTATTCTGTACACTTCGGGTACGACGGGCAAACCGAAGGGTGCGACGCTGACCCACGCGAATATCCTCTCGAATGCTCGTAGCTGCGTGAGCGTTTTTGGTTTTACCGCTGAGGACGTCATTTTTGGTGGCCTTCCGCTGTTCCACGCGTTTGGTCAGACGGTGTCGATGAACGCGGCGTTTGCGGCGTCGGCTACGGTGGCTTTGCTGCCGCGTTTTACCCCTGATGGTGCGCTGAATCTGATTGAGAGTGCTGGGGTGTCGGTGTTGGCTGCGGTCCCGAGCATGTATGTGTCGTTAGCGGCGGCGCTGGAGGCTGAGCCTGAGCGTGCGCGCTCGCTGCGTGGTCGCATCCGTTTCGGCATTTCGGGTGGTTCGCCGTTGCCTGCGCCGGTGCATTCTGCGTTGAAAACGCTGATTGAGTGCCCGGTGTATGAGGGCTACGGTTTGAGTGAGACGTCGCCGGTGGTTTCGTTTAACCAGGCGGAGTTTGGCATGGTGCTCGGTTCGGTGGGTCGTGTGCTGCCGGGTGTGCAGGTGCAGGTCCGTTGCCCGCAAGGTTCCGAGTGCGCGCCGGGTGTGAGCGGTCAGCTGTGGGTGCGCGGTGAGAACGTAATGGCTGGCTACTGGAATAATCCGGCGGCTACTGCTGAGGTTTTTGACGGCGAATGGTTTGCGACCGGCGATGTTGCTCGTGTTGATGAGCAGGGCAATATTTTTATTGTGGATCGTATTAAAGACATGGTTCTGCGTAACGGCTATTCGGTGTATCCGCGTGAGATTGAGGATGTTCTCTATACCCATGAGCATGTGCAGTCGGTAGCGGTATTGGGTGTGCCGGATGAGCGCGTGGGCGAGGAGGTTGTCGCCGTGGTGATGCCGCGTCCTGGTGCCGATGAGGGCGTGCTGCAGGCTGAATTGAATGCTTTGGCGCGTACTCGTTTGGCGGCGTATAAGTATCCTCGCCGCTACGTGATGGTGGAGAGCATGCCGCTGGGGCCGACCGGCAAGATTCTTAAGCGTGACTTGCGGGTTGTGATTCAGAGAGGCTAATCCCGGCAGATGGTTCTTGTCGCTCATCTGAGGACAAGCGCGGGTGAAGAGGGTAGAATTTTGTAGGCGGCTTCTACCGCGTTATTGTTCCCGGGTAATTTTTCCGGGGCTATCCCCTTCACGAAAGAGAGAGCATGAGCGTTCCCGCTTCTGAGGCTTCGCGAACCCCTATTGAGCAGTTGATTCCGACTGCTTGCGCTACGATTCCGAATTACCCGCATGAGGGTATCCTCTTTTACGATGTGACCACTCTCTTCGCTGATGCTGAGGTGTTCAAGGCGTGCATTGATGAGCTGGCTGCTCGTTTTGATGGTCAGTTTGATGTGGTGGCTGGTGTTGAGGCTCGCGGTTTCTTGCTGGCTTCTGCGCTCGCGTACGCTACGGGCACTGGCATTATGACGGTTCGTAAGGCGGGTAAGCTTCCGCGTGAGACGTACCGTGAGGAGTATGCGCTGGAGTACGGTAGCGCCGCGATCGAGATTCACTGTAGTGATTTCGCGCCGGGCACCCGTGTTCTTCTGCTGGATGATCTGCTGGCGACTGGCGGTACTCTGGTGGCTGCCGCGAAGTTGGTGGAGCGCGCGAACCTGAAGGTTGCCGGCGTTGGTGCTCTTCTGGAGCTGGAGGGCCTGGGCGGTCGTGAGGCGCTGGACGGTTACCGTCTTGAGACGCTGAGCTTGGTCTCTGAGTACCCGCTGCCGTCGAAGTAGTTTTATAGAGTTTGAGGCGTACCGTCCTTTGGGCGTGTGCAGCTGATATTGATGAGGGGTGCCCCGCCGGTTGAGCCGGTGGGGCACTTTTCTGTGGGGGTAATATTTCGGCGCTACGGAGCCTGTCCTGTAAAATAGTGACCCGTATTTTTGGGTGCCTGTCGCACCCTGTCTTTGAGACACCATAGGTTTAAGGAGCTTACGTGTCATCTGAATCTTTGCCCCAGCAGTCTGCTGATTCTTCGGCGGCTGAGAAGCTGTTTGCTGAGCAGATGGCTGCGGAGCGTGAGTATGTTGCTCGCGTATATGCCCGTCTGGATGAGCTCCGTGAGGAGACGGCTGAGAAGCTGGCTGCTGTGCGTAAGAATCAGGCGGTGGGCGGTCATCAGAACCGTTCGGAGCGTGACTCTTTTGCTACCCACTATGAGGATCGTTTGGCGCAGCTGAATGCTGTGGATTCTCGTCTGACCTTTGGACGCCTGGATATGGACCGTGAGGGTGCTGATGCGGTGCGCTATATCGGTCGTATCGGTATTACGGATAGTAATCAGCAGCGTCTGCTGATGGATTGGCGTGCCCCGGAGGCGGGTACGTTCTATCAGGCAACTGCTTTCCACTCGATGGGTGTGCGCCGTCGCCGTCACCTGATGCTTGAGGGCCGTACTGTCGTCAATATTGAGGATGAGGTCTTCGATTCGGAGATGCTGCAGGATGAGGACACCCTCCACGGTGAGGGTGCTCTGCTGGCGGCGTTGAACAAGAAGCGTACCGGCCGCATGGGCGATATTGTGGCGACGATTCAGGCTGAGCAGGATGCGATTATCCGCTCGGAGCTGCCGGGTGTGCGTGTTGTGCAGGGTGGTCCGGGTACCGGTAAGACTGCTGTGGCGCTGCATCGTGCGGCGTACCTGCTGTACACGAACCGTGAGCGCCTGTCGAAGGCTGGCGTGCTGGTGGTTGGTCCGTCGAATTCGTTCATGTGGTATATCGAGCGTGTGCTTCCTTCGCTGGGTGAGACCGGCGTGGTGATGGCTTCGTTGGCGACCCTGTACCCGGGTCTGCGTGCTGTGCCTGAGAAGGACCGCGCGGTTGCCGCGTTGAAGGGCGATTTGCGCATGGTGAAGGTTATCAAGCGTGCGGTGGCGGATCGTCAGAAGGTGCCGGCTCAGGTTCAGCGTCTGAATGTTGAGGGTACTGATGTTGAGCTGACTCCGGAGATGGTTCGTTCGGCTCGTTCTCGTGCTCGTTCGACCGGCAAGCCGCATAATGAGGCTCGTGAGACGTTCGTGAAGATTCTGTTGAAGGAGCTGACCGCGAAGCTGGATGATCAGCTGAACCGTGCGGCGGGTCGCGTGGTGGAGCGTCCGTATCTGCAGGATGACGTGCGTGCCTCGATGGATGTGCGCCGTGCCTTGAACCTGGCGTGGATGCCGCTGTCGCCTGAGACTCTGTTGCGCTCGCTGTTCTCGAAGCCGCACTATCTGGAGTCTGCTACTCGTGAGTTGTCGAAGGCTGAGCGTGCTCTGCTGGCTCGCCCGGCGGATGCCCCTTTCACGGAGGCTGATGTTCCTCTGTTGGATGAGGCTGCTGAGCTTTTGGGTGATTTTTCGAAGGTGACCGGTGTGGCTGCTGCGGCTCGTGCTGCGGCGGAGCATCGCGCGAACCTTGAGAATGCGGCGAAGGCTTTGGAGAATGTTCACCAGTCGCTGGAGGATATTGGCGCTGATGGCGTGATTACTCCTGAGCAGATTGCGATGATGAATGAGGTTCGTGGCGAGCGTATGACTGCTGCGGCTGCGGCGTCTGCTGATCGTACGTGGGCGTATGGCCATATTGTGGTGGATGAGGCTCAGGAGCTTTCACCTATGCAGTGGCGTTTGCTGATGCGTCGTTGCCCGATGAAGTCGTTCACGATTGTGGGCGATATTGCTCAGGCGTCTTCTGCGGCGGCTGCTTCTTCATGGTCGCAGGCGTTGGAGCCGTTCGTGGGTGAGCGTTTCACTCTGGAGGAGCTGACGATTAATTACCGTACCCCGGCTCAGATTGCTGAGGCGGCGGTATCGGTTGCTCAGGCTGCTGGTTATGAGGTGTCTGCGCCTCGTGCGGTGCGTGAGGGCCAGTGGCCTCCGCAGGTGCATGAGGTTGCCGCCGAGTCTGTTGTGGAGCAGACCGTGTCCGTGGTCAGTGAGGAGGTCGCTCATTCGGGTGGTGCTCTGATTGGTGTGGTGTGCCCGCCGAGCCTGTATGTTCAGACGGCTCAAGCTGTGGCTCGTGCTCATGCTGATCGTACGGGTACCGCGCAGACTGCGTTGGAGAATCAGGTGCTGGTTCTGACTCCGTGGGAGGCGAAGGGCCTGGAGTTTGATGTTGTGGTGATTGTTGAGCCGCAGCAGCTGATTGATGATGCTGATGGTGCTGTGGGCGACTTGTACGTGTCGATGACTCGTCCGACTCAGCGCCTGCACATGGTGGGTTCGCGGATGCCCGCGGGTCTGTAGCCTTGCGGCTCGTGTAGCCTCTATCTGTTATTTCTTTGAGCCGGTGCCGCACCGGTTTGGGCGCTCGCTTGGGTTTTTCTGAGCGTTTGGGCTGGTGCGGTGCTAGGCTTGTTACATATTTTGTTCGAGCGCCTTCGGGCGTTGTTACCTTGTGAATGGGAGAAGCATGTCTGCCGAGATCCTCAACGCGCAGCATAATGACGATACCTTCGAGAATATTTGGCAGGAGCTGAAGTGGCGCGGCCTGGTGCACGTGAGCACTGATGAGGCTGCTTTGGAGAAGGCGCTGAGCGAGGAGAGCCTGACTTTCTATACGGGTTATGATCCGACTGCGGCTTCTTTGCACCTGGGTCACTTGGTGCAGCTGCTGGTGATGCGTCGTCTGCAGCTGGCCGGTCACAAGCCGCTGGGTTTGGTGGGTGGTTTCACCGGTTTGATTGGTGATCCGCGTCAGACGTCTGAGCGTGTGCTGAACTCTCCTGAGGTTGTTGCTGAGTGGGTTAAGTCTCTGCGTGCTCAGATTGAGCGTTTCCTGTCTTTCGAGGGTGAGAACGCTGCCCGTATGGTGAATAACCTGGACTGGAGCGGTCAGATGTCTGCTCTGCAGTTGCTGCGCGATGTTGGTAAGCACTTCCGCGTGGGCACCATGGTGAAGAAGGAGATTGTGGCGAAGCGCCTGAACTCCGACGAGGGCATTTCGTACACCGAGTTTTCGTACCAGATTCTGCAGGGCCTGGACTTCTTGGAGCTGAACCGTCGTTTCGGTTGTACTCTGCAGACCGGTGGTTCTGATCAGTGGGGTAACCTGACCAGCGGTACCGAGCTGATTCGTAAGGTGGAGGGTAAGAGCGTTCACGCTATTGGTACCCCGCTGATTACTAACTCTGATGGCACTAAGTTCGGTAAGAGCGAGGGTAACGCTATTTGGCTGAACCCGCAGATGTGCTCGCCGTACGCTTTCTACCAGTTCTGGCTGAACACTGCGGATGCGGATGTTGTGGATCGTCTGAAGGTGTTCACCTTCCTGACTCGCGCTGAGATTGCTGAGTTTGCCGAGAAGGTTGAGAAGGAGCCATTCAAGCGTGAGGCTCAGAAGACTCTGGCGTACCTGGTGACTTCGCTGGTTCACGGTACTGAGGCTACCGATCAGGCTGTGGCTGCTTCGGAGGCTTTGTTCGGTAAGGGCGATTTCGCTGCTCTAGATGAGGCTACCTTGGAGTCTGTGGTTGCTGAGCTTCCTTCGGCTAAGCTGTCCGAGGACCGTCTGGACATGATTTCTGTTCTGACTGAGCTGGGCTTTGCGAAGTCTAACTCTGAGGCTCGTCGCATTCTGAAGGAGGGCGGCGCTTCGGTGAACGGCGTGAAGGTTCAGGGCGAGGACGCAGCGATTTCTAAGGATGATCTGCTGCACGGTCGTTTTGCGATGGTTCGCCGTGGCAAGAAGAACCAGGGCGCTGTAGAGCTTGTCTAGTCTTTTCTGACTTTCTCTATACATATAGAGGGGGAGGGGTTCTTCTCTACTGAAGTATTCATTACTGAATGTTCGGTGGGGGGAGTGCCCCTCCTTTTCTGGTCCCTATATACATTCCCTATATGCACAGGGCCCCTCCGTCAGGAGGGGCCCTTCTTGTATCGTTCTGCTGCCCTCTGGCTCTGGGTTTTCTTGGTTTGTCTTTGTTGGTGAGGGCTTTGGGCGCCTTTCGACCATGTTTTGGGGCTCCAGAGAGGGGAATTCGCAGATTTTTGAGGTTTTTTGGAAGTTTTTTGAAGATTTTTTAGTACCCATAAAACGCACTGACTAGGCATTTTGATGTTTGTGAGGGTATTTGAGACCCTTTCAAGACCCTGTTTGTGTCCCACTTCACCCATTTTCGGGTTGCAGGGGCGTTT
>NZ_KV811596.1:0-344 GCF_001813145.1 Rothia sp. HMSC066G02 | reverse complement strand
TACTCATTCATTCCCGGCTGCAGAACGGGGTACGGCACATTCTGAGCGGCGCGCTCTTCGGTAGCAGGCACGTACCTGCCGTTGCGCTCGTAGGCGGTGTAGACAAGCAGACCAGTTGAATCACCCTGTTTGGCAAGCCCATCAAACTTCTCAGTCGGCTCAAGGGAAGCCAGTACCTTATCCCGCTTGAAAAGGCGCGCTTCGTGCTTTTCCTCATTGGTGGCGAGGATACCGGTCTGTCGACCGACGATGAGAGCGCCGAGGGTGCCCACGCCTGCTATTGCGAGGGCACGACGAGAAAAACGGGGCTTCCGCGACTCTTGCTGGTGAGCAAGTAGCTGACC